>JAITGX010000128.1 GCA_031280275.1 Synergistaceae bacterium
CGTCACGCTCTCTCGATGATGGCGGGAACAGGCATCAGCCGCGTGCTGGGCCTGGCGCGGGAGGTTCTGACGGCGGCCCTTTTCGGCGCTTCCGGGCAGCTCGACGCCTTCAACGTCGCCTATACTCTAGCGAACCTCTCCCGCCAACTGGTGGCGGAGGGAGCGCTGTCGGCAGCCTTCGTTCCCGTGTTCTCCAAGGCCCTCGAAACGAGCCGAGAACGCGCCTTGTCCCTCGCTCGGCAGGCCATGAGCGTCCTCATGGGCGCCTCCTTGGCCGTTGTCCTTGCTGGTATTGTCGCCGCGCCGTTCCTGACCCTTGTCATGGCTCCGGGATTCAGTCCGGATGCCTCCCGCCTGGCTGCAAGCCTCACCCGTTGGACGTTTCCTTTCCTTTTCCTGATCTCCCTGGCAGCCCTGGCGATGGGAACGCTGAACAGCCTAGGGTCGTTTTTCGTTCCCGCCCTCGCGCCCGCATTCAGCAATTTGGTGTTTCTGGCCTCCGCGCCTTTTTTCGCGGGGCGTTTCGGCGTTCTGGGCTTGACGTTCTCCGTCCTGAT
The DNA here is from genome assembly GCA_031280275.1 of Synergistaceae bacterium. Classification (GTDB taxonomy): domain Bacteria; phylum Synergistota; class Synergistia; order Synergistales; family Aminobacteriaceae; genus JAITGK01. The sequence goes on from JAITGX010000128.1 coordinate 558, forward strand.
GGGGGGCGCGGCCCATTTCCTCACCCAATGGCTGTGGGGGCGCCGCCTCGGCGCGCTTCTGATCCCTCAACGCCCCGATTTTTCCGACCCCGACCTTCGACGGATGATGGCCCTTTTCCTTCCCTATGCGGCGGGGCTCTCCCTGAACCAGATTAACCCTGTCATCAGCCGAATGCTGGGGTCCTTCTTGGAGGAGGGGAGCATCTCAGTGCTGAACTACGCCAATCGGGTGCTTCAGCTTCCTCTCGGCCTCTTCGTCATCGCTATATCTCAGGCGGTGCTCCCCCGACTCTCGCGGGCGGCGGAACCGGAGCGATTTATCTCCGTCCTGGGTGAGGCGGTCCGCTTTACCCTCTTTATCGTCCTGCCCGCGACAGTCGGACTAGCCGCGGTCTCGGGGCCCTTCGTGCACCTGCTTTTTGTCCGGGGTGCCTTCGGAGAGCACGCCTGGCAAGCCACCACCTACGCGCTGTGCCTGAGCGCCTTGGGCCTGCCGGGTATGGCCTGCACAACGGTGGTCATGCGGGGACTTTACGCGCTTTCCATGCCGCGCGCGGCCTTTTCGCTTACGTTTTTCAGCGTCGCCTGCACGGCGGGTCTTTCCTTCATTTTGATGTTCCCGATGGGCTATGGAGGACTGGCCCTGGCTCCCAGCGTGGCCTTTTCGCTTTCGGGCCTGGCAGGGCTCCGATACGTGAAAGCATGGGTTAGGCGTCCTCTGGCGGTTGTGCCAGGACCCTGGGCAGGAAAGATGGCGGCGGCCTTGGCGATCTTGGTTCTGACCTTGACCCTCTACATCCGCCTGCTGCCCTACGCGCCTTCAGCGAGCCTGACATTCCGAATAGGGTGGTGCGTGGGGGCGGTGCTGTTGGGCGGAGGGGTCTACACCGCCGTCACGCTGGCGCTGAAATTCGATGAATGGCGCTGGATACGTGACGCCCTTGCGGGTAATTGACATACCCTGAACTCATCTGCCTCCCAGGTTAATTTAAGGAAGCGCTGATTAACCCCTTTGCGGGGCTCCGCCCCACGCCCCAGGGGCCTTGGGCCCCTCCCCGTCAATCAGCGCTTCCTCGGATAAAGTTTCGGCGTTCGCTGCCCTGACGAAATAGATCTTTTTATTGCCCCGGGCCCGCAGCAAAGCGACGAGACTATCCGCACCAGGGCCCGTCAGCGCGTCAGTGACAATCACCACGGTGTCGTAAATGCCCACGTTATACAGGTACGTCGTCCGTCCTCTGTCGTAAAGGCTGGGGAAGGAGTATCGGGTCTGTATGGGATATCCCTCGCTGTCTTGTGGGACTATGGGGGTGCGGGTGGTGGAGTGGGACCTGACGCTGGCGGCGATGCCCTCAATCTCGGCCCCAAGAACCAGGGCAGGATACATACACTCCTCCGTGCCCAGCACGAGAACGCGCTTGCCTCTCAAGTCGTCCCCGCCGATACGCGCGGCAGCCTCGCGGGCCAAGGCGGCGCATCCGGCGCGGTACTCTTCCGCTCCAACGCCCAAGCGGGGGTCGGGCGGCCCCAGAACAGAGAAATTTAAAGGAGGTTCCGGCGAAAGGGGAGCAGGCTCAGGGCTTCCGGTACTCACCGGAATGGGCATGGGCTTGGATAAAAAACCGTCCAGCCGGGTCAAGGAGCAGCTTTGGGCGTTGAAGGCCGAAAACACGGACTCGTCACAGGCGTTGAACACCAGCGTTGCGACGGTAACACCCTGGGCGATTTCCTCCTTTTCCCGCAGGGCCCGCAGGAAGTTCAGGATCGTTTTGCCCGTGGTGATCTCGTCCTCCACGAAAACGATCCTGTCATACCGCCTCCAAAGCTCCGGACGCAGGTACAGTGCCTGGTTCACCGCGTGACTGTGCTCCTCCAGAAATTCAACCACCAGGCGATCGCGGGGCAGGAGTTCTCTGGTGGTATGGCAGTAAACCGCGCCGGGAATCTCCGCCGCCGCCGCCGCGCCTACCGCCGTCGCCGTCTCCGCGAACCCGACAACCAGAACTTTTTCGCCCCGGCATGTCTTGGCGGCAAGTACTCCCAGCCGCCTGAAATAGTCCAGCGCGGCGCGAGGGGATGACGGGACGTGTTTGGCCAGCAGCTTGTTGCAGATCAGGACGGGCCTTTTCGCCTGTGGGCTGTCGCGCAGGGCGGCGGACAAAAACTCAGGAAAGCCGTTGTCTTTCGTCATAGGTTTCACCCACCATCCTCAAGGGTCGCTCACCCCGTGGACTTCGGCCAGCATCAAGATTTTTCTCGCCCACTTGCCATGGACGCTGACCTCGTTCATTCTGTTCCCCTCGAAGCCCTTGGCGACGCCAAAGCCGCCTCCACCCCAATTCAGGATGTTTTTCGCGTCGGCGCAGTCTGCCCGCGACGGCCTGAGAAAACGGTGAATCAGTTCCAGCTGCGACGGGTGAATTGCCGTTTTTCCCACAAAGCCGTTCGCGAAGTCGAGTTCGAGTTCTCTTTTCAGCCCCAGCGCCCACTCATCTCCGCCCTTTTTGCCGCGAAAGTACTCCCAAACGGGAGCGGACACCACGTAATCACCCGCAAACACCGTCAAAATGTCCGTCAAAACATTTCTCACGACGCCGATGTCGTAAATGGTCTGCTTCACCGTTTTTCGCAGGCCGTAGAGACTGCAAAAATCCATAGCGCCCACGCGCACGTTCAAGACGTACCGGCTGCAGGCGTCCAGCAGCGCTTTAAGACTCAGCAAAGACCGCCCTCGTGAATCAAGGGCCATGATCTCCCCGCTCTCCAGAATGGGCATAAAATACAACGGCAGGCCGCGCCGCTGGTTTGCCGTTTGGATAAATTCACAATACTCCTCCGCGTTGGCGAGGCTAAACTTGGGAAAGATAAAGCCCGTCAGCGCGCCCGCCGCTTCGCCCAGGGTTTCCGTTATCCTCACGGCCTGCCGGCAGCCACGCACCCTGACGAAGATCAAAGGCAAAGCTCCCTTGTGCGCGAACAACAGGGTCAAAGTTCTGCGGCACTGCTCCTCAGCCCGCTCCACCCCTTGCTCGGTTATCGCGTCCTCCAGGCACAGAGCCACGGAGTTCAGGCAGGGGAAAGCGCCAGCACAAATTTTCCCCGCGGTGTTTTCCTGAAGGGCCGGCACGTACAGGAGCGCGCCAACCCGATAGGGCAGCAATTCCTCCGCGGTGAACAACACGGAGTTCCCCACGGCAACATCTCACTCTCTCACTGACCACTCGTCATTCAGACGTTAACCCCGAAACTGCTCGCCAACGGTCCCAGGCCGCCTTTGTAGCCCTGCCCGATGGCCTTGAACTTCCATTCCCCTCCATGACGGTACACCTCGCCGAAGATCATCGCCGTTTCGACGCTGGCGTCCTCGGACAGGTCGTAACGGGTGATTTCTTTCTGATCCGCCTGGTTGACGACGCGGATGAAAGCGTTGGATACCATACCGAAATTCTGCTTGCGCGCGTCGGCTTCGTGAATCGTCACGGCGACCGCCAGGCGGCTGACGCTGGCGGGGACCTTTGTCAGCTCCACTTTTATGGCCTCGTCGTCGCCTTCTCCCACGCCGGTGCGGTTGTCTCCCGTGTGAACCACGGAGCCGTCGGCCGACTTCAAATTGTTGTAGAAGATGAAATCCAAGTCGGAACGAACTTTGCCGTTTTCCCCAAGCATGAACAAGCTCGCGTCCAAGTCAAAATCTCCGCCGTCCGTGGAACGCGCGTCCCACCCCAACCCGATCAAAATCGACGTGAGATTTGGAGCTTCCTTACTCAAAGACACGTTTCCGCCTTTTGTCAAAGAGACCGCCATTGCAAAAACCCCTTTCTCGTTTTAATTGCTGGGCAGCAGCTGCTTTATCCACTGGCCGAAGCCGGCGTTGTTTCGAGACTGAATCAAAACCCTCCCCGGCCCCTGAAAACGGAAAACCAGAAACTCTCCCGACGTCATGCTGGAGAGCCAGCCCTGAGACGCCTTTTCCAGACGGTATGGGATATGTCTGGGCCACGCGACCAGGTGGTGGTTATCTATGATAATGTCCTTCCCAGGCGGAATGTCCACGATGTGGATCGCGCCGAAGGACTCCACGAAAAGAAGCCCCTGTCCCGACGCCTCCAGAACGAAAAGCCCCTCTCCCCCAAACAAGCCGGAGGCCAGATTCTGCATTTTCGTGCTGATAGTGACTCCTTCCGTCGCGGCGAAAAAGCCCCCCTTTTGAACGTAGTAGGGCGTGCCGTCCATCTCCAGGTCGGCGACATCGCCGAGGGTAGCGGGCGCAAGGAGGGTTTCGCCGTCGCCGTCCACGGCTCTTATGGTCTGAAAGAAGAAGTTTTCGCGGGACAAAAGGCGTCCCAATCCCCCCAAAACCCCGCCCTCGAGCTTCCCCTCGACCTTCAGCGTGGTGTCCATTGTGACCATCGCGTCGGATTGAGCTTTTATCGACATTCCGCGCCGCAGCTGAATCTTAAGCATCGAAAACGCGCCGCTTCCGTAAAGGATTTCGTAATTTATCCCAAAGGCCGACTCCATGCTTCCACCCTCCCCATTTTCAGCGCCGTCTTTTGGCAAACGCGCTATTTTCTCCCCGCTTTCCACTGAAAGCCAAACCCGTAATGCCTGTCGCAGTCCACGTGACCCGCGAAATACAGCTCGTCTTTGGTGATCCGAATGGAGTTTTCATCGGGTTCGATCCTCGCTGCAGCGCAGAATCTCTTTCCGCCTTCAGGGTTGTTGAGGGGAACCAGGATCTCAAAATTTCCCTTGTGCTCAATCGTGACCCGCCCGTTGACGGCGGTGAACTCCGCCGTTCCCTCGTAGATCAGCGCGAAGATCACCATCAGCTCGATCTCCTCCGGGCGGAAAACATACATGTTTTCACCGTCAGCGGCCGCTCCCGAACGATCATCCTTATCGAGGAAAATATAAGGAGACCCGTTCTGTGAACCAAAATTCCCGCCCAAGGGCTGTATGACTCCCCTGTCCCCGTTTTTCAGCCGGTACATGCAGCCCAGGTCAAGATCGACGGCGGACGAACCAAAAAATCCCCCTTTAGGCTCATCCCACTGCAAGTTGATGTGGACGGTCTGCCCCTGTTTCGTCAAGTTGACCTTTTGAGCCGCGCCCCTTTTCTCCAGCGTGACCTTCCCCAGGTTGACCTTGGGCGCCGCTGGAATCGTTTCCTTTATTTTTTCTATTTCCTCCCCGCCGAAATGCTTCAAAAGGGCGCTCAGCCCTCCGTTGAACCCCTGTCCTACCGCCGAAAAGCGCCATTGATCTTTGAAGTACATCTCCGCCACCATGACCGCCTTTTCCGAGGCGAAATCCCGTCCGGAGAAGGGAAAAATCAGACGCTCCTTCCCGTTCTCCACGAGCCTGAGGGAACTTGGGCCAATGGCGCTCATGGTTCCCTCCTGGTCTATCGTGGCGGCAAACACGATGGTTTTGATGGCGGGAGGCAGGGCGGACAAGTTCAGCTTGAACCCCGCGGAGTGCGGCGAGGCCTCCAACACGATAGAAGAACAGGGAGATGTTTTCTGATTGTAAAAAATGAAATAGCGATCGTCGGAAAGTTTCCGGGTCTCGTCAAGGCCAAAACAGCTTATATCCACAACAAGGTTCGACTGAACGTCAATTTGCACCTCGAAGGCCGCCGACGTGGTTACGTCGGCGAGCTTAAGTTTCTGTCCCCGTATAAGCTCCATAGGCTTTCTCCTTCGTTTCGGGCCTGAGCCGTTCTCGTGTGCTTTTAAAGAAAGTTTTGTATGGCGGGCATCAAATCGTTGAAGGTGCGCCCGCTCGCTGGCTCGCCGAGGGCGTGCATCTTCCACTCTCCGCCGTGCCTGTAGACCTTGGCCATGATCATGCCGGTGTTGTTGTGCCCGCCGCTCAGGTTGTAGCGCGCGATCTCCGTCTGAGTTGAGTTATCGACAATGCGGCAGTAGGCGTTTGCCACGTTTTTGAAGGTCTGCCCCCGGAAGCTGTTGACGGTGAAAACGAGGGTGGCGACGTCCGCCGGCACCTTGTCGAGCTGCACGATGATCTGCTCGTCGTCACCCTCGCCCTCGCCCGTCAGGTTGTCCCCCGTGTGGACGATACTGCCGTCTTTGCTCTTCAACTGCCTGAACCAAACCGTGTCTTTGTGTTCTTTGTTGGGGCCAAACATGACGCACGAGGCGTCCAAGTCGATGCTGCCGCCGCCGCTGCTGAAAAACCCCTTTTTGGCTGCATCCCAGCCCAGCCCCATGACAATTTTCGTCAGTAACTTCCCCGCTTCCTTTTCCAGGGAAATGCGCTGTCCTTTTTCAAGATTGACGGCCATTCCTCAAACCCCCCTTATTTTTTTTCGAATCAGGTCTATGGGGATGATGGAGAACGCGCACAGTGTCACGGCGATCCACTCTTCCGCCGTGAGCCCGTAGCAGCTCAAAATCGCCCCTCCGTAGTAGGTCATGATGATCTGAATCACCACGATGAGCAGAATCACGCGGGGAAACCCCCTATTGCCCCCAATGCTGTCGAAGAGGTTCAACTGTTCGGTTCGAGCATTGAAGGCGTTGAACACCGCCAGCAGGATATAGAAGGTGAAAAACCCGGTGAGCAGGTACTTCTTCTCGGCGTCCGCTTGGAAGTAGCTTTGAGCCGCGGGCGCCAGCAGCAAGAACATGCTGACGGCAAAGGTCCACAGCGCCCCGGTGAGGATGGCACTCCACATGTAGCCGTTGACGATGCTCTCGTCCCGGCGTTTCGGCTTTTCGTGCATGAAGCGCGCCAGGGCTGGCTCGCCGCCGAAAGCCAAGGCCGCAAGGGTGTCCATGACCAGGTTGACCCAGAGTATCTGGGTGATGGTCAGGGGAGGGTCCATGCCCAGAAGGGGCGCTGCGAAGGAAATGAGCACCGCGCTGACGTTGATGGTGAGCTGGAAGATGATGAACTTGCGGATACTGTTGAAGATGGTGCGGCCGTACAGGATGGCCTTGTCGATGGAGGCGAAGTTATTGTCCATGATGACGATATCGCTGGCCTCTTTGGCCACCTCGGTGCCGCCGCCCATGGCAAAGCCCACGTCGGCCTTCTTCAGGGCGGGGGAGTCATTCACCCCGTCTCCCGTCATGCCCGCCACCTTGTCGAGTTCCTGAGCCAGTCGGACGAGGCGGCTTTTGTCGCTGGGCAGGGCCCGGGCCACGACCCGGAACTTCTCAAGTTTATCCTTGACCTCTTCGTCGCTCATAGCGGCAAGTTCGTCGCTGGTCAGCACTATATCGGCGTCGCCCTTCAGAATGCCCGCCTCCTTAGCGATGGCCACCGCCGTGTCCTTCCGGTCGCCCGTGATCATGACGACCTGCACACCGGCGCTCTGCACCTCCCGTATGGCGCCAATGGACTCCGGCCTCACCTCGTCGCGAATACCAAGGATGCCCACCAGCACCCAGTCGCCTTCGGGCAGGGCTTCCCCTTCCAGCCGAGAGGGGGAGACCGCCAAGGCCAGTACGCGGATTGCCCGCCCCGCCAGTTCGTTGACCTTCTCCTCGATGATGCCCGAAAGGGGGGTTTCCTGACTCCGAGCGTCGCAGTAAGTCTTGCAGCGGGCCAGAATCTTTTCGGGCGCGCCCTTGATGAGGGTGAGCTTATACTCTCCCTCGACGGTGGTGGCGGAGTACTTGTTTTCGCTGTTGAAGGGGATAGAGGCGGCCTTGGTCACGTTAAATTTCTTCGCGATGGGAGCGCCGTAGCTCAAGACGGCCCGCTCCGTGGCGTTGCCGCCGATGACGGAGTCGCCGGAGACCACGGCGTCCATGTTGCAGTGAATGGAAAGAGACAGCAATCTGCCCAGTTCACCTTCCACACCGCTGGGACTGTCATAGGCCTTCCCGCTTCCGTCCACGAAGGTCACGACCTCAAGCTGCCCCTTGGTGATGGTGCCGGTCTTGTCGCTGAAAAGAACGTTGAGGCTGCCCGCCGTTTCGATACCGACGATCTTGCGGACGAGGACGTTGTCCCTGAGCATTTTCCCCATGTTCAGGGCGGAGACCAGGGCAATCATGAGGGGCAAGCCCTCCGGCACGGCCATGACGATGATGATAACCGCCAGCATCACGGCGCGGACCACGTCCTGCACCGCCGCCAGCCAGTTGGCGCTGTAAAGCGTCATGGCGTCTTGGAACATGACCCGCTGAAAAAGGAACGCCAATGCGATGGTTGCGCCCCCGATGTAGCCAAAGGTGCTGATGTTTCCGGCCAGTTTGCTCAGTTTGACCTTGAGCGGGGAGTCCCTGTCGTCGTCGATTTGAAGTTCGCTGGCAATTTGGCCGTACACCGCCGCGTCCCCGACGGCCCGAACCTCCGCCACGGCGTTGCCGCCGCAAACCACGGAACCTCGGAATATCTTATATTGATTCAGAAAGTCCATCTGGGCCTCCTGGTCTTGGTAGTCAGAGGGCATGGGGATTTTTTTCGCCTCATGGCTCTCGCCGTTCAGGGCGGACTGGTCGGTCTTGATTTCCCCCTCCAGCAGGATTCCGTCGGCTGGGACTTTGTCGCCGGACTGGAGCAGGACGCAGTCCCCCGTCACGATGTCGTCAATGGGCAGGTCGATGATCTTCCCGTCCCTGTAGACCTTGCACTTGATCCTCGACGCCTCTTCCTGCAATTTTTGGAAAGCGTTCTCGTTGCGGTACTCGGAGAAGGTGGAGACGAACGTCGCGAGAATCACCGCGACGGCAATGCCAGCGGACTCGTACCACTCGGTCTGCCCCAGAAAAAAGAGGACAACGTTGATAACCAGCGCGACGCAGAGAATGCGGATCATCGGGTCGCCGAAATTGTCCTTCAGCTTGCTCCAAAAACCCTCGATTTCCTGCTCTGTCAGCCTGTTGCCGCCGTACTTCGTCCTTGACTCCTCAACCTGCGCGGTAGTTAAGCCATAAGCCATCGTATAGGTCCTCCCTCTAATCTCTCTAATCTCTCTATAAAGGTACACTGGTTTTCAAGATTGCCGCGGAATTCTAACCCATGCCGACAAAAATATTTTAACACTTAGGAGCCTCGGACCCCTAAGAAGCCCATTAATCAGTGCTTCTCTTATGTCAATCCATAAAAGTCCAGTCTTTGACGCACCTCTTCCCGACCTAGGAGAGCCGCCACCTCGAATACTCCGGGGCTGACCTTCATACCCGTGAGAGTAAGACGCAGGGTCATCGCGTAATCCTTCATTTTTACGCCCTTTTCCTCGACCCACGTCCGGGCTCGGGTTTCCAGCTTTTCCGCGGTCCAATGGGGCTCGGCCAAGAGTACGGGGAAAAACTCCCTTAGTCCGGCCAGCAGTTCTTCGGCGACCTCGCCAGCGTTCCAACGGGTCTTCACCGGCTCAAAGGACACGTAGTAGTCCGAGAAGGCCGCCAGCTCTCTCGCGGTCTGCCCGCGGCCGCCCATCAGGGTCAAGGCGGCGGCCAGGTACTCATCCTTGTGTTCTTCAACGGGCAGACCCATTTCCCTCCAAAAGGGCTTTATCAAGGCCAGGCGTGTCATGGGCTCCATGCGCCTCAGGTGCTCCTGGTTGATGAAGTTCAGCTTATCAGGGTCGAAAACGGCCGCCTTGCGCGTCACGCGAGAAAGTTCGAACAGGCTGGCGGCCTCCTGGCGATCGAAAATCTCCTTGTCTTGCCCCGCCGACCAGCCCAAAAGCGCTAGGAAGTTGAAGACGGAGTCAGGCATATACCCCATGTCCCGGAATTCGTAGACGCTGGTGGCGCCGTGACGCTTGCTCAGTTTCTTCTTGTCCTTGCCCAAAATCATCGGCAGGTGCGCGAAAAGGGGGGGCTGCCACCCAAAGGCCTTGTACAGCAAGAGCTGCTTGGGCGTGTTGGATATGTGATCCTCCCCCCGAATGACGTGGGTTATCTCCATAAAATGGTCATCCACAACGACGGCGTAGTTATAGGTGGGCATCCCGTCGCTCTTGATGAGGACGATGTCCTTCAGCTCGCCCGGCTCCCTGCCTTTCAGTCCGTCGCTCATGGTCTCGACGCGGCTGTAGACGACGTCGTCGAAGGAAAGCTCCACGCCCGGGAGTACCTTGAACACAATCGCGTCACCCTCCCGGTAAGCCTGCCCCTCCGCCGCCAGTTTTTCCGCACATTGGCGGTAAAGGGGCAGCCGCTGGGATTGACGGTAGGGGCCGTAGTCCCCTCCCACGTCCGGGCCCTCGTCCCAATCCAGACCCAGCCACTTCATGCCGGACATGATGGTGTCCTCGTACTCCTGAGTGGAGCGTTCCCTGTCCGTGTCCTCGATGCGGAGGACAAATTTCCCGCCCGTGTGCCGCGCCCACAGCCAATTGAAAAGCGCCGTGTGCCCTCCCCCGATGTGCAAAGCACCCGTGGGACTTGGGGCGAAGCGCATACGTGTCTCCATTCCCCAACCCTCCCGATATTCCCCTGGCTGCGATAATGAGTTATTTTGACATACTCCCCTCGTTTTCGCGAGGGGTTTCTAAAGCGCGTTCGACAGGGATATATCCTCTCTCCCTCAATCATGTCTTTCATGTCTTTTTTGATGGAAAATTTTTTTGTCACTGAAATCGTGCTGTCACCTTCCAAAATGACAAGAAATTATTCTTTTATAAATAAATTTACCCACCGTGATGAATTTTTGGGCGGCACGGCAAAAAAACGTACTGCCAGTACTGCCAATTGAAGAATTATATAAGAGCGGTAATTCCGACATTCGAGTAATCGCTTTTTGAAAAAGCTCAAAATCTTCAACAGAATATTTTGTTTTCACTATTATCTCTGTTGCGTTTAATATTCTTTTATCCATCTGAAAACCCCAAGGAAAATACAAACTTCTGAGCACATCTGATATATACTTCAGCGTATCTTCGTTGATTTGAAAAGCCCCTATATTGGGATAAATATTATTGTCAAAAGCAGGAATTATCTTATCCGCCGTAATAGTATCAAAAAGTATTTTTGTCGCATAAGTCGCATAAGCGGTGTTTACCTCAGAAAGATCAGGGTCAAAGAGATTGATATCGTGCAAGACCACCACGCAATGCGGCGATAAATAAGGAAATATCGAAATGAAACTCAATGTTTCTGCTGGATGACGATGCACAGTATCCAGCAGGACAAAATCTATTCCCGATCCAATTTCTTCGATAACCTCAGCGGCATCCACTCCTGTTTTCAATATCCACTGTTGATTATCAGGAAACAATTCCTTCGCTTTCCAGCCTACGTCGAACGAAGAATCTTTATAGTATGACATGGAGTAATCCACCGAAAAAAGTTTAGCTTTCTCGTTATTTTTAATGGTATTCAAAATAATCGCGGAACTTCCTCCAGCTGAAACGCCTACCTCTAAAATTTTCCGCGGCCGAAAATAATTTAAAAGCCCGTTTAAGAACTTCCTTTCAAGTACGGTCATCTCTGAAGTTGTTTGTATTTCTTGAGAAATTTTTTCTAGAACATCTTGAGCAAATGATTCGATAGGAAATTTTATGTCTTTTAGTATCATTTCCATCACCCCGTTAAAATCATAAACTTATAATATCACCTAATTAATAAATTTTAAGTATGAAATATCTAATTAAGTATTTGTAAGGTTTTATCCCTCTCTGACGCGTTTACCCTGCCATCCGCTCTAGCAAAGTTTACAAAATCATAATATATCAATTATACTTTAATTTATGAAAAAATCAATTGGAATTCGTCATGGAAGCAGGGTAAACGCATGAGCCTCACCTTTAATTATTGCAGTAACTGGCTTTGCGTTATTTGCCACAGAACGCAGGATAACTCAAAATGTTGCCGATAGTGGACAGGAGATGATTTTCGAACATGACGAACGCGAACGGCAGGGTGCTGATTATCGATGGGCATGGGCTCGCGTTCCGGGCCTTTTACGCGGTACCCCCGCTTTCTGCGCTGGATGGAACCCCCACCAACGCGATACTGGGTTTTATGAACATGCTGACTAAGGTAGAGGAGAACGTGGCCCCCGAAACCTGTGTCATCGTTTTTGACGCTCCAGGACTCACTTTCCGTCACGAGCTTTACAAGGAGTACAAGGCCCAGCGCAAGTCGACCCCTGAGGACTTTAGGCGGCAGCTTGCCCTGTTGAAGGAACTGCTCGCCGCCCTGGGGTATCCTGTTTTCTCGGAGTCGGGGGTGGAGGCCGACGACGTCATCGCCTCGATGGCCCTAGCCGCCGCGCGGGAGGGCCTGGAGGCGGTCATCGTCTCCTCGGACAAAGACCTGTTCCAAGTGCTGGGACCAGGGGTAAGAATGTTGCGTCCCCTGAAGGGTATCGCGTCCCTGAAAGAATACGACGAAAAAATTTTCACGGAGGAGTTCGGCTTTCCCCCTTCCTCGATGCCCGACTACCTGGCCCTTTTGGGCGACGCTTCGGACAACGTGCCCGGCGTGGCTGGAATTGGGGAGAAGGCGGCGCTCCACCTGATCGGAAAGGCAAAGACCCTTGAGGGGCTTTACGAACTGATAGAGGGAAAAGGCCCCGTGAAAGAGGTCATGGCGAGAAAACTGACGGCTGGAAAGGAAAGGGCGTTCCAAAGCCGTGAGCTGGTTCGGCTGCGCACCGCTCTGCCGCTTATTTTCCCCTCTCCCGGTCAGGCCCCTTCTGACCTGGCCGGAGCCCTGGCGCTCTGTCGGCGCTTGGGTTTGGTGAAACTGATGGAAAAGGTGGAAAAAATGGAAAAGCTGAGGACATTGGAGGAAAAAAACCAGCCCTCTGCACAGACTCTTGAGTCGGAGGACGTCTGGCCCCTTCCCCCCGTCTTGGAGAGGAAAACCGAAAACGTGGAGATAGAGAAACTGTTGGAGGCCGACGCTCTGGCGCTCCTATTGACGCACTCCGGGTACTACCCCCCCGAGGCGGGAACCGCCGAGCTGCAGTTCGCCGACGCCGAGGGGCGCTGTTCCCTGATCCATGGGTTCGAGCTGGAGCCCGATTTCTGGACGCGTCTGGCTGGAAAAAAACTTTTCGTGAACGATTACAAGGACCTCGCCGCCTGTTTCGGGCCAGAGAAGTTCCGGGACTGCGGGATATGGGATTTGAAGACCGCCCATTACCTGCTTCACCCGGACAGACCCGCCCACACCCTGACGGCTTTGTACCCCATGGAGGCCGAGAAAATTTCCGCGTTTCACCTTTGGCGCGCGGCGCGGGAGCTGAATCTGGAAATCCGCCGCTACCAACGGCTTCCCGAACTGATGGAGCGTGTCGACTTGCCCCTTATCCCCTTACTGGTAAACATGGAGCGCGAAGGGATACGCCTTTCTTCCAAGGCCTTCACCGCGCTGCAAAGAGAGCTGGCGAAGCGCCTCGCCGTCATTGAGAAGGAGGTGAGCGCGGCGGCTGGGGAGGAGATCAACCTCAACTCCCCCAAACAGGTGGCGTGGCTCCTGTTTGAGCGCCTGGGGTTCCCCAGCGGTGCAAAGACCAAGGGCAAGACGGGCTTTTCCACAAGTGCCTCGGTGCTGGAGGGGCTAGCGGACTCAAACTTGCCCCACGCTCAGGTCCCCCAGTTGATGCTGGAGCATCGGGAACTCTCGAAAATGCTGACCGGCTTTGTGGTGCCGCTGCAAAAGGCGGCGAACCTAGGGGGCGGGTTGGTGCACACCACCTTCGAAGCGGCCTTTACGGGAACGGGGCGGCTCAGCAGCCGGGACCCGAACTTGCAGAACCTCCCGGCGTTCGGTCAGTGGGCGCGCCGTATCAAGGAGGGACTGGCGCCCCTCTCACCGGATCGAGTGTTTGTGGCGGCGGATTACTCGCAGATCGAACTGCGCGTGCTGGCGCACTGCTCCGGGGAAGAACGCCTGCTGGAGGCCTTCCGACGAGGCAACCAGGACATTCACCAAGAGACGGCCTCCTGGGTGTTCGCCGTCGCGCCTGAGGACGTGACGCCTGAGCTGCGCCGCGCGGCAAAGGCGATCAATTTCGGCCTGCTCTACGGCATGAGTTCTTTCGGCCTCGCCGGCCGCCTGGGTATCGAGCGGAGCGAGGCCAGCGGCATCATCAGCCGCTACTTCTCCGCCTTGCCAGGGGTCAGGCGGTACCTGGAGGAAAGCGCGGCGAAGGCCCAGGAAAGGGGTTACACCCAGACCCTTTTCGGGCGCATACGCCCCATAGCCGAGGCAATGGAGGGCGTGCGGGACCGAAGCGGCCTGAAGCGTATCGCCGTCAACACCCCCATACAGGGCACGGCCGCCGACATAGCGCGCAAGGCCATGCTTGACTTCCACCGGCATTTCGCTCCGGACGGAGAGGTGCGGCTTTGCCTCCAAATTCATGACTCCCTGGTGTGCGAGTGCCCCGAAAACCGCGCCGGGGAGGTTGGAGAGGTCCTGGCCAAGGTGATGCGGTCGGCCGCGTCCCTCTCCGTCCCCCTTGAAGTGACTCTGAAAACGGGCCAATCCCTCGCCGGCGTTTGACCAAGGCGTTTGCGCCCTGAGCAAGGGAGTGGAATCTACCCAAGTCCCGCTTGACGTTTGGAGGTTTCGCTTTTATACTGCAGGGTCAGGTTAGCGGAGCAGATATTGATACTAGGTGCTATGTCCGGCTAAAGGGGGCGTTTGGGATTATCTCCGAGAAGAAACTCCGCCAACAGCGCCTGGCGAAACTGCTTGAAAACAACCCAATGGCGACGGACCGGGAATTAGCCTCCCTTTTTGGGGTAAGCGTCAGCACGATGCGCTTGGACCGGGCTCTCATGGGTGTGCCCGAACTCCGCGAGCGGGTGCGGCGCATGGCGCAGGAGGCGGGCAGTAAGCTGCGCTCCCTGAGCCGCAGTGAGATCGTGGGAGACCTGCTGGAGCTGGAGCCGAACAAGTGGGCCCTGTCAGTACTGCGCACCACGCGGGAAATGGCCTTCCGCACCACGGATATTTTGTGGGACCACTACATCTACGCCCAAGCCAGCTCCGTGGCCGTCGCCGTCATCGAGGCCGCGACGGTGATCGTGGACTCCATGCGCGGGGAGTACAAGGGCCACGCCAAGGTGGGCGACATGTTGGTGGCTCGGGCTAAGGTAGGCGTCAACAAGGACAACCGCTACATCGTCAGCGTGCGAACCCGCGTGGGGGAAAAGGAGATCTTCGTCGCCCGTTTCATCACCCAAATCCTGAATCCAGAGATGGCATAGGCAGATGGCATAGGCCCCGCGGCGCCGAAATTTTAACCGAATCAATAGAACATATTTTTTAACGAAGCTGCAGAACGTTATAAACACAGAAAATGGGGGCGCGAAAAAATTGACCATAACCATAGCCTTGGACGCCATGGGCGGGGACAACGCGCCGCGGGAGATATGCAAAGGCGCGGCCCTGGCCTGTCAGGAGTTTTCCGACCTGGAGATCGTCCTGACGGGCGACGCGGAGAAGATAAAACCCTGCCTGGCCGGCGCCTCTATGGAAGCGCGGAAACGGCTGCGGGTAGTGCACGCGGCGGAGGCTGTGGCAATGGACGAGCAGCCGGTGACGGCCATTCGGAAAAAAAGGGACTCCAGCATGAGGATCGCCATGGAGATGGTGCGCGCCGGTGAGGCCCAGGGGTGCCTCTCGGCGGGGAACACGGGGGCCATCGTGGCGGGGGGTGTTCTGGTGGTGGGCAAACTGCCGACGATCGACCGCCCGGCCCTGGGCGTTCCCCTGCCTACCATCAACCGCTGGACGTTCCTCTTGGACGTGGGGGCCTCCGTCCGCGCCCGACCCGTGAACCTCTATCAATACGCCCGAATGGGCAACGTGTATTCCAAAAAAATTTTGAACGTTGCCGAACCGGAGATCGCGCTCCTGTCCAACGGAACCGAGGAGATCAAGGGTGACGAGGTGGTGGCGGAAGCGCGGGAGACCCTGGCGAAAAGCGGCCTGAACTTCAAGGGCTACGTGGAGGGGGACGATGTGCCCTGGGGACGGGCGGACGTGGTGGTCTGCGACGGCTTCATGGGCAACGTGCTCCTTAAGTTCGGCGAGGGGTTGATGCAGGGGGCTCGATCCATCATCGCCGAGGAAATGGGGCATCGCTTCCTGCCGAAAGTGGGAATGCTTTTCATGATCCCGATGGTGAAGGCCCTATGGGCGCGTTTTAACTACGAAAAATACGGCGGAACGCCCCTGCTTGGGGTCAAGGGAACGGTGGTCAAGGCCCACGGGCGTTCCAAAGCCCTCGCCATTTTGGGAGCGCTCTCTGCCGCGCGGAACTTCATCGTCAGGGACGGCGTGGGACAGATTCGTGAAGAACTCGAATAGGTGGGAATGACATATGGAAGAAAAGATGACGGAATCCATGCGGAACAGCCGCGTCCGCAAGCTGCTGGGGACGGAATATCCCCTGCTTCAGGGGGGGATGGCGTGGGTGGCGAACGCGCGGCTGGCGGCAGCGGTCAGCAACGGCGGCGGGCTGGGTATTATCGCGGCGGCGGCTATGCCTCCCGACGCGCTGGAACGGGAGATTTCGGAGGCCAAGACCCTTACGGGCCGCCCCTTCGGGCTTAACATTATGCTGATGTCCCCGACGGCGGCGGACGCCATGGAGCTGGCCGCAAAGCACCGGGTTCCCGTCGTCACCACGGGGGCGGGAATACCGGGTAAGGTCTTGGAGCGTCTCAAGCCCTTGGGAACGGTGGTTATCCCCGTGGTGGCGTCGGTGGCCCTGGCCCGGCGCGCGGAAAAGCAGGGCGCGGACGCCGTCATTGCCGAGGGCATGGAGTCGGGGGGACACGTCGGGGAGCTGACCACCATGGTTCTCGTTCCTCAGGTGGCTTCCGCCGTCAAAGTCCCGGTCATCGCGGCGGGGGGCATCGCGGACGGCCGGGGAGTAGCCGCGGCTTTCGCTCTGGGCGCGGAGGGCGTCCAGCTTGGAACGCGCTTCGTCTGCTGCGCGGAGTGCACGGCCCACGAGAACTTCAAACAGGCCATCCTGCGGGCGCGTGACCGGGACACCGCAGTGACGGGCCAGAGCACCGGGCACCCAGTACGGTGTCTGCGCAACAAGCTGACGGCGGAGTTCGAGAAAATGGAATACGATCACGCCTCCATCGAGGACATTGAGCGCTTCGGCACGGGGAAACTGCGCGGCGGCGTTATCGACGGGGACTTGGAGTGGGGGTCTTTAATGGCCGGACAGTCGGCGGGAATGGTCAACGACATCCGCCCCGCCGCGGAGATTGTCGAAAGCCTCTTCGCGGAGGCCAAGACGGTGTTGGAGAAACTATGGGGTTCACCAAACAAACAGGGTTCTTAGGGCCCCCAGCCTCTGGGGTCTTTCGGTGAAGAGGCAGGGCCTTAGCCTTTCAGAGTTTCAAGGGGGGGTTCACGTATGAAGTACTCGTTATGTTTCCCTGGGCAGGGTGCGCAGGAAGTGGGGATGGGTCGGGCGCTCTGCGAGGCCTTTCCCTCCGCGAGGGACGTTTTCGCTGAGGCCGACGACGCGCTTTCCATGAAGCTCACCCGCGTGATTTTCGAGGGGCCGGAGGAAGAGCTGAGGCGTACGGCCGTCACTCAGCCCGCTATCATGGCGGTGAGCGTGGCGGCGGTCCGAGCGCTGGAAAAAGAACTGGGCGCGCAGCTTGCCCCGGCCTGCGGGGCAGGCCACAGCCTGGGGGAGTATACAGCGCTGGTGGCCGCCAAGGTTCTGTCCTTTCGGGACGCCGTGGAGCTGGTGCACAAACGCGGAAGCTGGATGCAGGAAGCCGCTCCTGAGGGCACGGGAGCCATGGCGGCCGTCATAGGGCTCGGCGCGGAGGACGTGGCGGCAGCCTGCGCCTCCGTTGCCCCCAGCATGGAGTGTCAGGCGGCGAATTTCAACGCGCCGGGACAGGTGGTGATCTCCGGGCAGGCCAAGTTCGTCGAGAAGGCTGTCGCCGCGGCCAAGGAGAAGGGCGCGAAGAAGGCGGTGCCGCTGAACGTCAGCGCACCGTTCCACAGCCGCCTCATGCTCCCAGCCGCTGAAAAGCTCAAAAAACAGTTCGATGTTTACAAATGGAGCGAGCCGATGTGGCCCATCGTCTCCAATGTAGGAGCGTCGCCCCTGTCCTCGGTGAGGGAGGTACGGCAGGCGCTTTTTGAGCAGACCTACAGTCCGGTGCGCTGGGCGGACTCCGTCGCCCGAATGGCTGACGACGGCGTGAGCGCCTTTTTGGAACTGGGACCCGGCGACGTGCTGTCCGGCCTGATAAAGAGATGCCGCAAGGGGCTTTCCGTCATGGCCGCTGGAACGCCGGAGAAGCTTGAGGAAATGGCAAAATTTTTGGAGAGCTTGACGGGGAGTAAATGATGGAAAAGAAAGAAAACGGCGAGTACCTTGCCCTGGTAACGGGCGGAGGGCGGGGAATAGGGCGTGCTGCGGCCCTGGAGCTGGGGCGGCGCGGGTATCGCGTGGCCGTCAATTACAACACCAGCGCGGCGGCCGCGGAGGCGCTCTGTGAGGAGCTGGCCGCCTTGGGAGTTCAAGCGGCGGCGTTCAAGGCGGACGTGTCTAGGTCCGAGGACGTTTCAGCGCTGTTCGAGGCCGTGGAGGGAACTTTAGGCGCGGTGCAGGTTCTGGTCAACAACGCGGGTATCACCCGCGACAACCTGCTGATGCGGATGAAGGACGAGGAGTGGGAAAGCGTCATCTCCGCGAACCTGACCTCCGCGTTCCTCTGCACCAGGGAGGCCCTGCGCGGCATGGTCAGGGCCAAATGGGGACGCGTCATCTGTGTCTCGTCAGTGGCAGGCCTCATCGGCAACGCAGGACAGGCCAACTACAGCGCCAGCAAGGCGGGGCTGGTGGGCTTCGCCAAGTCCGCCGCCCGCGAGTACGCGGGCAAGGGAATCACCGTCAACGTGGTGGCTCCCGGTTTCATCGAGACAAACATGACGGACGCGCTGAAGGAGAACGTCCGTTCCGCCATGCTGCACCAGATTCCAGCTGGCCGCGCGGGTCGCCCGGAGGACGTGGCCAACGCCGTGGCCTTTTTGGCTTCGGACGAAAGCGCCTACGTTACCGGTCAGGTTTTGGCAGTTGACGGCGGCATGACAATGTGCTAAGGATATAAGGGAAGGGGGTGAAATTCGTGAAAAAGGAAGAAGTTCTTTCCAGACTTAAGGAGATCATCGTAGACCGCCTGGACGTGGAGGAGGACCAGATCGTGCCCGAGGCCTCGTTCGTGGAGGACCTGGGCGCGGATTCGCTGGACATCGTGGAACTCATCATGGGTATCGAGGAGGAGTTCGACATTGAGATTCCTGACGAAGACGCCGAAAAGCTAACCTCCGTGGGCGAGGCCATGAATTACACATTGGCCAAAATCGGCCTCGACGAGTAACGCGAGGAGATTCAGCAGGGCGGGGGATGAGCTCTCCCCCGCTCAATGAAAGCGAATGACGCGCCGAAGGTTTACGGGTTCAGGGGCTTGCCCCTGACGGGTCCAGGGAGCTTGCCCCCTGGGGGGAGTGAATCACACAAATGAGAAGAGTGGTCGTTACGGGTCTGGGGCCGTTGAGTCCCATCGCGGCAGGCAAAGGGGCCTATTGGCAGGCCCTTAGGGAAGCTAAGAACGGGATTGGGCCGATAACGACGTTCGATCTCGGCGATTGTCCTGTGACGTTTGGCGCGGAGATAAAGGAGTTCGACCCTACCCATTGGATGGATGGGAAGGAGGCGCGGCGATCGGATCGAGTGATTCAGTTCGCCGCGGCCGCCGCGGGCATGGCGGTGGAGGACGCTGAACTGGACACCGCGTCGCTGGACCCTTACAAGTTCGGGGTCTACATCGGCAGCGGTCAGGGTGGCATCGAGACCTCTTTCAACAGCTTCAAGACCATGGTGGAAAAGGGCTCCAAGAGGATCAGCCCCTTTTTCATCCCCATGATGATAAGCAACATGTCCACAGCCTACGTGGCTATCCGCCACAGGGCCAAGGGACCTAACCTGTGCGTGGTCACGGCTTGCGCCACATCACTTCACAGCATGGGGGAGGCGTACCACGCCATAAACCGGGGCGACGCCGACGTCATTCTGGCCGGGGGCGCCGAGGCCGCGCTCCGCGCCATCAGCATCGCGGGGTTCGCCTCCATGAAGGCCCTTTCCACGCGCATGGACTCGCCTGAAACGGCCAGCCGTCCCTTCGACAAAGACCGTGACGGCTTCGTCATGGGCGAGGGCGCGGGGGTGCTGGTGCTGGAGGAACTGGAACACGCCAAGGCGCGGGGGGCGCACATTTACGCGGAGTTCGTGGGCTACGGCACGTCCTGCGACGCGGGGCACATCACGGCCCCGGACGAGAACGCCGAGGGCGCTATTTACGCCACGCGCCGCGCCATGGAAATGGCGGGTTGGAAACCCTCCGACGTGGATCACATCAACGCGCACGGCACCTCGACGCCGCTCAACGACAAGACGGAGGCGTTGATGATCCACAAGGTCTTCGGGGAGTACGCGAAAAAAATCCCCGTCACCTCCACAAAGTCCATGATTGGCCACTGCTTAGGCGCGGCGGGGGCGCTGGAGACCATCGCGGCCCTTCAGGCCATCGAGGAGGGATACGTGCACCCCACGCTAAACTACACCACACCAGACCCTGATTGTGACCTTTTCATCGTCGCGGGCGCGGGGCTGAACAGACCCGTTGAAAGAGCGCTGGTGAACAGTTTTGGCTTTGGCGGTCACAATGGAGTCCTCGCCTTCCAAAAATACAGGTAATCCTATCTGGCAGTCCAGCGTGGACGACTTTTGCGAACTTCGCGCGTTTCAGGAAAGGCTGGGGTATTTTTTCCGCGACGGAGAGCTGCTGAAAACGGCTCTTCGTCATTCGTCGTTCGCTTACGAAAACGGCCTAAGCGAGAGCAACCAGCGCCTGGAGTTCCTGGGAGACGCCGTGCTGGGCTTGATAACGGCTCACGTTCTCTACGAGGTCCGGCCCAGCGCGGCAGAGGGAAAACTTTCCAGCTACCGGGCCGCTCTCGTGTGCAAGGAAGCCCTCGTTCGGTGGGCAACGAGACTGGACCTTGCCCGCGTGGTGATGACGGGGAAATCCGTGCGGCGCTCCTCCCCCTCCATCCTAGCTGACGCCATGGAAGCCGTTCTCGGGGCCGTCTACCTAGACGGGGGCTACGACGCCGCGATGCGGACGGTGCGGCGCTACCTGCTGGGGTCTGGGGTGTCACTTCCGGGCGAGGGCGATCCCAACGCGAAATCAAGCCTCCAGAACCTTCTGCAAGCCGCAGATATGGGCCTGCCCCGTTACGAGGTACTCTCGGTGACGGGCCCCTCCCACGCTCCGTCATTCAAGGTCATGGTGCACGCCGCTGGGCGAACATGGGAGGGCGAGGGCCCCAGTCGAAAAGCGGCGGAAGCTGCAGCGGCAGCGGCGGCCCTCACGAATCTGGAGAACCTGGACAAGGGACAAGCTTTATGAAAAAAATGCAAAAAATAAAAAAAACACGGAAAATCCTTTCGCCGCTTTCCGCTTTATTGCTAGCTTGCTTGCTGCTGGGAGCATGTCCCGCGCGGGGAGCGGAGGAGGTGGTTGTCACCTCGCCGTGGCTGGCGCTTTTGGTGAACTTCATCGGCGGCGTCAACGTCAAGGCGGTTCCTATACAGGACTGGAACGAGGAGGGCGACTTGACGCGGCGTATCCAGTCACGGGCGCTTCAGTCCCTGCCGCCAGAGTCTCTTATTATGGCCTTTGACGAGAAAGACGCCCAGGACGCGGGGATTCCTCTGGGGCAGTACGGCAATTTCCGCTCGCTTTACTCCCGTTTGCCTCTAGACGAGGGGAAAATCGACGTCTCTTTTTCGGATCCGTCCGTTATCCCGTTCATCGCTCAGCGCGTCCTAACGACTCTGGCTGACTGGGATCCCGCCAACTATTCCTATTACCAGCGGCGGCTGGCGGAGTTCCAGGCGCGCCTCTACAGTATTACCCTTGCTGGGCGGCAGGTTTTAAAAGGCCAGTCGGTCTACGACCTGACGGGCCACAGCGGACCGCTGCTCCAAGCCGCCGGGTGCAGATTGACGCGTCCTGCCCCAGAAGTGTTTTCTTCTTGGATTTCGGGGGGGGAAAGTGAACTCTTGGCGGCTGCCATCGCCCAAATGGCGGAGGAAAAAACGGCCGTGGTGCTCGACCACTCGACGCCTAAGATGATCCGCGCCCTGCTCGCGTCGAACCCCGCGGCTTTTCTGATCACTCGACCCAAGCCCGAGCAGGATTATCCCGCCTTCCTCCAGGATCAATATCTCTCCCTCTGGTCAAAAATCACCTTGAAACCCCTCAAGGGGCTAAGCCCCTTGACCCATTAGCCCTTCGGGCAAGGGGCCAAGCCCCTTGACCTATTAGCCCTTCGGGCGCGTGACAGCAGCTTTACAGTCCCTCCCGTTGGTCGGGTATAGAGGGCACTGATTAATGGGGTTCCGAGACCCCTGCGCGGGGCTTGAGGCTCCAGCCCCATAAGGGTTAATCAGCGCTCCTTATTTGTTTTGTTTGTCGCAAAAAACACTTCATGTAACATTTCATCAAATTTATCCCTTTTATTTCTTGACATTATTCTATTTAAGAATTATTATGTTTGTGCAAACAAACAAAATAACGCACATGATCCGGCGCCAAGAGCTTTATATGCATTGCGCGGGTGTTTTCAGCGTTTCTTTTGGGAAGTCGCCCCACCGCCAGCTGCTGGAGGTATATGGTGATGTTTGCATCATGAAACATTGAACATATTTTATAAGGAGGGTTTTGCATGTCTAAAGTCGGGATCGTTTACTGGTCGGGCACGGGCAACACGGAGAAGATGTCGGAGCTGATCGAGAAGGGTGCGGCGGGCAAAGGGGCTTCCGTGACGCGCAAAAAAGTTGGCGAGGTGAAGGCCGCGGAGCTGGCCGCTTACGACGTCATTGTCTTAGGATCGCCGTCCATGGGCAGCGAGGTGATCGAGGAGGCCGAAATGGAGCCGTTCTTCACGGAGCTTCTTCCCTCTCTTGGAGGCAAAAAAATCGGCATCTTCGGTTCCTACGGCTGGGGTGACGGCGAATGGCTCCGAACCTGGGCGGGGCGCGTCCGCGGCGCGGGAGGGCGTCTCATGGACGACGGACTTGCGGTTCACGAGACCCCCGACGGCGATAGCGAGGCGGCGTGCCTGGCCTGGGGCGAAAAACTAGCGGTGTTTTAAGGAAACGCTGATTAAGCCCGGGGCTCTGCTCCATGCCCCGCTTAGGGGCCTGAGGCCCCTAAGAACTATATATTAGTGCCCGCTGTACCCGACCAACGGGAGGGACTGTAAAGCTGCTGTTACGCGCCCGAAGGGCCAATGGGTCAAGGGGCTAAGCCTCTTGAGAGAGGAGATGATTTTGTTGGTAAGAAGCGGCAAAAAGGTTTTCTTGAGCGTCTTGCTGGTTCTCGCAGCCGCCTCCGCGGCCTTCGCTCACAAGTTCGTCCTTGCACCGGGAAATTTCGAGGTTGCCGTGGGGGAGGAAAAAGGTGTTTATGGGACCTTCACGGAAATCATCGGGACACCGGAATATTCTTTCAGCATGACGGGAACGTTTTATAACCCGATGGACGTGAACGTGGAGGTCGTTTACAACGATGAAAGCAAAACGCCTATCGGCAACGCGGATTTTCGGCCCTACGACTCGAAAACAAACAGCGTTGTACCCGTCGAGCAATCCGACTGCGAGTACGCGCCCTTCACCGTGACGAAGGCTGGGACGACGGTGCTTCACGGGAATTTCAGGGGAACGGTAGACCTGAGTCAGTTCGGGGGAAGCGGCACGGCCATGAGCATCTCCCACGTGAAAACCTTCCTGAATTTGGCCGCGGACGGGATGGCGGCCAAACGCCTGGGCGGGGACCAGGTTTTAGAGGTTGTTTTTGCCGAGGAAGTGCCGGCGGACGGCCTGAAAGAGGGCAGCGCGGTTAAATTCAGGTTCTATCACAAGGGTCTTCCGATGAAAAACGCGTCCGTGTTCGCGGCGTATTCCGGCGCGCCTTCGCACACCGTTATGGAGAGCGGCCAGGAAGTACAGGTCAACGACTATCTCGAAAAAATCACCGACGAAAACGGCGAGGCCGTCTTTCTGCTGGATCACGCGGCCGCCTGGTTTGTTGGAGCCTTCGCCAGTGAGGGGTCGGCCGAGGAGTATGGCGGAGGCCTCATGTTCAAGGTGTCAGAAGGCGAAGAAGAGGGAGACCTAACCGATTTCATCATCAAAAAAGGCGCTAACCTGGCAGGAATCGGCTTTCCCACGTGGGTAAAGGGTGATTTTCTCGACATGGTCCGCGACGAATGGGGACTTGTCAACGCCAGCAACTTGGTCACGGCTCCAAACGGCTCCACGGGGTTTCTGACGGGACAGAGGGGGCAGTTGTCTGGCGCCGAAACAGGCGCAGCCATCTCTATACCTTTGGATGTAACCCGTTCGGGCCTAAAGGGCATGACCGGCACGGAACAGGCGCTGACGCTGACGGCGGACATTTTGGGCCAAGGAACCTATGACAGGATGGCCGCGTTCCTTAAAGAGGAAAGAACAAATTCTCCCGAAAAGTTTTTTGACTTTTCCGGGTACGGCACATGGTACGTTCCCTACACGCCGAAGCTCTTCTTCGACGGATTCGGCATCGTTCTGTTGGGTAAATTCTCGGACGGCGCTGTTCTGAACGTGGGCGACAACTTTCAACTTGGCATTCTGTATGATGAGGCACAGTTCGACGCTGGAAGCATCGTTATCCTTTACGGGACTATGCTCGTGGACTCCGCTCCGGTTGATGGGGCTTACTGGCAGGATGTAACGGACATCGTATCTCCCGAAAATCCCAACAAAATGGCGCTTGTTTACGACGGCGCGGACGATGGAGCGATTGATTTCTCCTACTGGCTGGCCGCGCGGGGCGAAAACAGCGGGGGTGGCTGCAGCACGGGCATGGGTTCCTGGGGTATCTTCGGCTTTTTGATTGGAATAGCGGCATTTTTGAATCGGGGGAAATTTCTCGTGAAGCGTAAATTTCTGGCTGTTTTGTTCGGTTTCGCGGCGCTTTTCGCTTTCGCGGGGTATGCCGCTGGGGCCGAGGTTAACATCTACTCCGCGCGTCATTACGCCGTCGATGATATTTTATACGCCAACTTCACCAAAGAAACCGGCATTCAAGTCAACGTCATCAACGGCAACGCCCCCGAACTGGTGGAGCGCGTCAAACGGGAGGGTGAAAGGTCCCCGGCAGACCTTTTCATGGCGGTGGACGGCGGCGTCCTGAACTCGGCCAAACTGGCCGGCATCTTGCAGCCCCTTACCTCCCCCGCTGCCGACGAAGCCGCTCCGGCGCGGCTCAGGGACAAAGACAGCTATTGGGTGGGACTGACGACCCGCGCCCGCGTCATCGTTCACTCCAAAGAGCGCGTCAAGCCGGAGGAGCTTTCGACCTACGAGGACCTGGCCTCTCCTAAATGGAAGGGCAGAATAACGGTGCGCTCCTCCGCCGCCATGTACGACCAGTCCCTTTTGGCGTCCCTGATCGCTCTTAACGGCGAAGAAAAGGCGGCCCAGTGGGCGCGGGGCATTGCGGACAACCTGGCCCGCGCTCCCCAAGGCAACGACCGCGACCAGGCCAAGGCCATAGCCGCCGGAATCTCCGACATCTGCATCATGAACACCTATTACATAGGGCAGATGCTGAACTCGAAGGACCCGGAAGAGGTCAAGGCCGCCCAGCAAGTCGCGGTCTTTTTCCCCAACCAGCAGACCACCGGGACACACCTCAACGTCAGCGGCGTGGGTCTGGTGAAGGGCAGTCCCAATAAGGAAAACGCCGTCAAGCTGGTGGAGTTTCTGCTGTCTCCGCCCTCTCAAAAGCTGCTGTCTGAGTCGAACTATGAATACCCCGCCAACCCTGGCGCTGAAATTGCCCCTCTGCTGAAAGGGTGGGGAACGGGCTTCAAGACTCAGGAGCTGGATTTTGCCGTTTATGGCGAGAACAACGCCAAGGCCATCCGGATTTTCAACGAAGCGGGCTGGAAGTGAAAAAACGGCGCTCTCTTTCCTGCTTACTGCCTGATCCCTGGCTTCTTGTTCTCAGGGTGAGTGTGATCTGCGTTTTGCTGCCGTTCGCTTTCCTGGCGGTTCAAGCCGCCGCTCCAGCTAACGAGAATTGGCGGCACATTCAGGAATGGATCTTGAAAACCTGCGCGTGGGACACGGCCCTCGTCACCTTTTTCGGAACGGCGGGCGCTGTGCTGATAGGCGTGCCTCTGGCCTGGATAACTTGCCTTTTCTCGTTTCCAGGAAAGCCCGTCTTGGAGTGGGCCTTAGTTCTGCCCCTGGCTATTCCGCCCTACATTGCCGCCTACGTCACCTATCACCTCATGGGCTACACCGGGGGATTTCATGCCTGGCTCCGGCTCCTCGGCGCGGACCGCGCCGCCGTGCCGCCTCTCGCTTTCGCCGTGTTTGTCTTTGCCGCCACGCTGTTTCCCTACGTCTACCTGGTGGTGAAGGCGTTCTTGAAAAAACAGAGCGCGTCCCTGTACGAAAACGCCCGGCTTCTGGGCTGCGGAACCTGGGGCGCGTTTTTCCGGGTTTTTCTGCCGCTGATGGTTCCGTCCATCGTGGGAGGCGCTGTTCTGACCGCCCTTGAGATTTTGAGCGATTTCGGGGTGACGAGCCACTTTGGCCTTCACACCTTCACCACGGCGATTTTCGGCGCGTGGTTTGGGATGAGTGACGCCGATTCCGCCGCTAAACTGTCCGTCATCCTGTTGATGGGCGTTTTTATCGTAATAGTTGTGAACAAACTGGCCCAGCGCGGTCAAAAATACCGCGCCGTGTCCAGCCGAGAGCGGACGCTTCAGCCCCGCTGTCCCTCCCGGCGCGCCGCTCTGGCCTGTACGGTCTTTTGCGCTTTCGTGTTGTTCTTTTCCGTCGCAGTTCCGGTAGGGCAGTTGCTCTGCTGGCTGACGCTCTCCTGGAACCCTGAAGCATTTCCCCGCCTTTGGGAAAACGCCTGGAACACGATAAGCGGCGGTCTTACGGCGGCAGCCCTCACGATGGTTTTGGTGGCTGGGACGGTGAACGCCACGCGCCTTTTTCCCTCGAAGCTGAACCTGGCGCTGGCTCGGTTCGCCACGACGGGCTACTCCGTACCGGGGGCCGTGCTCGCGATGGGCGTTATTGCCCTGTTCGCCTTCCTGTCGCGAGCCGGGCTCCCTTTCGAAACCTCGCGGACGACGGCTATGCTGCTCTTTGCGTATGTCGCGCGTTTTTTCGCCATCGGCTGCCACGCCGTGGAGTCGGGTTTTACGAAAGTGGGGAACGTCTACGGGGAGGCGGCGAGGACCTTGGGCGCCGGGCCGGCGGAGACGTTCTTCCGGGTGGAGCTGCCCCTTGTCCGCGACGCCGTGTTGAGCGGGTTCGTCTTGGTGTTCGTGGACGTGGTGAAGGAACTGCCTCTAACCCTCATTCTGAGACCCTTCAACTACAACACACTGGGGACGAGGGTGTACGATTTCGCGAAAAACGAAATTCTGGAGGAAATCGCGCCCCCCGCACTCCTCATGATCGCAATTTGCGCGGCCTTCGTCTCCGCTGCCGCGATGCTGGACAAAGCAAATGCACGGGATTCTTAAGGGTCTGCGACCCTTAAGTGGGATTTGGGGCAAAGCCCCAAAATTCCTCGAAGTCCGCGAACTTTCTTTTTCGTACGGCACGGTTCCGGTACCCGCGCTGGAGGGTCTGTCTTTCGACGTTGAGCGAGGGGAAATCGTGGGGCTTACCGGCCCCAGCGGCAGCGGGAAGAGCACGCTCCTGCGTCTGATCGCCGGACTGGAGCGCCCGCGCGAGGGCAGCATCTTCCTCGACGGGGAGGCCGTGGCGGGCGGGGGCGTTTTCGTCCCGCCGGAGCGGCGGGGTGTGGGAATGGTTTTCCAAGACTACGGCCTTTTCCCCCACATGACCGTGCGGAAAAACATTGAGTTCGGGCTCCGCCGCCTGGGGCGCGGCCAGAAGGCCGCCCGCGTGGAAGAAATGCTGACGTTGGCGCGGATGGAGGACCTTATGTCCCGCTACCCTTATGAACTCAGCGGCGGGCAGCAGCAGCGCGCGGCCCTGATGCGCGCCTTGGCTCCCCGCCCGAAACTCCTGCTGCTGGACGAGCCCTTCAGCAGCCTGGACGCCAATTTGAGGGAAAACGTGTGCCGAGAGGTTAAAGTCATTCTTGAGAAATCGGAGATCACCTGCCTTTTCGCGTCCCACGACCACCGCGACATCGACGCGGTTTGTTCCAAGACGCTGCAAACGAAATAGGCGGTCTTCTAAAATTGGGAGGTAAACAAAGATATGAGCGTGGTCATTATCGGCGGCAACGAGTGCATGGTTTCTCAGTACAAAGGTATTTGCCGGAACTACGGCTATGACGCCAAGGTTTTCAGCAAACCCAAAACCAATTTGGAATACATGATAGGACATCCGGACCTGATAGTGCTTTTCACCAACCCCGTCTCTCACGAGCTGGCGCACATCGCGAGGAAGAAAGCGGCGCAAAAGGGCATCACCCTCGCTCAGTCACACAACGGAAGCTGTAAGGCGCTGCAGAACATTTTGAGCCGCTTTGCTTGAGTTTGATCTATCTGACGAACGCCTTGCTTCCCTTGCTGCCCCCTTGCGGGGCGGGGCTCTGCCCCAAACCCCGCTTAGGGGTCTCGGACCCCTGCCCCATTAATCAGTGCTTCCTTAATTTCCCGTTTTTTGCGCGAGGAAGCTATAAGCTTCCGTTGCTTTCAACGCTTCATTTTGAGTGGCGTAATCAAGCGCGGTCTTGCCAAAAGTGTCTTTTTTGTTCGCGTCCGCGCCCTTGTCGAGCAAAAACCGTAAAGCCTGGGGATTTTTGTTGACGGCGGCGGCGAACATCAATGACGTCTGAGCGTTGCTGTCGACAGCGTTGACATTAGCGCCTCTTTCGATCAAAAGCTGCAAAATTTCTGGAGTTTTGCTGGCACTGGCAGAAAACGCCATGGAAGTTAAACCGCCTTTGTCAACCGCGCTTGCCTTGATACGCTGCCTCTGCAAAAGACGCAAATTTTTCGGACCTTTGTCATGCGCGGCGGAGGACGCTGGGAAGAGTTCCTGGCCTTTATCGGCGGCGCCCGTCGTCGCGCGTTTCTTATTCAAAAGCCGCAGCTCTTGGGGGTTATGCGCCGCCGCGCTCACGGCCATAAAGGGGGCCTGCCCCCCTTTCCCAAGTCCGTCCGCTTTGGCGCTCAACCCCAGCCAAGACATCCAGCCTCCGGCGTTTTTGTCATCCGCGGCGGCGAGCATCAGCGGCGTCTGGCCGTTGATGTCGATGGTGTTCACTTGCGCGCCTTTGTCGAGCAGGAGTCTGAAAATTTGGGGATTATTGTTGTACCTGGCCGCATGCATCAAGGGAGTCCACCCTTCCACATCGGCGGCGTCTATTTTCGCGCCTTTTCCGATCAGTAGTTGAAGGATTTCCAGATTGTTGTTATACGAGGCGGCGTACATCAGAGAAGTCATGCCATCTCTGTCGGCAGTGTTTACCTTGGCGCCCTTTTCGATCAAAACCCGGAGAATTTCTGGGTTGCCGTTATCAGAGGCGGCGTACATCAAGGAGGTCACGCCGTCTATATCAGCGGTGTTCACCTCCGCCCCCTTTCTGAGCAAGAGCCGCACAACTTCAGGGTTATTGTTATCCGCGGCGGCGTATATCAGGGGAGTCCAGCCTAATTCATTAGCGGCGTTCACGTTAGCGCCCTTTTCGATCAAGAACTGCGGAATTCCCTGATTGTAGCCGTGCTTGGCAGCGTACATCAAAGGCGTTGCGCCGTAGTCGGCGATATTGGCGGCGTTGACATTCGCTCCTTCCCGCACGATGCGTTTCACGTCCTTCAGGCTGTTCGCCTTTATGGCGGTCAGTAACCGATTTGTCATGTCTCCCGCGCCGTCTGACGCGGCAAAGGCGAACGCCGCCGCCGCGAAAACCACCGCCGCAGCCATAACCGTCAACTCACAGGATTTCATCGCTTTTTTCAGCATTTTCCCCGCTCTCCTTTGTAAATGTAATCTCACCATAAACCAACTACTCTCCCCTGCAAATCAGTCCCTGCTCGCTTTCGCCATCCAAATAAACGAAGAAATTCCCCTGGTAGACACGGACAGCCGGGTGCTGGCCCAGCTCGTACTCCGCGCGGTCCAGCCAGTCCGAGGCGTAGACGTTGCCGCTCTGCCCCGCGAACACGGGCAGGTAGAGGATGTTGTCGGAGTCCATGTCCAAAAAGAAATGCGAGCCATAGGAAAGTTCGGGGTTAAAGTTGAACTGCGGCGCGCTGAGTTCCACCAGGCATCCGCAGTTGTAGATATCGCCGTACTGGATCGGAACGCCGATGGCCGGGTTGCGGCTTCCCCAGCGTCCCGGCCCCGCTAGGATGTAGTTCGTCCCCTTGAGGCGGTCGTTCAGCAGGCCCACCGCACGGGCTGCGCCGGGTGGGTCCCACTCGCTCAGGTACTTCATGGGTTCCACGTAGACCACGTAAGGGACGTTCTGAAGCCGCCCGTTGCTGACCATGCGGTCCCCCCGGAAGAGCACCCGGCTGGAGGGTACGTCGGGAATGTCCACGCGGGACATCTCGTGAAAGTGGGCCAGCGGACGGAGCTGCACCAGGCGGAAATCCCGGCTGGTGGTGTCGTAGGTAAACTCCATATCCACGGGCAGGCCCAGGTGCTCTTCCATTAGCTTGAGCAATTCCCGCACCAAGGCAAAAAGATACGCCTGCCGTTTGTGGAAGTCGGGGAAACTGACCAGCGGGCGCGTGCCCGTTAGGGCGGAGTAGGTGCTGTAGGGGAGCAGCATGTCACTCTCCTCATCGTAAAACTCGATATACTGATCCAGGTCCTTGTGACTCTCGGCGAAAGCGGGGAGCCAATCCCGGATGAACCCGGTGCGGATTTCCCCCTCGTTCCGGTCAATATAATCGAAGTACTCCTGGCTTGACCCCGCGATTCGTTCAGGGGAGTTCCCTGACGGGCGCAGGGATGGGTTGGTGAGGTAGAAGCTGCGGGCCGCCCCCCTATCCACCGCCCGTGTTCCAATGCCGAAGCAGATGCACATCATGCCGTCCTCTTTCCGGATGCGCGGGGAGGGGCGGCGGAAGATGCGCGAAAAAAGCGTACCCGCCAGCTTGGGGTAATAGATGTTGTGCCGGTCCTTGCCCACCATCGACTCCACGATGACCGCCATGGACTCGTCACGGTGCGCCTTGCCGTGTTTAGCTCTGTACTTCCGGGCGGATGGGTTGAAAGTGGAGACCCACACCGCGCGAAGGCATTCCTCCAGTTTCGCCATGCGCCGCTCCATGCCGTGTACGTTGGCGGAAAAGAAGGAGTCGTACTTCCCCGCGAAGGCGAGGTCCACGGAATCCTCCATCAGGGAGCTGGAGCGAATGACCAGGGGAGGGTTGCCGATCGTCTCGAAGTCGAGCAAAATCCGCTCCAAGTCGGCTTTCAGGGTTTGAGAGAAGGGTGCGGCCATAAAACGCCCGCGGACGTCCTCCCAGTTTTCCTCGTCGTAAAGGTACTCCAGGCCGTTGACATGGAGGAAGTCCTCGAATATCTCGGTAGAAACAACATGGTTTATTAGAGGAAGGTCAACCTTCTCTCTCAAAGCAGATTCGAGCAGAACCGTGTGGGCGTAAGCCAGTCCCTTGGCCTTCCCGCCGCACTTCCCGGACCCCAGCAGCCAGCCCCGCTCCCTGTAATAGGCCTCGGCTTCGTGGTTCAGAAATTGTTCCGTGGACATGACCGTTTACCGAGCGACCACGGCGGGCGTCAGAGTCCAGGAGGGCGGGGCGTAGCGGGCGCGCTCGACGAGGGCCTCCTGAGCGTCGCCGTACCCCCAAACAGAGATAACCAGATCGCGGATAGAGAGCTTCCGACGTTCCCGAAGCTCGTTCCACAACGGCGCGGACAGGAAAACCCACACCCGGAACAGAGCCCCCCCGGAGCTTCCGAAGTCCGAAAGCACCAGATAACCCGCTTTACTGAACAGCACCACGGGCAAGGCGCTCTGGGACACCATACGCTGCAGATCGTCTACGGAGAAAGAGAGGGCCTCCATCTCGGCTAATTCCTTGCCGCCGGGCAGGGGCGTCAGGGAAAACCACACCTTGGGCGCCTGGCCGTGGGTGTCGAAAAGCTCCGCCGCCGTCCTGAGCCAGGTCTTGACCCTCGCCACCGCCTCGAATTCCCCTCGGAACAAGGCGAAGCGCACCGCCCAGTAGGTCATGTTCAGGACTCCGTCTTTCTCAATGTGCCGCAGGAAAAGCGGCTCGTTCTGGAGCAGGCCGTCTTCCCTGAAAATGGGGTGGTCTTTCAGCACGCCCCGCAGGATCAGCACCGTGGGCAGATGCTCGCCGGGGGGCAGCATCTGGGAAAACAAGGCCGCCCGCACCCGCGCCACCACCTCCGCCGGCAGAGTGACCCGCGTGGACTCGTCAAGGGTGAGAGACTGCGGCCCGTTTTCGTACAGAAAAACCTCTTGGGGCTCGCTCCCTGGTTTTCCCCAGATCCACCGCTCGTAGTTGCGCATGAAGCTGTGTCCCAAAAGGTAGCGGTTATATGGCAGGAGAAGCACGACACCCGGCCCGGGAATCTCTGGTATACCCTCGGGGCGCGCCGTGTGCGGTAGGGTAACTACAGACCCGTTGGACATCAACTCAAAAATCAAACCGCTCCCCCCCATTTCATTATTGTCTTTTCGCATATTGCTTCATGAATAAGATGACGTAAAACTGCAAAATGCCATAAAAATCACCTTTACCAACGGTTCCCAAACGAGGCTGCGGGATGGCTCTCCTAACTCGTCCGTCTTTACGTGGACTAAACAAGATTATCATAAACAAGGCGCATTTTCACATTTTATACTTCAAAAAAACAGGCAAAAATACATATCAGGGTGCAAGGGAATCGCACTGATTAAGGAAGTACTGATTAATGGAGTTCTTAGAAGCTGAGGCCCCTTGGGGTCCGAGACCCCTCGGGGTCTGAGACCCCTAAGCGGGGCGTGGGGCGGAGCCTTACAAGGGGTTAATCAGCTGCCAGCGCCGTACTCCTTGACTCCTCACAAAATGATTTATGATAAACTGTTCTTGCACAAATGCTTCATGCTTGTATTTATAAAAAAGGAGACGGTAACGGTGCCGCGAGTTTTTTGCAGGAGTTCGTGTGTATGGGTGGCGCTTTTAGCCCTGGTCGTCAGCGTGGACGTGACCCCGGAGGCGGCGGATATGCTGCTGGAGCGCGGGGACGGCATCAAGGACGTGTGGATTGCGAACGTCTTTTACGCCTGCCGGAGCGGCAATTCGTTCGCGATGGTGAGGAATGGCCTGCCTGGAGGAGACGCGGGCTACGACATCGTAGACGCGGGACGGGTGCGCGTTCACGTCCCGAAGGACATGTCTTTCACCGGCAGCGTTCCCAAAATCGTCGTTTTCCCACGCAGAACCGGGAGGTACGACGTGGGCGTTCCCAACGCGGACCAATAGCGGCAGGCGCGGAATGACCGACAGCGCGAAGGGCGCTTACGCCGTTTTTTTCACCTATGTCCTGTGGGGGATTCTGCCGGTCTACTGGAGGGCCCTGGCCTCTCTGGACTCGATGGAAATCCTCGCGCACCGGGCTTTATGGTCTTGCGCTTTTGCGCTTTGTTTGGCGGCCTTAACCCGCCGGTGGAGGGAGTTCGTCCTGCTGTTTCGCTCGCGCCGCGCGTTGGGAATGTTGGCGTTTTCCAGCTTGGCCGTCTCCGCGAACTGGTGTATCTACATTTGGGCCGTGAACGACGGCAGAATTCTGGAAAGCAGTCTGGGCTACTTTATCAATCCCTTGGTCAGCATTTTGTTTGGAGCCGTGTTTTTCAAGGAGCATCTGGGAAAGCTTCAACGTCTGGCTGTGGTCTTAGCGGCGGCGGGGGTTTGCGCGGAGGTGCTTTCTTTGGGACGGCTGCCTCTGGTGTCCCTGGGCATCGCTTTCACCTTTGGCCTTTACGGCCTTTTAAAAAAAATGTCGAGGGCGGAATCCCTTGTCGGCTTTGCGGCGGAAACCCTGCTCATAACTCCCTTCGCGCTTTGGTGGCTGGTGTGGCGTCAGCAAGCGGGACTGGCGCACTTCCCTTACGATCCGTGGCGGACTCTTCTTTTGGTCGGAGCTGGAGTGGTCACGGCCGTGCCGCTCATCCTGTTCGCCTGGGGCGTGAAGCGCACCACCATGACCACCGTCGGCGTCACCCAGTACACCTCACCCATCCTGATGTTCCTCACCGCGACTCTCCTGTACCACGAACCTATGCCTCCCGCCCGGTGGTTATCCTTTCTCCTTATTTGGGTCAGTCTCCTTCTTTTCACCAAAGCTCAAAAGCCTTGGAGTTGACCTTCAGTGAGGGCTTCTTCTCCTGAATAATGATACTTCGTACATTTCATCCGTCTTTCCCTCATCCCTCCTCATCCCTCCTCATTCCTTCGCATGAGATAGCCTTTCCACCGCGTCCGCCAGAGCCTCCAAAGCGGCATTTTCCGCCGTGTACGCCGTGTACCCGGCTTCTCTGGCGGCTTGGGCCGTCTTCTCACCGATACAGGCCGCCTTGATGTTCACATTGGGGCGAAAGTACGTGAAATTACGCACCGACGATGCGCAGGTGAACGCCACGGCGTCGAAGTCTCCCGCGTCCACGCGGCACGGAACTGGAACGGTCCGGTAGAGGGGAACCTCGCGGAAGTCCAGGCCCTTGGCCCGCAAGGCCTCCGGCAAGTCCGGCGCGCCGTTTTCCGCACGCAGCAGCAAAAGGCAGCCCCTAGCAACCGCGCTTAGGGCTTCCCCCAGCGCAGCCCCGTTGTAGGCGGCGGGAACTAACTCCACCCGCAGTCCCCGGATTTGGAGGGCCTCCTGTGTCGCGGGGCCCACGGCGGCGATTTTTGCCTCCCCAATCTCCCGAACGTCCCGGCACTCCGCTCCCAATCGGGTGAAAAAGACCTCCACGCCGGCGGCGCTGGTGAAGACCAGCCACTCGTACCCCGCCAGGGAAGGCAGGGGAGCGGTTATCGCCTCTGCCCGCGAGACGGGAATTTCCACGACTTCCGCCCCGCGTGAGCGCAGGACGGCGGCGAGACGCCCACTTTTATCCCCGTTTTTTCGCGTAACGCGGGGAACCAGGACGCGCTTCCCTGCCAGGGGCAGAGGGGGAGGCGTTCCCTCCTGCGTCAGGGCGACGACCACGCGCCCGACGACGATGACCACTGGAGCCTGGATATTGTTCGCTTCCGCGCGTCCGGGCAGATTGGTCAGGTTCCCGAATACCTGCCTTTGCCGCGGCGTCGCGCCGTTTTCAATGACGGCGGCGGGCGTCTCTCCGTTCATTCCGGCGGCGATAAGACAGTCGCAGATTTCTTTCAGCTTCGACGCGCCCATCAGAAACACAAGGGTACCCTCCAGACGAACCAGGGCCTCGTAGTTGATTTCCGCCGCTGGGGCATCCTCCCTCCTGTGGGCCGTGACCACGTGGAGAGAGGAGGAGCAGCCCCGCAGCGTGACCGGAATCCCCGCACAAGCCGGGACGGCTGTAGCCGAGGTCACGCCAGGGACCACCTCGCAGGTGATGTCTCGTTCCATCAGAGCGGCCATTTCCTCTCCTCCACGCCCGAACAGGAACGGGTCGCCGCCCTTTAGTCGCACCACCTTCTTTCCCTCGCGGGTCTTCGCGACCAAAATTTTTTCGATTTCTTCCTGAGGCACAGGGTGACAGCCGCCCCTTTTACCCACGTCGATCAGCTCCGCGTCCGGCTTGGCATGACACAAAACCCCGTCACCAATCAGGCGGTCGTAAACCACCACGTCCGCGTCCCTCAACACTCGACTCCCTTTAAGCGTCAGCAGTTCCGGGTCTCCCGGCCCCGCCCCCACCAGCCAGACTTTACCGGCCAAAGTCCTCACCGCCTTAAACTGTCCATGACTCCCACGGAAGGAGCCGCGTTCTTCTCAGCTTGTTTTCGTAATATTACATATAATATAATACAGCATTGTCAAAGTCTAGAGGCCCTTTGCACCAGGGCAAACGCATGAAAATCATAAACTCATAATATTGCTTAAGGAAGTACTGATTAATGGGGTTTTTAGGGGTCCAAGGCCCCTAAGGAGTCCGTCAATCAGTGCCTCCTTTAATTTACTTATCGAATTTTGTCTGTTTTTCGGAGCCATTGTACGAACGAGAGGCCTTTAGTTTTTGTGCTTCTGTGATAAAGTAAGTGCTAAAATAAAAAAAACGTCACGGGAGGGATAAAAATGGCGAAGGAGAAGTTTGACCGTAACAAGCCCCATTTGAACATCGGAACGATAGGGCATATCGACCACGGCAAGACGACGCTGACGGCGGCTATCACCAAGTGCCTGGCCACCCGCC
>JAITGX010000004.1 GCA_031280275.1 Synergistaceae bacterium
TTATACCCCCCCTCTGTATAGAGATAAAAAGAATAAGCACAAGCGCCTGTGTTTACTCTTTTGTTGTGCCTAGGAATAAGAAATAAAAGCTTCGGCAAGTTCTTTCCCCTGAACCGTATACGAAGCGCCTCTGACATGGTTATTATTTAGCTCGTATACGGTTTTGTATACGGTTTCGACGTAGATTATACTATTCTTGATTAGATTATGATAGATGGTGTTAGAATAACAAAGGCAGTATTTGAGCTTATTTTTATATTTCTTTATACTTTATTATACTCTCTTTGGTCAGAAAGTGACGGAATTGGCATACTCCAGATCGCTAGGCGTCTGTTGTTGAGTTATTTTTCGTCTCTCCTATCTTTTTTATTAATTATCTATCTTCTTAGGATTTTTGTATAGGGGGGGGTGAGTTAATCAGTGCTTCCTTAAGTATCATCACAACAGGAAATCCCACGCATAAATACTTAAGTTGTTGACATGGATTTCAATATCCTCCTCACGCTGAGGGATTTAGGCTAATTCCATCATGTTCTGAGAGCAGCTCTGCCAAATGGCAAAAGTTGCTTATGTACCTCCAGATTTGCCGCCGCTTCTTCGTTAGTTATGTTGTCCATCACGTCAACCAGCCAAGCGTGATAGCGGGGAAGAAACCATGCAAGACAGCGTCGGCGGGAGCGGCAGCCGTTACGCCTGAAGAAGGGATTCGGCGAGGTTTTGGGCTCCTGCGGGGCCGCCGGGACCCAGGGCGCTTTCCCCCAAGAGCGTCCAGCCCCGTTTGGTTTTGAGGGTTGGAGCAACGTATTGCAAGTCCCCCTTAACCTTGGTCTCCTGTCGCGTGACGGAGACGGCGCGCAAGCCCGCCGCGCCGCCGCAGTTGCGTATAGCGGTCAAATCGATCAGGTAGCGGACGGGCTCCGGCAGCGGGCCAAAGCGGTCTTTCATCTCGCGCCGGAGGGCGGCAATGTCGTCGGGAGCGGCGGCCTTCAGCAGGCGGCGGTAAAGTGTCACGCGGACGTTGTTCTGGGGGATATAGAAGGCCGGGATAGAACCCCCCTGCTCGAAAAAAAACTCCGTCTGAACAGGAGTCTGTCCGCGCAGTTTAGCGATCTCTTGCTCCAGCATACGGTAGAAGAAGTGGAAGCCGCCAGTCTTGCTGTTCCCGTGCTGCCGCGTCCCGCCCATTTCCCCAGAACCCCGTATTTCCAAGTCACGCCGAGCTAGTGAATAACCCGACCCCAGCCCCGTCAAGCTCGATATCGCCTCCAGTCGGTCGGTGGTCTCCTTGCGGAGGGCCTCCTTTTCCGGGTAGAAGAAGTAGGCGAAGGCGTTTTCCCCCCGCCGTCCCACGCGCCCGCGAAGCTGGTACATCTGAGCCAGGCCCAGTTCCTGAGCGTCGTCCACGATGATCGTGTTGGCGTTCCCCACGTCCAGTCCACTCTCAATGATGGTGGTGCAAAGCAGGATATCGATTTTCCCGCCGTAGAAGTCGAGCATGGTGTTCTCCAGCTCTCGCTCCGGCATCTGCCCGTGGGCAGAGCGAATGCGCGCCTCCGGGAAGAAGGCCGACAGCACCGCCATTTGCTGCCCCATGCGGGAGATGCGGTTGGTGACGAAGTACACCTGGCCGCCCCGGGCCAACTCGTGGGCGATGGCCTTGCGAATAAGGCCCGCCTGCCAGGGTCCGGCGAAGGTCATGACGGGCAGGCGGTCATTAGGTGGCGTGGAGAGCACGGAGATCCCCCGCAGCCCCCGAAGCGAGAGGGTCAGCGTGCGGGGTATGGGCGTGGCCGAGAGGCTCAAGATGTCCACTGCCCCGTAGACCCGTTTCAGCGTCTCCTTGTGCATAACTCCGAAGCGGTGCTCTTCGTCGATCACCAGAAGCCCTAGATTGCGGAACCCGATGCCTTTTTGGAGCAGCTTGTGAGTTCCGATCACGATGTCAACCGCGCCGCTCATGGCGTTTTCCAGCACCCGCACCGCTTTCGCCTTTGTCACGAAGCGCGACAGAAGGCCGATCTTCACGGAGAATCCAGCCATACGCGAGAGAAAGGTGGCGTAGTGCTGCTGCGCTAGAATGGTGGTCGGAACCAGGACGCACACCTGCCGGCCCGCCGCCACCACCCGAAAAGCGGCCCTCATGGCCACTTCCGTCTTCCCGAAGCCCACGTCTCCCACCAGAAGACGATCCATCGGGAAGGGCTGGTTCAGGTCTTCCATGATGTCGTCTACGGCCTTAAGCTGATCTGCTGTCTCGGGATGGGGAAAGGCTGCCGCGAAGTCCCGGTAGAGATCACCGATGTTTACCGGTGACTTCCGGCGCTCCAGCTCGCGGCGGGCAAAGAGTTCCATCAACATCCGGGCCTCCTCCTTTGCCCTTTCTCTATCTTTTTCCACCGACTTTTTCCACCGGGAACCTTTCAGCGCGTCCAGGGGTGTCTCGTCCCCTTCGTGTTCATCCAGAGGCGTCAGTTTATGAAACTGGAACACAGGAACCAGCAGGCGTTTGTTTTCCGCGAATTCCAGCGTGATGGCGTCGAAGGTCTCCCCGCCCAGAACGGTCTCCTCCACGCCCCGAAACACGGCAACGCCGTAGTCCTCGTGAACCACAAGCTGGCCGCTGGCCAAGCGGTCGCGCCACTCCACCGGAGCGCGCCACGACGCGCCTGGGGCAGCCTCCGTCACACCAGAGAGTTCCCTGTCCGAAAAGAAGGCCCTCTTCGCGGCCCGGTCAATGAACCCAGCGGAAAGCTGACCCTCCCGGAGGTGAATGAAGGGCATAGAGGCGAAGGGTCCGTTTTTTTTGTCTAGGAATCGAAGGTTGGACGTGACAGCCTCGACGCGGCAGCCGTGCTGCCGCAGGCTGTCACAGAGCCCCAGCAGCTCTCCGGGGTCTCCTTTGAAAGGAGGGCAGCCGTCAATGTCCAGCTCCGCGTCGGCCATGTCCACGGCGCGGGTGACGCGCAGACAGGGGCAGCGGGCGAGGGCTGCCGCAAAAACCTCGCTCCACTCCGGAATTGGGGGGACATTGGCCTCTCCGCGAAGCTCCTCCCACAGCCAGTGGTACGACCCGGCCTGACTCTCGATTTTCTGAGGCTCTACCAGCACCACCCGCGTTTCTGGGTGCAGGAGGGAGATAAACGTGGCGCTTTTCGCGGCGCTGACGCTGTGCAGCTCAGCGCTCTCCAGCTCGGTGACGCTCTTTTGCGTCGCGGGGTGAAAGGCGCAGACGCGCTCCAGGGTTTCGTCGAAAAACTCGAATCGCAAGGGCAGAGCGTGAACGGGGTCAAAAACGTCCATAATGAACCCCCGAATCACGTACTGACCAGGAGACCAGACGAGTTCGGAGCGCTGGTAGCCGCTGCGTTCCAGCCAGGCGGTGAAGCGGTCCCTGGCGTAGTCCTCGCCGCGCTTGAGAGGGAACTCCCCGTCACCCAGGAGGCACGGGGCCAAGACGGCGCCGGGAGTGGCCGCCAGCACGCCGCCCTCCTGTATCCACTGCCGAATCGTCTCCCCTCGCTGCAGGAGCAGAGGGCGGCTCCCGATGGTCTGGACGGTCAGGGGCAGCTCGTTTAAAAGGTGGATGGGGGAATCCGGGAAAAGCGCTTTCCTGTCCGACGCAAAGTCCGCCGCCTGCCGTGTATCGGGCAGAAGGGTCAAAAGAAATTTCCCCTCGCCCCCGGGACCGCAAGCCCAGGCGCAGGCCGCGCCGCCCGCCCGGTCATGAACCCGTCCGCCCATCCGCCACAGGGCATCACCGGCGTCGTCAAGACTCGCTATCCGCACTCGCGCCAACTCTCAAAGCCTCCTTGCTTTGCGGCGTTCCTGCTCATCGAGGATGGTTTTGCGCAGGCGGACGGACTGAGGCGTCACCTCCACCAGCTCGTCGCTTTCGATCCACTCGATCGCCTTTTCCAGCGACATGCGGCGGGGCACGTCCAGCTTTGTCGTGAGTTCTTTGGTGGCAGAGCGGTGGTTCGTCTGCTGCTTTTTCTTCGTGGGATTGCAGGGCATGTCCCCAGGACGGCTGTTCTCCCCAACGATCATCCCGTTGTAGACCGGTTCCAGAGGCGCAATGAACAGCGCCCCTCGTTCCTGCAGGTTTTCCAGTTGGTACGCCGTGGCCTCGCCCGTGTCCAGGCTTACCAGCGCCCCCCGCCCTCGGCCCGGCAGTTCCCCTGCCCAGGGACCATAGCCGGTGAAGCAGCTTGACATGATCCCCAGACCTCGTGTGTCGGTCAGAAACTCCCCTCGGTACCCGATGAGCCCCCGCGTGGGAATCTCGAATTCGATGCGCAAAAGCCCCCGAGCCTGGTTTTCCATGTTCTTTACCTTGCCCTTGCGCCGGGCCAGTTTCTCGAACACCACGCCCTGATACTCGTCGGGAACGTCCACGGTCAGAAGCTCATAGGGCTCCTGGAGCTTTCCGCCGCGGGTCTCAGTGATAACCTCTGGCTTGGAGATGCAGAACTCCATCCCCTCACGCCGCATTTCCTCGATGAGAATGCCAAGCTGAAGCTCCCCCCGCCCGGAGACCTTTACCCCGTCGGGACGGCCTAGATCTTCCATGTGCAGGGAGACGTTGACGTGCATCTCCCGTTCCAGCCGCGCCTTGAGCTGGCGCAGCGTTATCGCCTGCCCCTCACGCCCGGCGAAGGGCCCGGAGTTCACCAAAAAGAACATGGACACGGTGGGTTCCTCGATGGAGAGGGGCGGAAGGGGAGCCAGTTCCAAGGCAGAGAAGGTGTCGCCGATGTCGATCTCGCTGGGACCCGTCAGCCACACGATGTCGCCCGCCATAACCTCGTCCACTTCCACGCGCTCCAGCCCCCGCGTCACCCAGAGCTGCGCGACGCGGGCGCTTTCCGTACCCGTGGCCTCCCAGCCGTCACCGTGGTCCGCCGACAGCCACTTGGTGGAGGTGCGCAAAAAAGGCTCTCCCTTGCGGATGCTGCCTTGCAGGATTTTGCCGCAGCCGATACGCCCCACGTACTCGTTCCAGGCCAGGGTGCTGACCTGCATCAGGAAGGGTGCCCCCGGCTTCACGTTCGGAGCGGGGACGTGATCGATGATGGCCTGAAAAAGGTCGTCCATGGCCCCTAAGGGGTTGTCAGCTTTGCGGGACCTCCACGCCAGGTCTTTCACCGCCCACCCATCCAAGCCGGAGCCGTAGAGCACGGGGAAATCCGCCTGTTCGTCCGTGGCCCCCAGTTCGAAAAACAGATCGAAGGTACTGTTGAGGGCTCCTTGGGGGTCCGCGCCCTCTCGGTCGACCTTATTAATGAACAGTAGAGGCCTCATGCCGATGGAGAGGGCGTGCTTTAGAACATAGCGGGTCTGGGGCATAGGGCCCTCGTTGGCGTCCACGATAAGGATGACCGAGTCCACGGTGGAGAGAATGCGTTCCACCTCCCCGGAGAAGTCCGCGTGGCCCGGCGTGTCGATGATATTGATCAAGTAGCCCCCCCACTCCACTGTGCAGGGCTTCGAGCGGATAGTGATCCCGCGTTCGCGTTCCAGCGCGCCGCTGTCCATCACGCGCTCCACCGTCTTCGCGTGCTCTCGGAAAGTCTGGACTGCTCGGAAAATGGAGTCGATGAGGGTTGTTTTGCCGTGGTCGATGTGGGCCACAATGGCCAGGTTTCGGATTCTGTCCGCTTGCATAGCGCGTGTGCCGCCTCCCAAAATATCATGGATGAAATCTCACAACTGAATTGAAGCATTTTAACCGAAACTTCCTTTTCCCGCCAGGGGGCTGATAACCTTTTGTGAAGCTCTGCCTCACACTCCGCTTAACAGATACTTGAAATATATCTAAACACGTGTAATAATAATTTAATATAGGATGTGAAATCATGGATATCGGCAAAAAACTGGAAGCGATAGAGCGGGACTACCTAGAAATTGAGAAAAAAATGGCCGACCCCGCTGTCACGTCGGATTTGAAGGAGCTTCAATCCCTAGGGAAAAAACACGCGCAGTTGGAACCAGTGGTGGAGAAGTTTCGCCATTACCGCCAGGTGTGTCAGGACGCGACTGAGGCGCGGGAGCTTTTGAAGAGCGGAGATTTGGAGATGACGGCCTTGGCCGCGGAGGAGATCGGGAAGCTGGAGCCCCAAATCGGCGGCTTCGAGGATGAGTTGCGTCTGTTGCTCTTGCCTCAAGATCCCAATGACGGGAAGAGCGTCATCGTCGAGATACGGGCGGGGACGGGTGGAGATGAGGCCGCCCTTTTCGCCTCAGAGCTGTACCGCATGTACAATCGTTTCTGCGAGCGGCAGAGGTGGCGCTTGGAGGTGCTGGACGTCAACGAGACGGGAATAGGCGGGTACAAGGAGGTTATCTTCCGTATTGACGGGGAGGGAGCCTACAGCAAGCTCAAGTTCGAGAGCGGTGTGCACCGGGTACAGCGCGTTCCGGTCACGGAGGCCAGCGGACGCATCCACACTTCAGCGGCCACGGTGGCGGTTTTGCCGGAGGCGGATGATGTGGAGGTGGAGATTCGTCCCGAGGACTTGAAGATCGACACCTACCGCTCCAGCGGCGCGGGGGGGCAGCACGTGAACATGACGGACTCCGCTGTGCGCATCACGCACCTTCCCACGGGTATCGTGGTGACATGCCAAGACGAGCGCTCCCAGATCAAGAACCGTGCTAGGGCCATGACGTACCTGAAGACAAAGCTCTACGACGCAGAGCTTCAGAAGCAGACGGCGGAGCAGGCCAGCGAGCGGCGCGGACAGATCGGGTCAGGGGATCGGTCGGAGCGGGTACGCACCTACAACTACCCCCAGAATCGCATAACAGATCACCGGGTTAATGTCACGCTGTACAAGCTGGATACCTACCTGGACGGCGACCTGTACGAACTCATCGACGCCATGACCCTGGCGGATCAAACGGAGCGTCTCCGTACTTTGGAGA
This sequence comes from Synergistaceae bacterium, assembly GCA_031280275.1. Lineage (GTDB taxonomy): Bacteria > Synergistota > Synergistia > Synergistales > Aminobacteriaceae > JAITGK01. Next base: position 6,925 of record JAITGX010000004.1, read on the forward strand.
CATGACCCTGGCGGAAGCAAGAAAACTCCTGAGGGAGAACTTGAAGACCTCAGGAGCGGTAAATAACATTCAAGAGGCGGACATGCTCCTGTGCCGCCTCTTGAATATTCCGCGCGCTTCCATCTTGGGATACCCCGAAAAAATCTTGACGGCGGAGGAAAGCGCTGCCCTCTTAAAGGCCCTTGGCCGCCGCGCGTCGGGGGAGCCGCTGCAGTATGTTTTGGGCGAGGCCCATTTCTGGGGATTGACCTTTGAGGTGGGGGAAGGAGTGTTGATCCCCCGACCCGAGACGGAGCTGTTGGTGGAGACGGCCCTGGCATCTCTCCCTCTCTCCTCGCCGTCGCTTTTTCTGGATTGGGGCGCGGGGTGCGGGTGCGCCGCCGCCGCGTTGCTTTTGGAGCGTCCCCTGGCCTGGGCCGTTCTGGCCGAGAAAAACCCCCTGTCTTTGCGGTGGGCGTGGAGGAACCTGAAGCGTCACGGTCTCCTAGGGCGCGCCTTGCTATGGCACTCCCGCGAGCCTGGAGATATTCCTGTCGAAAAAAACTCCCTTGCCCTTGTGGTCAGCAACCCGCCTTACATTCCCACGGGGGAAATTTCTGACCTCATGCGGGAGGTTCGTGACCATGAGCCCCATCTAGCCCTAGATGGCGGGCCAGACGGGTTGGACTGCTACCAGGCGCTCTTTCGTTTTGCCCCCCTGTGGTTGAAAGCGGGCGGATTCCTGACCGTCGAAATCGGCGGTGCGTTCCAAGTCGAAAGACTGCGTCTTCTGGCCCCTCCCTCGCTGTATTTAATGAAAGAGGTACCGGACTACGCCGATATTCCACGCTGCATGGCGTGGCGTACGTCCCCCTCTTCGCTGTCTTAATTTACTTTTCCGCCCTCTTTTTCATATTCTCGAATCAATGTCAACAACTTAAGCATTTATGCGTGAGATTTGGTTAAACTGCTCTCTGCTTACATCGCTGTCGTATGCTTTACGCATTTATTTCCTCTCCCGTCTATTCAAATCAAAACTTTGCCTTTAGTATATCTCACTGCAAGAGATTCTAGACACGCTCTAAGAACCCCATTAATCAGTGCTTTCTATAGTAGCACAAAACACTAAAATATGTAGCACGAAATTGGATTGCTTAACATATTATATTTTTCTTCGCTTTTCCCCTAAATTCTGCGCCATAGTTTAAAATAAGAAAAACGCAAATATTAAGGGAAGATTTAACGCCCCCCTAAGGAGGGTGGCAAGGGGGGAACCGTTTTAAACCCCTGAGCTTGAACGGCTACAAGATGAAAAGGTGGGAAAGTTTATGCGAAAGGCGTTGTTGACCGCCGTGTGCCTGTTGCTGTCCCTGGTGTCTTTGGACGCGCCGTGCCTGGCGGCGGAGGGGATAATCGATTATCCCCTTCGAGGGCTGGAGATTCTGACCCTGCGCGATCACTCCCTCAAGATCGAGCACATAGCCTCGCGCCGCGGGAAGGACTTCCGCCCTCTCGAGGGGAACAGCGTCCGCTTCTGGAACGTCGAGAGCACCCTTTGGCTCCGCATCCCCTCGCAGGAGGTGCGAAGGGCCTTCCGCCTTCTGGGCAGAGAGGTGGTTCTCACTCTACGGAGCGAGTACATCTCGCGGGTGGATTTGTACCTGCCTGTATCACCGAAAGAGTTCCGAAGCTCGGTCCGCGGATTGGACGTCTTTTTTGGAACCTTCCCGTCGCGCTACCCATCCTTTATGCTGGAGGAACCCTACGGCGACGGCTATATTTACCTGAAACTCAGGACAAACGTCCCCACCTCTTTTACCCTGTCCATCCAAGAGGTGCATGGCTTCCACGCCAGGCTTATTGGGTACTTCACCCAGTACATGGCCTTTTACAGCTTCATGGCCGCCTTGATCTTGACCTACCTCTTCTTTTATTTCATGACGGGAGACCCGGGTTACTTCATCGTCATGCTGCGCCAGGCGGGAATGCTGGTGTTCCTGTTCGCCTTCAACGGTTACTTCCAGTATTACTTTCGCCTCTCCTCCTCCATGGTTTACGTCATCTGCTGGGTCGCCCTGGGACTTCACTACTTCATGGGGACGCTTTTTTGCCGCTACCTGCTGACGATGGACACCGGGCTTGATTGGCTGCAGTTCCTGCTCTCCACCGAGGCCGTCACGGCGGTGGTGATGGCTTTCAGCGCCCTCTGGCCGGGGTATCCCAACCTGACGCTCTCGATCCTGTCCCTCGTCGCCGCCTTGGAGATCACGGCGTTCTTTTCCATAGGATACGTGAAGTTCCGCCAGGGGTACCGCCTGATTCTCCTGTTCGTGCTCTCGCGCTTGATTTTCATCGTGGGCTACGCGGCCCTGGTACTTGACGTGCTGTTCGTGTGGCGGACGGACGTCTTTATGAACCTTTTCATGATCGGCTTTTTGCTTCCTCCCCTGATTCTCGCCTTCATGATGATTCCGGGAACCCGCCGCCGTTTCGAAAATTACTTCGCCTTGGAGGACAAAAACACCTACTACGAAAGCCTGGGAGCGCGCGACGACGTGACAGGACTCTACAACAAGGCTCGTCACCTGGCTCTCCTGGACGAGAACATCCGGGCCGCCCGGCTCAACGAAAGGCCTTTAGCCTTCATCCTGCTGAATATCGACCGATTCCAAGAGTTCAACAAAACCTGGGGTCACGCGGAGGGAGACAAGCGGCTGCTGCTCTTGGCAAAGCTGATCCGGCAGAATCTGCGGGAAAGTGACGTCGCCGCCCGTCACGGCGGCGGAGAGTTCGGAATCATCCTTCCCGGCGGAACCCTGCCCTCCGCCGTCCTCGTCGCCGAGCGCATCCGGCAGACCTTTGAGAAGCAGACTACCCTTATGGGTGAGGCCAAGGCGGGAACCCTCTCCCTAGGGCTCTCCTTCCTTGGAAACTACGACAGTACGGCCACCCTGATCCGCCGCGCCGACGACGCCCTTGAGCGCGCCAAGAACAGCGGGCAGAACTGCACCGAGTTCGAGATCACCCCGTGACCCTTTATTCGTGTTTTTCGCGTTTGCTTCCCTATTTATGGGCGGATATCCGCGATTTGTGGTATAAAATAATGAGGATAGCGCAAGGTTGTTTTATTTCGATTTTTCATTAATTCAGGAGGTGGGGTGCACATGGCTAAGTTAAGAAACATCGGCATCATCACATCGGGAGGGGACTGCGGCGGACTCAACGCCGTCGTGCGCGGGGCAGCAAAACTCGCCTTGTGTCGCGGGATAGGGGCCTACATCATCCCGAACGGCTACGCGGGACTCTATAACCTTGTGGATTTCGAGAGACTGGTGCTGCTGGACGAGGAACGTATCGACCACGTGAACTCCGCCTTCGCGGGGAGCGACGCGGGGCACAGCCGCGTCAAAATAGCAAGAATCGAGGATCCTCACAAGTACGACCGTATCCTGACGGGCCTGCACAAGTTCGAGATTGACGGACTGGTGATCTCAGGCGGCGACGACACGGGCAGCGTGGTGATCGACCTGGTGCAGAACGGGATAGCCTGCGTCCACGCCCCCAAAACCATGGACTTGGACCTTCAAACCTACTCGGTGGGAGGGGACTCGGCCATCAACAAGATCGCGCGCATCGTGGAGGACATCAAGACGACGGGCAAGACCCACAACCGAATCATGATTGTGGAGGTGTTTGGACGGTATGCGGGGCACACGGCCTTCCGCGGAGGAATAGCCGCTGACGCCGACTGTATCCTGATCCCTGAGATCAACGTGGATTTCGATGTCATTTACGAGCATATGAAGCGCTACTACATGCGGCGCATCATGAACTCCGACGTGCACTCCGGCATTTACGTCATCGTGGTGGCGGAGGGCATCCGGGGGGAGGACGGCAACTATTTTTCGGCCAGTGAAGCGGGCACGGACCCCTTCGGTCACGTGAAGCTGGCCGGGGCCGCTCAGACTATCCGCAAGCGTCTCGAAACGGCGATGAAGAAGGACCCGGACATCCACCACTTCATGCAGGTGTCGGGAATGTTCGTGCCGGGCGTTTTCGAGACCCCAGAGGTGCGTGAGGTCATCCCAGGCCACATGGTGCGCAGCGGTGCGACCTCGGCCTACGACGTGAACTTCGGTAAAGAAATCGGCGCGGCCGCCGTGGTTTTGCTGGGTGAGGGGGTCAGCGGCGTGACGGTGGTCGAGGTGAACAATGGCGTCATCCGCTACATTCCCACGAAAGCCGCCATTGAGCAGCGCTTCGTGGACCTGACCGAGGTGGCCTTTTACGAACAAATGGACATCTGTTTTGGCCGCAAGCCGCACCCCTACGCCGTCCAAACCGAAGAGTACCACGGTCCCGTTGAGCGCTTCATGTAATCAGGGGCTTACGGACAGGTGCGCGGCAAGCGGACGGTGAAGGCAAATGAGGGGGGAACTTACATCTCCCCTTAAGAAAGCACTGATTAATGGGGTTCTTAGGGGCCTGAGGCCCCAAGGGGTCTTAGACCCCTAAGCGGGGGGTGGGGCAGAGCCCCGCAAGGGGGTTAATCTGTGTTTCCTTAAATTTGAGGCCGTCAAAAAAAAAAAAAAATAAAAGGCAATGTCAGTAGATTAAGACTTTAGTATCTTGACAAAAAAATATTATCAAATTATAATTTGAGGTAACACCGGTAACACCGGTAACACCGGTAACACCGGTAACACCGGTAACACCGGTAACACCGGTAACACCGGGTGGCCAATTTGAAAGGGAGGGATTTGTGTGATGAAGTACAGGAAGACAGCTGGGTTTTTGCTGGCGCTCGCGATGGTGGTCATGTTGTTTTCCACCGCAGCTCAAGCCGCGGAGTTCGACTGGAAGAAGTATTCGGGTTCCACGGTGAAAGTTCTGTTCGTTCAACATTCGATATCTGACGCAATCGTCTCCAAAATTCCGGAATTTGAAGCCGCGACGGGAATCAAGGTGGAGTACTCCATAACGCCCGAGGCCAATTACTTCGACAAGGTGGCGACGTCACTCTCGACCCGCACGGGAGACCCCGATCTCTTCATGAGCGGCGCGTATCAGCTGTGGGACTATTCGGTGGCTGGTTTTGTGGAGAATATCTCCAATTTTCTCGACGACAGCGCCAAGGTAATGCCAGGCTACGACTTCGATGACATAGTGAAAAGCGCGGCCGATGCCCTCAAGTGGGACGGGGTCCCTGGACACGCGGTGGGCAAGGGGCCGCAGCTTGGCCTGCCTCTTGCGTTCGAAATCTACTCCCTGGCCTACAACAAGCGCGCTTTCGAGAAAGCGGGAATTGCCGTCCCAAAGACGTTCGATGAGCTGCTCAAGGCGTGTGACGCTCTGAAGGAATGGAACGGCCCCGGTTCTTACGCCATAGCTCTCCGCGGCGCGCGCGACTGGGGGACGATACACCCTGGCTATATGAGCACCTTCGCCAATTTCGGCGCGGTGGACTTCGCGGTCGAAAACGGAAAACTGGTCTCCAAGGTCAACAGCCCCGAGGCCGTCAAGATGACTGAATTTTGGGTCGATCTGATCAAGCGCGGCGGTTCCCCGTCGTGGAGCCGCTACACGTGGTATGAGGCCGGAGCCGACCTGGGCGCGGGCAAAGCCGCCATGCTGTTCGACGCGGACAACAACGGAGTCCAGCAGAACTGGGACGGAGCTTCCCAGGAGGCAGGCAACATAGCGTGGACGGTTATGCCCCTCGCGAAGGCCGGGGACACGCCCCATTCCAACTACTGGACCTGGGCAATGGGTATGAACAGCGCCTCCAAAAACAAGGACGCCGCGTGGTACTTCCTGATGTACTTCACCAGCAAGACCTTCGCGGAATACGCCTCCGTTGAGAAGAACAGCGTTGACCCGGCCCGCACGTCGGTTTGGAACTCGGAGGGCTTCGCGAAGAAGATGGCCAAGCAGGAAGGTTACATCGACACCTACAACAAGACCATCAACAGTACAACGATACTCTTCACGCCGCAGCCGTATTTCTTCGAGACCACGACCGAGTGGGCGGCCACGCTTCAGGACATCGTCGCCGGGAACTACCGCAGCGTGAAAGAGGGCATGGACGCGCTGAAATCCAAGATGGACGCCGCATTGGAGGACGTCAATCTGTAGAGATGGGTGGGACGGCGAGCCTCCGCAGCGGGGGCTCGCCGCGTTTCGTCAGGAGGAGCATGATCCTATGAATGAGTCAAACATCGGCAAAGAACGAGAAATCGACTACAATGCGATACCGGCGTCCATTCGCCGGCGGCCTTACTTCATCATCGCGCCGGGGCTTTTGATTTTGATAGGGATACTTGTCCCGTTTGGCATTGCTATTTTCCTGTCGTTCACAAATTTTTCATTCCGCTCGTCCACCAATTGGCGCTTTGTGGGCGTCACCAACTGGAAAGGCACGTTCACCGACCCGGCGTTTTATCACGCCGTGTGGGTCACGCTTCGCTACGCTTTTTACGCCACGCTCACGCAAATGGCAATAGGCGTCGCCGTCGCGCTTCTGCTTCGTAAGGACAACATGTTCAGCCGCGTTTTGAAGGTGCTTTTCACGTTTCCCCTGATGGTCGCGCCGGCCATAGCGGTTTTGATCTGGCAGCTCATGACCTCGAACTCCGTTGGCGTCCTTGAGGGCCTGCTGAACTTCTTCGGGGTGTTCAATTTTCCGTGGGCCTCGTCGCACCGCACCGCGATGTTCACGGCCGTGCTGATAGACACGTGGGTCAACACCCCTTTTATCTTGCTGCTGGTGCTCGCCGGACTGCAATCCCTTCCCAAATCCCCGTTCGAGGCGGCGCAGGTCGATGGCGCAAGTTCGTGGTTCATATTCAAGACACTGACCTTTCCCATGCTGAAACCGTTTATCTACATAGCCCTGCTCTTTCGCGTGATGGCGTCCCTGCAGGAGTTCGGGATAATATTCGCGCTGAGCAAGGGCGGCCCAGGCGACACGCTGATGAATATATCGCTCACCGGCTACATCACGGCCTTTCAGTTCTTGAGAATGGGCAAAGCGCTGCCCTACCTGCTGGTGCTGTGGACGATATGTTACGTTACCGCGTATCTGCTCGTCAAAAAACAGCGTAAGCTTGTCAAGATGGCTCAGGGCTATTAGGGAGGGAAACAGACCATGGATACCGGTAAATCCCGCGGGATGATGGAAGCACTGGAGGCGTTGGGGCGCAACTTGGGGCTCGTGCTGTACGCCCTCTTCGCGCTGTTTCCCCTGATCTGGATGGCGATATGCTCGTTCAAGAGCGACGCTGAGATGTACACGACGGTGTTCCGTTTTTCCCCGACGCTCGACAACTACCGCGCGGTTCTGCTGGGGACGGACTATTTCAAGGCGTTTTTCCAGAACTTGGCCGTGGCGGGCGGAGCTGTGGCGCTCACGATAGTGGTCGGGGTTCCAGCGGCCTACGCGCTCGCCAGGTACGACTTCAAAAAGAAGGAAGACCTGGCGTTTCAGATACTCTCTTTCAAGTTCGCGCCGGAGATCCTCGTGATACTGCCCATATTCACCATATTTCAGCGGATCGGCCTCTACGACACGTACCTGGGGCTCATCTGGATATATCAGCTGATAACGATGCCGCTTGTGATATGGGTGGTGCGCGGGTATTTCGAGGAAATCAACGTGGAGATCGAACAGGCGGCACAATTGGACGGGTATAAGTGGTTCGACGTGTTTTTCAGGATTCTCGTTCCGCTGATAAAGCCCGGCCTTGTGGCGTCTGGCCTGCTCGCTTTCATCTTCGCGTGGAACAGCTTCACGTTTCCGCTGGTGCTGAGCGGGTTCAAGATACAGACAATGACCATCACGTCATTGCGCTACATCGCCTCCGACACCGTGCACTACGGCCAGGTGGCCGTGGCGGCGCTCGTGGCCGTTTCCCCAGAAATACTGGCGTGCCTCTTTATACAGAAGCACCTCGTCCGGGGGCTCAGTTTCGGCGCGGTCAAAGGCTGAGGATGCTCCCATGGCCCGGATAACGCTGGAGCGCATCACAAAGAGATACAAAGACAAAACTGCCCTTGACGGCCTCTCGCTGGACATAGCTGACAACGAGTTTTTCGTCCTGTTCGGCCCGGCGGGCGCGGGCAAGACGACGATGCTCAAGATCATAGCGGGCATAGAGTTCCCCCAGGAAGGGCTCGTGAAGATAGACGGCAAGATAATGAACCTGGTTGAGCCGATGTACCGCAACATATCCATGGTGTTTGAAAACTACGCGCTTTATCCGCATATGAACGTGTACGACAATATAGCGTCTCCCATGCGCTCGAAGCTTTACAGAAAAGACGAGGCGTACATTGAGGAGCAGGTCAAGCGCGTGACCAAAATGATGCACATCGGCGGCCTGCTTGACCGCAAGCCGAGCCAGTTGTCCAACGGTCAGCGCCAAAGGGTCGCGATTGGCCGTTGCCTGGTGCGCACGCCGAACGTGTTCCTGATGGACGAACCGCTCGCCCACCTGGACGCCAAGCTCAGGCATTTCATGAGAGGAGAGCTGAAGGAGATGCAAAACGCCTTCAACTCGACGACCCTGTATGTTACTCACGACTACATGGAGGCGATGAGCCTCGCCGACCGCATAGCCGTGCTGAATTTCGGGAAGATAGAGCAAATCGGCACGTCGCTGGAGATGTATTACACGCCGTGCAACGAGTTTGTAGCGCGCATATTCGGCGAACCGGAGATCAACATATTCGAGGGTGAAGTCGAGGAAAGCGGCGGGTGTCTGGGCATACGGGCCCTCGGCCAGCCAGAGCTTCTGCCGGTCGAGCCGGATGTGGCGGACGCCCTTCGCGCTGGCGGCTGCAGGCGGGTTCACGTAGGGCTGCGCGGATATGATATTGCCTTCAGTTTCGCGGAAGCGCCGGGGTGGCTCCGCGGTTCGGTCTACACGAACGAGCCGATAGGGAATAAAGTCATCATGGTGGCGGACGTCAACGGGACTCTCATCTACCTGGCCGCGCCCAACGACACGAAAGCGGAGATAGACAGGGCCGTTTTCATTAAGCCGGATATGAGGAATTCTATCATCTTCGATGCGGACACCGCCGAGTACATCATCCGCCACAATGCCTCTGAAAGGCTTCGGAGCCGGGGGGCTGGAACGGAAGCGAGGCAGCCATGGCCCAGTTGAGACTGCAGGGTGTTTACAAGCGTTACGACAACGCGGAGAAGGGAATTTTCCGTTCCCGCAAGGCGAAACAGCAGAACGGCTACGCGGTGGAAAACCTGACATTTACCTGCGAGGACGGGGAGTTCGTTGGAATACTGGGGCCGAGCGGATGCGGCAAGACGACAACTCTGCGGATGCTCGCTGGTCTCGAAACCATAACCGCGGGCGGCATTTTTATAGGGGAAACCCGCATTAACGGGCTTTTGCCAAAAGACCGCAACATCGGGCTCGCTTTTGAGGATTACGCACTGTACCCCCCTCTCACTGTTTACGAAAACCTGGCATTCAACATGAGGGCGAAGGACAAGCCGGACGCGGAGATAAAGAAAGCAATCGACTACGTGGCGCCCTTGCTGAAAGTTGAGGAGCTGTTGGATATGAAACCGTCAGCGCTCTCCGGCGGCCAAAAACAGCGGGTCAACATAGCGAGAGCGATTGTTCGGAGGCCGGGCCTGCTGCTCCTGGACGAGCCTCTGAGTCACCTCGACGGAAAGATGCGCCAGCAGCTCAGGCACGAAATCAAGCGAATGCACCACGAGATCAAGTGCACCACGATCATCGTGACCCACGACCAAATGGAAGCCATGAGCCTTGCTGACCGCATCGTCATCATGAAGGACGGGAACCTTCAGCAAATGGGGGAACCTTTGGAGGTGTACGACAACCCAGCGAACGAATTTGTCGCCGGGTTCATAGGGGAACCTCCCATGAACCTGCTTTCGTCGGTGATAGCGCGCGCCGATAGGGGGTTTTTGTTCACGTTTCCCGGCAGTGAGCTGCGGATAGAGGTTCCGTCCCGGTACCACGGGATCGTGTCCGAGGGGCAGCGCGTCACGTTAGGAGTGCGTCCGGTTGACGTCATGGTGGCCGACGGCCTCACCATGGGCAGCGAGGCGCCGATAGCGATATACGAGAACCTAGGTGATGAACGCAGAATGAGCGTGAGGGTCGGCGACGGCCTCCTCAACATGACGACGCCGGGAGACGTGTGGTACGAAAAGGGACAGCCGGTGCGGCTTGAGTTCAAGGCCGAAAAGACGCACTTGTTCGATCCGGCCACTGGAAAGCGGCTCGGTTAAGGAAAGGCAGGTAGACGCGAAATGGCAATTCCTGAAAAAATGAAAGCGCTTGTGGCGTACAGCAAGGAGGATTACAAACTGGTAACGGATTTCCCAACCCCGAAGTGCGGGCCGGACGACGTTATCATCAAGACCGAGGGCTGCGGTGTATGTGTCAGCGACTTGAAGTGTTCCCATGGGGCTGCCATGTACTGGGGGGACAAGGTACAGCCCGCATGGGTGAAACCGCCTTTTATTCCAGGGCACGAATTTCTGGGCACAATCGTCGAGACGGGCGCCAGCGTGAAGGGGTTTGCCCTGGGCGATAGGGTGACGGCCGATCAGATCGTGCCCTGCGGCGAGTGCCGTTTCTGTAAAAGAGGGCAGTATTGGATGTGCGAGCCTCACAATATCTTTGGCTTTCAGGAAGAGAACAACGGCGGCATGGCTGAGTACGTCCGTTACCCCAAGACGTGTCACGTTCATAAAGTCCCCAAGGACATGCCCCTTGAAGCGGCCCTTCTGATCGAGCCTTATGGCTGCTCCAAACACGCCGTTGACCGCGCGAACGTCCAGAGCGACGAGGTGATGGTGATAGCAGGCGCGGGTACCCTCGGCCTTGGAATGGTGACCTACGCCCGTCTCAGAAACCCCGGAATGCTCATCGTGCTCGACATGGTGAACAACCGTCTTGAAAAGGCGCGCGAATTTGGAGCCGACCTGGTTATCAACCCCGGCGAAGAGGACGCCGTGAAGAAGATCAAGGAACTCACGAACGGCTACGGCTGTGACGTTTACATTGAGGCGACGGGACACACGCCGTCGGTTGTCCAGGGGCTCAGCGCGATCCGCAAGCTGGGGCGCTTCGTGGAGTTTTCCGTGTTCTCTGGGGAAACGAGCGTCGACTGGTCGATCATCGGCGACCGCAAAGAGCTGGACGTGCTCGGTTCTCATCTGTCGCCGTACTGTTTCCCGTTCGTAATCGAAAACATGGCTAACGGCAAGCTCAAGACAAACGGCGTGGTTTCCAAGACGTTCGCGCTGGAGGAATGGGAGCGGGCTTTTGATTACGCATCGGGGCGTCACGGAGATCTTAAGGTCGCTTTTAAATTCTGAGGTAATCGGGTAGGAGGCCGTTCATTAGTTGGACGGTAGTTGGACGGTCATCCTTCCGCGCGGAAGCGCTGATTAAGCCCTTGCGGGGCTCTGCCCCACGCCCCGCTTAGGGTCTCAGACCCCAAGGGGCCTCAGGCTCCTAAGAACCCCTTTAATCAGTGCTTCCCTAATGAATAAAAACAAGAAGATACCTATGAAGTATAACGTCAGAAAACTCACAGCACTCTTGCTCATTTTCACTGTGGTTTTTCAAACAGTGCCGCTCACCGCTTTCGCGAGTGAAAGAAACATCAGCCTGCTTCCCAGACAAACACAGTATGCGTTCCTCAATACGAATGTTTTTTCATCTCAGAATAATGCCGTCCAGACAACGGCGGCTATAGCAGACACGGTTGTTATCACTGCGCCGGGCGACAGGTCCGTTGTGACCGCGCCGACAAATATCGCCGGCACTGTCGCTGTTAATGGCATGACAAAATACACCCTTGCCTACGCGCCGGTGCAGCAGCGCAACGGAGATGACCCGAATTACAAGCCGGTTGAATACACCGTATTCAAGGAAAGCACGCAGCAGATAAGCAGCGGTGTTTTGGGCGTGTTCGACCCGACCTTGCTGCCAAACGGACATTACACCATTTTGCTCACCGCGGAAACCAGCAGCGCCTCAATTACAAGAGAACTGACTGTCTCCGTGGAAGGAGAATTGAAGGTAGGCAACTTCTCCATGAGCTTCATCGACATGGATATCCCGATCTACGGCTTTCCTCTCTCGGTCACCCGAACCTATGACAGCCGTGTGAAAGATGTAAGAGGCAACTTCAGCTACGGCTGGGATATGAAGCTGTCCAAAGCCACTCTGTCTGAAAACGGCACGCCAGGCAGCAATTGGAAACTGAATGTAACCAGCGGATGGATGAAAACCTACACGCTGGTGGAAGAAAAACCCCATGAAGTTGTTATTCACTGGGGTAACGGAAAAACGGACAAATTTGCGCTGAGGTTCAACCCCTCCAGTCAGACGGTGTACCCGCTCCAGTGGGTACAGGCATATTATGTAACCACAAATGGCAGTAAATCGAGTCTTGAACCATTAGGGCAGTCTACAGATTTATTGATTCAACAGGGTCAAATTTATGATTACGATTTCAGGCCCTATAACCCCAAACAGTATAAACTGACCACATTGGACGGAACCGTTTATATCTTCGACGACGTAACGGGCCTGGAGCGCATTAACAGCACAAACGGCGACGTCATCACGTTTACGAATGACAGCGTGACGCATTCGGATGGAAAGTCCATTGTTTTTGAACGCGACGGGCAAAATCGGGTTACGAAGATCAGCGGCCCGACCGGGCATTTTGTCTCGTACCACTATGACAACAATGAAGACCTTATTTCAGTAACGGACATCGGCGGGTACGAGACAGAATTCAGCTATGACGACGCGCATTTTCTGACGGATATCACAGACCCCCGCGGCGTGAGAGTTGCCCGCAACGAGTACGACAACGACGGCCGCCTGGTTTCGACAGTCGACGCCAATGGCAGCCGAATTTTCTATGACCATGACATTGACGGCCGCAGAACAGAAGTGACGGATCGTCTCGGCAGCACGACGCTCTATGTCTACGATACGCGCGGCAATGTGCTCTCCGTAACTGACGGGAACGGACACACGACCACGCACACATATGACGCAAACGGACGGCTGGCGACAACCACCGACGCCCTCGGGCATACGACGCAGTACAGCTATTCTCAGGACGGCCGTTTGCTGTCCATGATAAACGCGCTGGGGCTCAAAGTAGAAAACGGTTACAGTACTAAGAATGAGCTTATGACAGTTCATGCTTTTGGCGTGAAGCAGGCTGAATTCGCCTGCAATCAATTTGGAGATACAACGAGAATAACCGACGCGCTGGGCAATGCCAAGAATTACGAATACTTGGGCAACGGCCGGCTGAACAGCATTTCGGACGGTATCGGAACTGTTATGCAGTTTACGTATGACGCCAACGGCAATGTGCTGTCAACCACCAACGGCGCTGGGGAGACGGCCACGTTCACCTATGACGCCGACGGAAACGCGCTCTCCAAAACCCTCACGCGCACCGGCGAAAGCGGCGTAAATAAGACGCTGACCGAGACCTATCAGCACGATGTGTACGGTCACGTGACCAAAATAATCTACCCGGACGGCACGTTTGTCAGCATTGAATACGACGCTGTCGGCAGCAAGACGGCTGTGACCGATTCTTCCGGGCGCAGAACGGCTTTCGAATACGATGTTTTCGGCAATCTGAAAAAGATCAATTACTTCGACAGCACCTTCGAGTCCTTCGACTATGATGCCGAAAACCGCAACATCGAAGCGACCGACCGCTACGGACAGGTCTTCACAATGACGTATGACAACGTCGGTAATCTGCTGACCAAAACGTACAAAGACGGCACGTCCGAAAGCTTCACGTATGACGCGAAAAACCGCGTGACGATGAAGACGGACAGGGCGGGGGCGGCGACTACCTACGCATACGACAGCATCGACCGCAACACCTTCATCACCGACGCACTGGGCAGCAAAACAGTGTTTACTTACAACAATAAATCGCAGCTGACCGAGGTCAAAGACCCAAGAGGCAGCATCACGAAATTTGAGTATGATCTGAACGGCAACCGCACAAAAGTCATCATGGCTAACGGCAGCACGATGACAACCGCATATGACGCGCGAGGCAGAATCATCAGCCAGACCGCCCAGAACGGGCAGACAACCACATATCAATATGACGGGCTTGACCGCCTCACCGGCGTCACCGACGCGCTGAACAACCAATGGGTCTACCGCTACAACACTGTGGGCGAACTGACCTCCGTGACCGACCCAGCGGGCAACAAAACCACCTACGAATACGACGACCGGGCGCGGCTTGTCAAAACCACGAACGCGGCTGGGAGGGAAAAAATCAACAGTTACAACAGCCGTGGAAACTTGGAGTCTGCCAAGGATTTTTCAGGGGTTCAAACCTCCTTTACCTATGATGCAAACGATCGCCTGAGACAAATTACAGTTGGAAGCAAAACGGTGGCGTTTACCTGGAACGCGGCAGGTCAGATCGAAACCGTTACGGACGCTAACGGGGTGACCCGCTATACGTACGATATCGTCAACCGTCTGACGTCCGAACAAAAACCGGACGGCTCAATCCTGTCATATGAATATGACGCTGCCGGCCGTATCAAAAAACTCACCACGCCATACGGGAGCACGGCTTCTGCCTATGACGTCCTGGGTCGGCTGAAAACGGTTACGGACAAAGACGGCGCGGTCACAAATTACGAGTACGACGCCAACGGCAGCCTGACCAAAGTCGCGTACTCCAACGGCATGACGACGGTTTATACGTACAACGCCGTAAATGCGCTGATCGGCGAGCGGATAACGAACAGCGCCAACGCCCTTGTCCGCGAGTATGTCTACACCGTGGGCAGCGCGGGCGAGCGGCTGAATGTGCAGGAGTCCGGCAGCCGTACGGTGGCTTACACCTACGACGCGCTGTACCGCCTGACCGGCGAAAACGTCACGGAAAACGGAGTGACCAAAAGCACGGCATACTCCTACGACGCCGCCAGCAACCGCACCTCGAAAACCGTTGACGGTATGGTCACGAACTACACTTACAACAACCTGAATCAGCTGACGGCTGAAACGGGCATTACCTACCAGTACGACCTGAACGGCAACCGCACGAAGAAAAACGAGGGCGCGCGTACGACGACGTATACGTACGACGAATTCAACCGCCTGAGCCGCGCCACGATCCAGGAAGGTGCTAATGTGGCGGTCGAAGAGTACGGGTACGACTGGAAGGGTAACCGCATCAGGAAATCCAGGGAACTGAATACGGTTAAGTATCTGGTGGACACGAACAACTGGATATCCCACGTGGCGGCCGAAACCAACGGTGCTGGCGCGCTCCAGGTTTTTTATACCCGCGGCGGGGATACCCTAATTAACATGAACCGCGCAGGCGTGAAGTCTTATTATCTGTTTGACGGTCATGGTTCTGTACGGATGCTGGCGAATGAAACGAACTTCATCACGGACACCTGGAACTTCGACGCCTGGGGAGAAATTACGTTCCGGACAGGCGTGACGGAGAACGATTACCTCTACGCTGGTGAACGTTTTGACCAGACGACGAAATTGTATCACCTGAG
>JAITGX010000002.1 GCA_031280275.1 Synergistaceae bacterium
TCCGTTAAGAGGAACCCTCACCGAGTCCCCTCTTTGTGATAATTCTACCGTTCCGCCTTTAACCGGCCTCTCCCTCAGCGACCAGTTCCCCGCCGCGTCCTTGTGCCAGTAGAGTTCTGTCCCGGGGGTGGGTGATGGTGCGCCTCTTGGTGGTATACCTCCGGGTGGTGTGTCTACAGGATTTCTATTGCTTGGAGATGCTGGTATATCAGCCTCACCAACACCCCTATTAAGACGAGAAGTACTATTCCTAGGAACACCGGGGACTTCCTTATGTCCGGTCTCGGTTCCATTTGGTTGACCACGCCCAACATTATTTTCTCCAGCACTTGTGCCAATACGTTGTCCATTGTCCGCCCCTCCTCCTTTCCCCTGCCCTTTCCCTGAAGCCGCCGCGTCAAGTATCTCGTCTGTTTGGCTTTTTATCGTGTCGTCAACTTGTTTCGCGGCCTCTTCTACGGCCTCTTCAAACTGCCGCCGCATTTCCTTTTGAGCCGCTTCATGCGCACTGGCACTGGTAGTAGAGGGTGAAGAGGGAGGAGAGGAGGGAGGAGAAGGAGATTTTGTACGGGCCAATTCACCCTTTAACCATTTGCTTCCATAATATAACACTGGCTGAAGCACAAGGTCAAGAGCGCCGTTTGCGGCGGCTGATTTTAATCGCGCCTCCCATTCTGACTCATCACCGTTAATCGAAAGATATTGAAGCAGGGGGCCTTGTAAACTAGGCACAATTGAGCCCAGCCAGTTAAAAATAGTGCCGCCGTGAGGGTCTGTAACTATTTGGTTAACCGGCTGGCTCTTCAGCATTTCAAAAACCACCGGGTGAGCCTGCTGAAATTTAGCTGTCGCCTGCACTGCTTTGCCTAAACCTACGGTTTTTGCGGTATTTGCGGCCAAGAAACCTAATAGTTTCCCTCCTGCCCAGAATTTGCCCAAGGTTTGAGCGGCGTCGCTTATAATCGTGTCCCCAGCCAACCATGGAGTCTTCTCTAACAACGCTTGCTGGAAACTCAAACCATCAGGGAGAGCGTCAAATTCTGCCCAATTGTCCGCAAAATTTAGCACGTTATAGCTCAAATCGAAGAAAGCCGCTCCTCCTTCGAGACTGCCCCGCGCCCAGGGGAAGAGGGTTTCTTGCAAAACTGCTTTAGCCCCCCTGGCCACCTCCACCGCCTGGTTCGCGGCGTCAGATTCAAAAAGATTCCCGCTCTCCCCGGTCATGCTGGTAAAGAGTTCATCCCGCCGGGCCTGTTCGTCGAACTTCTCCGGAAACTCCTTGTATACCTCAGCGAAGCCGCCTTCCAGGTATTTGGCCCAGTTTTCCGGGTCGTCTTTCATTAGTATGGCTTTTGCTCTCGCAAGCCTCTTCATGCCCACTGGCGTAAGCTTCCCACTGGTGTTGATGTCATCTTGCAACCGTATGGCAAAGGGGTCTGTGGGGAGGGGTTCCGGGCGCTGCAGGGGCATGACAGGCTTCGGCTGTTCCTCCGGATAGGGGACTTCTGGGTATCTTCCCCCACACCCCTAAAAGCCCCATTAATCGGTCTTTCCCTTTGGCCAGCGGTCCGACGAGGAAAGTGTCGTGAGGGCGGTGAGGGTATTGGGGAAGAGGTCGGGATAACAGGTTTTCAGGGCAGCAAGGGTTTCCTTTACGTGCTGACGCTCCGTCTTCCCAGCGTAGGGGCAGGCGGAGGCGAGGATAGGGAGTTCCAGCCGGCGGGCCTCCGCCAGAACAGCGGCCTCGGCGGTGTACACCATAGGGCGGATCACCTCGATGTTCGTTCGGTCTTGCAAAAACTTCGGCTGGAAACTTTTCGCGCGCCCGGTGTGGAACAGGTTCATGAAAAAGGTCTCCACGGCGTCGTCCAAGCTGTGACCCAACGCCAGTTTGTTGAAACCGCCCTCGCGCGCCTGGGAGTTCAGCGTTCCTCGCCTCAGTTTCGCGCAGAAACTGCACGGCGAACGCTCGTTCCGGCTCTCGATGATCTCGATGATAGGAAACCGCAAAACGGTATAAGGAACCTCCCGAACGCGGCAGTAGTCCTCCAAATCCCCCAGACGCGCCGCGTCCATGTCGGTGAGGGCCATGGTACAGGCCGCCAGGCTGAAGCGGACGGGGCTGCAGCGGCGAAACTCCGACAGCGCGTGAAGCAGCACCAGGCTGTCCTTCCCTCCAGAAAGCCCCAGCAGCACCCGGTCGCCAGGGACGAGCATTGAAAAATCCCCCAAAGCCCGCCCGACACTGCGACGCAGAGAGCGAGAAAGAGAGCCGTTCCAGCGGGGGTTCATGCCGTCCTCTCGTTGATCCTGACGATGTTCGCAGCACGGCCTGTTTCGTCATCGATGTCGATCACGACGGCGTTGACGTGAGGGTTGGCCTCGCATACCTCGAACTTGACCGGGAGGCCGGTCAGGTAGCGGGGCATAACGTCCTCCGCCCGCACGCCGATAACGCCGCCGTGCCCTCCCGTCATTCCCACGTCGGAGATGTAGGCCGTGCCGCCAGGCAGAATCTGCTCGTCGGCGGTCTGAACGTGGGTATGCGTTCCCACCAGCGCGGCAGCCCGTCCGTCCAGGTAAAGGGCCAGGGCTTTCTTCTCGGAGGTGGCCTCGGCGTGAAAGTCCGCCAACACGGGGACGCCGCACTCCCCGAAGCTTTCGAGCGCCGCGTCCGCCGTCCGAAAAGGACAGTCCACGGGGGGCATGAACACGCGCCCCTGAAGGTTCAATAAGCGCAGCTTCCTCCCGCCGCGCTCCAAGAGGGTATGCCCCGCGCCCGGACAGCCGGGAGCGGAGTTCGCGGGGCGGATAACGCGGGGCTCTGAGGCCAGAGAAGGGTAAAAAACGCTTTTGTCCCAGATGTGGTTGCCAGAGGTCATGCCGTGCACGCCCATAGCGAAGAGTTCTTCCATGACCTTGTCGGTCATGCCCTTTCCGGCGGCGGCGTTTTCGCAGTTGACAACGACAAAATCAAAGCCCCCCCACTGAGCGCTCAGGGTGGGAAGCACCCCGGCCAGGGCGGAACGGCCCGGACGCCCCACCACGTCTCCCACGAACAAAACGCGCATGGGTTACTTCGCGTACTCCGACGCGCGCATTTCCCGCGAAACGGTGACTTTGATCTGGCCGGGATACTTCATTTCTTCCTCGATTTTCCGAGCGATGTCGTAGGCCAGCTTGTGGACGGCGCCGTCGTCGGTGTTGTTGGGAGCAACCACCACCCGCACCTCGCGCCCGGCCTGAATGGCGTAGGCCTTACTAACGCCGCTGAAGGTCTGAGCCAGTTCTTCCAGCTTTTCAAGGCGCTTGATGTAGGCGTCGAGGCTCTCCCGCCGCGCCCCGGGCCGGGAGGCGCTGATGGCGTCGGCACTGGCCACGATGACGTCGTAGATGGTCTTCATCTCCGCGTTTTCGTGGTGGGAGGCTATGGCGTTGACGATGTCAGGGCGCTCGCCGAATCGCTTGGCCAGGTCCGCGCCGATGGCGGCGTGAGGGCCCTCCACCTGGTGGTCCACGGCTTTGCCCAGGTCGTGCAGGAGCCCTGCGCGGCGCGCTAATTCCTCGTCCACACCCAACTCCGCGGCGATGATTCCCGAAATGTAAGCCACTTCCAGGCTGTGAGAAAGCGCATTTTGCCCGTAGCTGAAGCGAAATTTCAGCTGACCCAGGGTCCGGATCAGCTCGGAGTGCATGTTTTTTATGCCTGTTTCGAGGAGGGCAGCCTCGCCCGCCTCCACGATCTGCTCCTCGACGTCCCGCGCGGCTTTCTCGATCAATTCCTCGATCCGAGCCGGGTGAATGCGCCCGTCCAGGATCAGGCGTTCGAGGGACAGGCGGGCGATCTCCCTTCGTACGGGGTCGAAGCTGCTGAGGGTTACGGCTTCCGGGGTGTCATCAACGATGAGGTCCACGCCGGTGAGGGTTTCGAAGGCGCGGATGTTGCGGCCCTCCCGCCCGATAATGCGGCCTTTCATGTCATCCGTAGGCAGAGGGACAACGCTGACCGTCGCGTCGGAGGAATGCTCCACGGCGCAGCGCTGGACGGCGGTTATGATGATGTCGCGCGCCTTGCGGTCGGCCTCGCGCTTGGCCTTCTCCTCCAGTTCTTTCAACCGCAGTCCAATAGCGTACTGCGCCTCCTCCTCGGTCTTCCTCAGCAGAACCTCGCGGGCCTCGTCTCGGGTCATGCCCGCTATCTCCTCCAGGCGGGCCACCTGCTGCCTCATAACGGACTCAACCTCGGCGGAGCGCTGCTCCAAATCCTCATGCTTTCGCCGAAGTTCATCCTCCTTGTGGCTGACCTTGTCCAGCTTACGATCAAGGTTTTCTTCCTTTTGTTCGAGCTTCCGCTCTGCACGCTGCAACTCGCCGCGCCGCTCCTTGATATCCCTTTCCGCGTCCTGACGAAACTTGAAAATTTCGTCTTTAGCCTCGGTGAGGCGTTCTTTTTTAAGACGTTCACCCGACTCGGCCGCCTCTCTCAAGATGACGATGGCTTGGTTCCTGGCGCTGGTGACGCGGGTGTTGTCTATGGACCTTGAAACCAGGAATCCGATACCGGCGCCGCAGGCCGCGGCCAGTATCAGGTAGAATATGGAAAGCTGCATGACGGTGTGTCACTCCTCTTCTGTCCTCCCGCGAGCGGAAGGCACGGAATATATTGCAACGCGGTTTGGTCCGCGGGCGAAAGTTGAAGAAAAATGCTTCTTAAAAAGCATTGTCACCCCAACCCCTAAATTTTACATTATATTAGAGGCAATTCTCAAGCCCGAATTTGGCTCAAGGGGCAAGCCCCTTGACCCGATAGCCCTTCGGGCACGTGAAAGCAACGGAGTGACGCTTCTGGAAGAACTCAAAGCCAAGAAAACGTAAAAGAACAGGGTCGTCCAAGTGAGGGCGGCTCTGCTCAAGAGGCACTGGGAATTGTCAAGGACGGGGATGTATACCGCAAAGCAAGGCAACGCAAAGCCCCAGGCGAAGTGGAGCGCCAAGACGAAAAAACAAGCTCAGAGATGGTCACAGGCTGGAACGGCTTCTTTCGCTATTCATCGTCAAAGGGAAACTGCCCCCGCTTTTTCATGGCCTTGAAAAAAGAATTCCACATCTTTTTGAAGGAGGAAATTTCCGCCTCACGGGACGCCGTTTTTTTCCCTTTTAGCTTGGAGGCCGGTTGGCGCAGCTCGGCAAGGGTTTCCAAAAGTTCCACAGCTTCACGAAAAGACGCGTTTTTGTTTTTGACGCGCCACTTAGTCAGCAGCTCGCACATCTTCGCGGCCACGGCCTTTTGGTTGACTTTGTTCTTCATGCGCTCTATCAGCTCTGCTAAAGAGCAGAGATAATCACCTCCATCGCTCTGATCTTTCTGATATACGAAGATTTTTTCAAACAAGCGGACGATAAAAGCCGGGTCTACTTCCGGCCAGGTTAAAAGTGATGGAAGAAGCCCCATCCCCAAAATGGAGTTGGCCGGAAGAACTTGGAAGAACGCCTCCACCTTCTCGGCGTCGTTTGAAAGACACAGGGGCTTCACGCCAACGCGCAGGCGGCACAGACAACCCTCCGGGCTGTCGGGGGGCAGGGTGGCCAGCTCTTCCATCAGTTCTTGACTTATCTTTCCCCAGGCTTGACGGGAGGAAGGAACGCCGTCCAGGGAGTCCGCCTCTCCCTCTTCGACGGCCACGTTAACCCACTTTGCCAAAAGCGCTGCGTATCCGGCTTGAGTAAGAAGCGACCTCACGACCCTCAAGTTTCGGCGTGACGGGCACTCCTCCAGAAAAAAACCTGCCAGGAGCCCGTTTTCTCTTTCCGTAAGACGCAGCGGCAAGAGGGAAGCGATGGATTTCTTCACCTTTTCCGTGCTGGCGCTGTCGTTCATCAAGGCGAGGCGCACAAGTGTCAAAATGCTCATCGTCTCGTAAGGTAAGTCCATCTGAACGATGGGGAGAAGCAGGCGCGGCGGAATTTGGAAAACCAGGTTCTCGAAATATCTTCGGACTCCCGCAGGCCATGGGGCTTGAGGACGCCACTTTCGGCCGATTTGTCCCAGCGTTTCCAGCGACTTGAGAAATTGCTCGAACGTCGGGGCATCAGCTTCATGAACTTCAAAGTCTATGATGTACAACGTGCTGAGAATATACAACTCTTGCTCCGTCCAGTGCGCGGAGTTCATCACATCCCGCAGCAGTTCATGCACGGAGAGGTCTTTGTCTTTTTTCATCAGGCGATCGTAGAGAATTTTAAGCTGATTCGTCTCCGGCTTACTCTCCATGAAGGAAAATTGCAGGACACGGGCGGTGCTGCCCCACTCCTCGCCGTACTTTCGCCGGCCCGCCTGGCAGAAAAAATCCCACAGCGCCGCCACGCTTGGATGGGTCTGCCCGCCGGGAATAGCGCGAAAAAGCGGGTGTTCGGCGAGGTCATTGACGTCACGCAGGGCGTTTTCTCCCTTGCCTTTGTGGAATATCTCTCGGACAAGAGCCACAATAGCCCGAACTGCACGCAGCGTATCGGCGAAATCCGTTCTCTGAGTGATTTCCTCGAGACGATCCGCGATCTTGAGCCACGTGGTGTACGGCATTACCGTTTTGGCCCGCGCCAACTTTTCGTACTGCGCCGCCAGTTTGTCCAGTAAGAGAAGCCCTGCGCCCTTCTCCTCCTTTCGCGCCTTTGTCTTGGGGGTGGCGAGAGACGAAAGCCCCTTGCGCAAAACGACGTAAGAAGGCGGCAGCCGTGGCTCATCGCGAAGAGGAGAAAGCACAGCTTGCCCACTTTTGCGGGCGTTTAAATAATCCGAGGTCACGTCCGCGCAGTCGTGAAGCCATGGGGAAAACGAGACCTTGTCCTCCGAACGGATCAGGGTAAGAAGCTCTTCCGCGTTCTGAAAGTTCTTATCGACAAAAAGCACCGCCGTCAGGTGATTGTAGAGCGCATCACCCCAGCGAGAAACCCAAGGCGTCCGCATTGACGCCTCCTTATCCCTCGTGAAAAGCAACGTGAAAGCAACCCAGTTCTTGTTGTTCCAGTGCTTCTCCAGTCGCTCCCTCAAGGAGGGATTTTGCCGTGATTTTTTTTTATCCTTCTTCGACATTTGCGGTGTGCCTGGTCGGGGCGGCGGAGTCCTTCACTCTTCAATAAAGGACAGAAGCTGGTCCTCAACGCGATCGACGTCGTCACTCTCCTCTCGTAAGGCCTTTCCGTAGCTCTCCAGAAGGTTGAAAAGGGCCTGCCGCCGCTCCCCTTCCTCCATTTTTTCGATCAAAGCACGGGCTCGCCGCGTGACGAAGTTCACGGCCGTTCGGTTCTCTCCCTTCTCTCCGTTCTCTTCCTCGTCTTCGAGTTCTTCCAGCTCCTGAGAGGCAAAGAGCTGAGGGTTACGGCTGTCAATGCGGACCTCGGTCTTCCGGCTGTAGCCTTTCTGCTCGGCCACCAGACGCACCATGCCGTTCAAATCGTAGGAATATTCCACAAGAATGGGGCAGTGGGCCTCGGCTGAAGCCAGCTCCAGCATGGTTTTGCCGATCAGCGTGTTTTCTTTGGGGTCCCGAGACTCTCCTTGATAGACCTTGAGTTCGGCCGCCTTTTGATGGTACGCGGTCGTCAAGAACGTGCGCGCTCGCGTGACGGGTATCTGAGTGTTGCGCGGGATGATGGGGATGCACTCGTACAGTAGGTCATCGCTGTGAGAAAGGGTTTCCAGGCTAAGCGTGTGCGGTGTCACGTCCACCAGAATCTGCTCGCAGTTCTCGCCCGATATAATTCCCCCCTGAATGGCCGCCCCATTGGCAACGCTGAGGTCGGGATCCACGGCGGGAAGCCGCGCGGCGCCGAAAATTTGCTCAAGCCGCGCCGATATGACAGGCATACGGGTCATTCCGCCAACCAGCAGCACTTTGTCGATCTTGTCGGGAGTCAGGTTGGCTTCCTCCATGGCTTTTTCGACGGAAACGAAGGTGCGGTCCACTAAGTCTTTAGTCAGAGTCTCGAACTCCTCCCTCGAGAACTCCATGGAAACGGAGCAGCTCTTCCCCTTAGGCGCCGGGATGTAAGCTTCCTGGATGCGCACCAGCGCTTTGTTGGAAAGGGCAATTTTAGCCCGCTCCGCCACGAGACTGAGGCGCGCCAGAGCCGGAACGTGATCCGTCAAGTCCAGCCCCTCCGTGTCCTTGATTTGTTGGAGCACGCGCACCACCAGACGCTTGTCGAAGTCGTCGCCGCCCAGGTACGTGTCGCCCGTGCTGGCGAGAACCTCGATGATCTCCCCTATCCGCAGCACGGACACATCAAAGGTTCCGCCCCCCAGGTCGTAGACCAGGGCGTGGATGTCCTCGCCCGCGTTTTCTTTCGCATCCACCGCCCCTTCCGCGACAACAGACACGTGGTCATAAAAAAGCGCCGCCGCCGTGGGTTCGTTGATGATGCGCTCCACGGTCAGGCCCGCTCGCTTGCCAGCCTCCACCGTGGCTCGGCGCTGGGCGTCACTGAAATAGGCCGGCACGGTGATCACCACCCGCTCCACCTGGCATCCCTCCAGATCGCGCGCCTCGTCACAGAGATAACGCAGGATCATCGCGGAGATGTCCTCGGGGTCGTAGTTGTTTTTGCCCAGAGTCAGCTTTTCCACCGTGCCCATCAGGCGCTTTACGGAGCGTATGCTTTCCTCAGGAAAAGCCGCGGCGCGGTTCCAAGCTTTGCGTCCGACCAATATTTCTTTTCCGTCGAAGCTCACCACCGATGGCACAATACCGCTGCCGTCCACGGGTATTGTGTGCGGTTTTCCCTCCTTCAAGACAGAAATGCAGGAATTGGTCGTCCCCAGGTCAATGCCGTAAATTTCTCCCATAATCCTTGGTCTCCTCTTCCATTATTTCAATCTTCCATCATTTCAATTTTCCATTCTATATTTTGAGCTGCCTCGGAAAGAAACTCATCCAACTCCTGGCGCGCGGTTTCCCTCACCAAGAGGGGGGCGAAGTCCAAGGCGTTAAATTCCCCCTCAGGTTTCAGCTCTTTCCGATCTCCCCACAAACGCCCCGCCAGTTCGATGGGGGTGCTGTCTTTCCTGATTGCGGGGAAAAACTCCTCGATGAAATTCTCGTCGAGGGTCACGCACTGGTAGGCACGGCGGACGGAGGCGAACTTGTCCGGGAAATGCTCCGGAGGGTAGCGGCGCACGAGGGTTATGTAGGCCTTGCGCGCTTCTTCCTGGGTCGCGTCGCGCCCGACGCGCAGCGTGTCGTAAGCTGACTCAAACATGGTCATTGTCCTCCTCGCTTGATTTCCCGGCCTCACCCAGCTCGCTGAATCGGGTTTCGTCAAGGGCTAGGGGTGGTTCTCCCGCTTCACTGGGCTTTCCCATCTCGCTCTCTTCCATCTCGCTCCTTTTGAAACAAGTCTCGTTGGACGCCGCAGGCGGCTCCTCCAACGCGGCGCGGCTGAGGTCACTGACTCCCAACTCGCTGAACCGAGTTTCATTGGGCGTTATAAGAAATTCTTCCGGCGTGGTCCAGCCGGAGCTTTCGCTGGGCTCTGCGGGCAGCTCTTCCGGCGCGTCCCCCTTGGGTTCCTCGCTGGGCTCAAACTCGGCGAATTGGTTTTTACCAGACGCCATAAGTGGTTCTTCCACACGAGCCGCCCCCTGCCGGTTGACGATGACTATGGCGCAGCGCAGCACCTTGCCATTCAGCAAAAAGCCTGGGCTTACGATCTCCAAGACGGTATTTTCGGGATAAAAGGGATCGAAACCCGTGCCGCATGCTTCGTGAATTTCCGGATCGAAACCGACGCTCGTTTCTTCCACCAGGGACAGGCCGAAACACTCCATCAGCTCGGTGAGTTTGCCGTAAAGGACGTCAATGGCGGGCGTGCGAGGGCTTTTCCACGCCAAAGCGAAATTCTCCGCCAGGGCCATAAGAGCCTCCAGGGGCGGGGACATTTGCGGGCGTTCCAGAATTTCGAGGATCTTTTGCTGCTGTTCGAAAAGGGACTCAAGAGCCGTCTGGCGGCGGCGCTCCTGTCTCGCGGCCTGGCGCGAGTCCTCCTCCAGCTTCGAGAGGCGGCCGTCCACATTTGTGAGAAGGTTCTCAAAATTAGAAAGGTGATCCACTTCCAGCTTCGAAAGACGGTTATCCACCTCGGCAAAAAGCCCCTCAAAATTGACAAAATGCTCCGTCACGCTGGAAAAGTATTTTTCCAGTAAAGATTTTTCCCGCGCAGACATTTCCGAGGAGATTTTTTGCACGTCAAATGCGATAGAGCGTCTCAGCTTCTCCGTCTTCTCATCTCTTTTTTTCGTGAAGAAATTGAAAAAGCGAAACTCCAAGACGTTCCCTCCCTGCCGCGAAAACGTGTGCTCCTCCTTTCGAACAACCCACGTACCCAGTGAACCCTTGCTGTTAATGGAGCCGACTTGCGGACTTGAACCGCAGACCCCATCCTTACCATGGATGTGCTCTACCTGCTGAGCTAAGTCGGCGTGGACATAAAAACCAAAAGCATTTTATACGTGAAGCGTCAGGTTGTCAACTCCACCGCTTACGCTCCAGCAAGGCGCTGGGCAGGAGGTACAGTTCCTCTGGGGGCAGCTTGCTTAAGATCTCCCAGGCCCGCGCCTCGGACTGGGCGAACGTGCGTCGCTCAACGGAGAGAAGTTCAGCGGTCTCCCTCACCCGCTGGTTGAGGAAGCGGCACTCGAAGGCGTCGGCAAAGTCGATGTAAGTCCTTTCCACGCTGGAAAGAACGCTCCCAGCGGGGAGGCGCTTCACCTTCATCGCCTTCGCCCAGGCGGCGTGGAGCTGCCCAGCCAGGTCCCGGTGTGAGTCGAAGGTTCGGCCCCGGCCGATGCCCCTGTTCATCAGCCGTGACAGAGAGGCCGCGATGTCCACGGGGGGGAAAACGCCCCGGGCGTGGAGCGCGCGGTCCAAGATGATCTGCCCGTCG
Source organism: Synergistaceae bacterium (assembly GCA_031280275.1). Taxonomy (GTDB): domain Bacteria; phylum Synergistota; class Synergistia; order Synergistales; family Aminobacteriaceae; genus JAITGK01. The sequence continues at coordinate 10,939 of JAITGX010000002.1, forward strand.
GCAACAGCGGCGGACAGGAGCGCCGCCGGGTGCGACAGGTCGTCGTCCGGCAGGGTAAGCACGGAAAGCTGTGTGACGCTGCCGGGCCGATCCGCAGCGCAGCCCGCCCGCTCGTAAATCCCCGCTAGGTCGGAGTACACGCGGGCGGGATATTCTTTTTCTGGGGTTTTATAGATGGCTCTGTTAAGGTCTCGCAGCGCGTCGCAGTAGTTCAGCATGTCCGTCACCACCACAAACACGTCGCGCCCCTTCTCGAAAGCGAAATACTCCGCCACGGCCAGGGCCGCCCGCGGTGTTAAAAAACGCTCCATGGGAGAGTCTCCGGCCCGGTTCAGCAGGCACACAGAACTCTCCATCACGCCCCCGCGCTCGAAGGCGTCCATAAAAAGAGCCTCATCCCGCGCGGGGATACCTATACCGGCGAAAACAAGGACGTTTTCCCGGCTCCGGACAGTGGCCTGGACGGCGGCGTGGGCCGCCAGCTCGGCGGTGGGCAGACCCGCGCCTGCCAGCAGGAGGATTTTCTGCCCGCGCATCAGGGTGCTCATCAAGTCCAGCGCGGACAATCCTGTCTCGATAGCCTCTCCTGGAGGCGTCCGGTGGGCGGGGTTGATCCGCGGACCGTACAGAGAAACAAATTTTTCAATTCCGCCTGACCTGCCCGAAACTCCCTCGCCAACCGGGCGGCCTCGCCCGTCCAGAACCCGCCCCAGCAATCCATCGCCCACGCCTACTTCCAAAACACCTCGCTCCAACCACAGGGTTGCCCGCGCCAGGCTCTCCATCTCGTCAAAAAGCTGCACCGCGCAGAGAGCCCCCTCGACGTGGAGCACCTGCCCCATGAGCGCCCCCGCGTCCGTCTCCACCGTGACCGGCTCGCCGATTCCAGCGCCACGCGCCTCGGCGAAAAGGAGCGATCCTGAAACGCCCGTTATTTTTTTCGAGCCCTCTCGGTAAAGCCACGTCATGGCACGACCTCCTAAAAGTTCCCCACGGCAGGGGTCAGGGCGCCGGCAAAGTGCTCCAGCCACTCCCGCGCCCTGTCAGGAAACTCCTCCTCTGGCAGGGTGAAAAGCCTGGCCAGCTCCGGCCTCACGGTGAATGCTTCGTCGGGGAAACCCGCCTCCTGCACTTTGCTATCCAGCGCCTTCAAAAAACGCAGAAGCGCCGAAGACAGGCCGCCGCTGAGATCCGTCGCGTTCTGGCGCAGGTAAAGGTCTTGTAAGGTCTCAGAATGATACAGGAGCCACCGTTCCTGATCTGAAAGGGTCTGGAGCCGCGCGGGACCCGATAACTCTCCCGCCTGTGACAGGAAGCTCAGCAGGTAATCTCTAGATTTTGCCCAATCTTCACCTGTCTCGCGGGTTAGAACTCCCGACAGCGCATCCCCGTAAAGCGACCAGTTCCGCTCCCAGTCCAGCGCAGGAAAACAGCGGGCCCGCGCCCATTCCCCATTCAGCCCCCAGAACGCCCCGGACAACCTCAGGGCGGCCTGGGTTACGGGGTCGGAAAAGTCCCCGTCCCTGGGTGACGCAGCGTTGACCAGAGTCACGGCTCCCCGGCGGCCTTCCAATGTCTCCACCGCCCCTGCCCTCTGACAGTGGCGGGCGAGGCGGGCGTAGAAGGCCCCCCCCGGCCCGCTGAGATGGGCCTCCACCTCCCGTGACGCCTCCTCCCACCGGGAGACGGAGTCCACCAGCACCACGGCGCTGTACCCCATGTCGCGGTAGAACTCGGCCGCCGTCATGGCCAGGCAGACCGCCGTTTCCCTCATAGCCGGAGGCGCGTCGGCGGGGGCGGAGACCAGCAGGGTACGCTCCATCAGGGAACCGCCGCCGGGGGCGGGGATACTGGAAAAATCCTCGAAAAGCTCCGCCGTCTCGTTGCCTCGCCCTCCGCAGTTGACGCAGACGACCACGTCCGCGCGGCAGTGCCTTGCCAAGGACTGCTGCAAGACGGTCTTGCCCGTACCGGGCCCGCCGGGCAGGATAGCGACGCCGCCCTCCGCCAGGGGCAGGAGCGCGTCCAGCCCCCGCACCCCCGTGTAAAAGGGACGATCCAGCGGCAGGCGCGCCGCAAAGGGTCTGGGTACCCGGATGGCCCACCTTCGCGACAGGGAAAACTCCGTGCCATCCGCCAGGCGGCAGATGCAATCCCACGCGGCGTAATCCCCCTCCGGGGCGATCCACGCGACAGTGTTTCCCTTCGCGGCGCGCGGTACGTCACACGGGACCAGAACGCGGTGAACGAAACAGCTTCCCTCGGCGGCCGCGCCGAGAAATCCGCCGGGAAGCGCCGTGTCCCCCACGGCCGCGGAGGGCGTGAAGCGCCAAGTTCTGTTTTGCGGGAGGGAATCGCCGCCACCCTCCCCAAGATAAAAGCCGTCTCCGCGAAGGGAACGTCCAAGCCCGTCCACCACATCGCCCAGGAGGCCGGGCCCCAGTTCCACGCTCAGGGGCCCGCCGGTGAAAGAGACCTCCTCATCCACGGACAGCCCCGACGGATTCTCGCAGAGCACCACGTCCACCTCAGGCGCGGAGTCCGGACCCCAGAAACCCCGAAGCCCGGCGGTTTCACCCGGAAACCCCGCCAGCCCCACGCGCGCGGCCTCGAACAGGCGGACGGGCGCCCCCGTTCTCACGGTGACGACGGATCCCGAAACCCTAGACACAAAACCCTTCATGAGACGCAAGCCCCCCTAGGCTTTCGGCGAGTTTGGAGGTAAAAGACGAGCGGAGCCTCCTCCAGCGGGTGCGAAAAGTGTTGTCCACGACTCGCCCCTCCCCCACCAAAATAAGTCCGCCCCAGACGCCCTCCAGCTCCTCTCGGATATCCCGAAATACACCACCGGGGGACAGAACCCCCCCGTCCCCCTTCTCCACCAAGACGGCCAAGGGGGAAGGAAGCGCTCTCAGCGCCTCCGCCGCCAGGGCCTCCATCACGTCCCGGTACTCCGGCGAGCGGCGGAAATCCTCCAGCCGCGAGCGCAGCGCGTCTTCCAAGAGTACCGAAAAAACCTCCTGAACCTCGGCCTCGCAGGCCCTCTTTTGGCGCTCCTCGACACGGCGGTTGGCTTCCAGGCCCTCGGTCAGGCGCGCGGCGCAGGAGCGGCGCAGGCCGTGGACGATACCCTCCACCTCCAGGCGGCGCGCCGTGATCATGTCCGCCAAGTCGTCGTCCACGACGCGCTTCAGCGCCAGGCACCGGTCCCTGTGCTGTGCCAGCAGGGCCGCCCAAAAGCCGCTCAGGTCATCCCCCTCCGTCAGACTGGGAAAGGCGGATTTTCCGCCCCCGAAATTCCGTTCGTCCATGTCCGGCTTTCGGTAAAGCCCTTCAGGCCATCTTCATGATGATCATGATGGCGACAACGAATCCCAAAATCACCATCGTCTCGGGAATGGCCTCCAAAACGATGATCTTGCCCGACGTCTCCGGCTTCTCAGCAAGGGTGCTCATCCCGGCGCTTCCGATACGCGCCTGGGCGTAAGCCGTCGCCAACGCGGGAACAGCCACGGCCAGAGCCGCGGCCAAAGCCATAATCGCCTTGTCACCCATTGTTCAACCTCCTCCTTTTCGCAAACGGTTTGTATTCGAGCGTGCCCTCCTCGTAGAACTTCCCCATAAACTCCACGTAGTGAAGCCGAGCGGCGTGCAGGGCGGAGCCCCCTATCGCCAAGACGAAGTTGAGGAGGTGGATGGAAAACGCCATAAAGAGGCCTAGAATGGAGACCCCGAAGATGTCCACAAAGGTACTGGCGACCATGGCCAGAATGGCAGAGGAAAGCCCGATGGCGGCGATACGCACGTAGCTGATGATGTTGCCGATGGTTCCCAGGGACTCGATTATTCCGCCGACGCCGCCGCCCCGCACCAGGAAAATCAGGCCGAAGGCGAGTAAAGCCACCGGGACGGAGAAAAACGACGAGGGAAGCTCCGCGCGCAGAAGCGCCAAAGCCGCTATCAGGCCAAAGATGACGAGCAGGCTGCCCGCCCGCTCCATCCAGATGTGAGCGTGCCGGGCGCGTATTCCTTGGATCATGCCGATAAAAAGTCCCAGAATCACGTGAGCGCCTCCCAAAACGACGCTGAAGGCCATGACGGGCAGGACGGCGTGGGCCCTGTCCACCCACAGCGGACTCAGACGCAGGTAGGGCAGTCTGTGTCCCACGTCCCCGAGGAACTCGCCAAACAGAACACCCCAGACGACGCTCCAAAACGCCACGAACAAAAGGATGACGCCCACATCCCGCAGCACCTCCGAGTTCTTCTGCTTCATATACCAGCCAAGCCACAGGATCAGCACGCCGTAACCGATGTCCCCCACCATACAGCCGGCGAAAAACGGGAAGAACAGACCGATCAGTGGGGATGGGTCATAGGCCCCGTAGTGGGGGATTTGCAGGAGTTTCAAAAAAAGCTCGAAGGGCTTGAAGACGGGGTGATTCTGCAAAGCGGTGGGCACCACGCCGTCACCGGGGCCAGGGGCGCGGGAGCGAAGGATGACGGAGTCGCCGAAGTCCTCCTTCAGCACCGTTTGGGTACGTTCAAGGTCGTTCGCCGGAACCCAGCCCTCCAGTCGGAAGAAGTCCCCGTTTTCCTCGGCGGAGACCTCCATAAGAAGCTGCTCCATGCGTTCGTTCAGCAGGATGTAGACGGCCGCCAGGTTTGCTCCCCACTGGACGGCCAGGTTGCGAAGCTCCTCCCGGCTCTCTCTCAGCAGCGCGGGCAGATTCCGCAAAAGACGCTTTATCCGCTCCCCACCCCCTAAAAGGGACTCCCTTCCGAAGCGGCGCGGCAGCTCCCACCGGGCCCCGCCCATAGCGGCAGCGGTGGCCTTGAGGTTGGGCTGTACTTCCTCGGAGGCGCTGGTGACGAGAAACGCCGAGCCGTCTTTCAGGTCGAAGGCGTGGTGACGGAACCAGGGCTTTTCGTGACCGCTGGGCAGGAAGTCCAGGTCTCCGTTTATCTTGGAAACAAGGGCATGCTGTCCCTGGCGCGACAGGCTCCATATCGCCACCTCGCCGCGCGAATCCTGTTCCTGCTCCAGAAACGCACGGGAGTGGGTCAGGATCAGGTGGGCTTTCCGCAGCTCCGCGAAGTCGCCCTCCGCGCTTTCTCGTCTTTCCTGTATCCACGCCAGGCGCGAGTGAATGCGGGAGAGGCTCCTGTCGATCTCCGCCATCATCGTCTCCGCGTCGCCGGAGAGGTTGTAGCGGACGTTTTCGACGAAGGCGTCGGTGAGCCTCTTCCATCCGTCCCAGGTCAGGACTTCGATCAGGCCCAGCACCCTTCCCCTCTGCTCCCTCAGCCGCTGGAGCAAAGGGTGGCTCAAGGCGGCCTCGCTGGAAGCGTCGAGGTGGAACACCCCCAGTTCGTACAAGCGTTCAACAATCGAGGGTTTCTTACCGCACACCCCCCAAATGGCGACTCGAACCATGCGTTTTATCACGCGGCAACCTCCGTTTCGTAGGGGAGAAGATGTAAGACTGGCTTCAACCAGCAATCTTTGTCGAATCTAGGAAGCGCTGATTAAGCCCTTGCGGGGCCCTGCCCCACACCCCGCTTAGGGGTCCGAGACCCCTAAGAACCCCATTAATCAGAGCGCCCATTACCGTTACCTTCTCTCATCTGAGGGAGCAGACGCTCAAAAGCGTCCTTCGTCAGTGCGGCGACGAGTTCCCCAGCGCGGACCCGTTCCAAAAGGTGTTCTCTCCAGGCGGCGAGCCTCTTGCCCGCCTCCGCTCTGTCTCTGGCGAGGCGTTCTTCAACCTCCCTTTCCTCCTCGCGGGCGTTTTCAATGGTGCGGTCGGAAAGGGCGTTCAAGCGCCACAGAGTGTCCTCCTTGAACCGCTCGAATTCGGTCTTTCGCGCCTCCATGTCCCCGGCAAGACGGCGGCTCATGGCTTCGAGCTTCTCCTGGGCTGCAGCGAGGGGGTCGGGGCGGAGGGCTGCGGGTTCATGTTTAGCCGTCATCGCGGCCTTGCCCCTCAATGATAAAGTTCCACAGCACCCTGCGGTCGATAATTCCCACCAAAACGCCGTCCTCCACCACGGGAAGACGGCGGAGGTGCTTCCGTATCATCAGGTCGGAAATGGACATCAGGCTCACGTAGGACTCCACGGCCGTGGGGGACTTGGTCATGTAGTCCCGCACGGGGAGGCCGCCCAGCTTTTTCATCTGGCGCGCGAACTCCTCCTCTTCTCCGCTTAGGAACGAACTTTGGGTGAGAACCTCCAGGTAGGAAGGCGTGGCGGCCCGCAGGATGTCGATCTCGGACAGAAAGCCCACCAGACGCCAGTTCGCGTCCACCACCGGCAGCCCCCCCACGTTGTGAAGGTAAAAAATGTCGATGGCCTCGTTGATGGTGCTGTTCTCCATGACGGCTGTCAAGTCCCGGTTCATCAGTTCTCCCACCGTAGTGACCATCAATGCTCTTCCTCCTTCCAGTCGTAAAGCCCAAGGCGCGTTGCCACCACGCGTAAGACGAACGAGGTCAGATACAGGTCTTTTTTCCAACGGAAGGGTTCCTGACACAGCCGGAAGAGCCATTCCAGCCCTATTTTCTGCATCACCGGGGGGGCGCGCCTCAGCCGGCCGGATAAGACGTCGAAGGCCCCGCCCACGCCCACGGCCAAGACCCCGTTCAGGTGGTTCGTGTAGCGGATCACCCACTTCTCCTGCCGAGGAATCCCCATGGCCACAAAGAGGATCTTCGCCCCGGAACGGAGAACGGCCTCCGCTATTGAGGGGTCGTCCATGGTGAAGTACCCGTTCCGCGCGCCCGCGACGATGAGTCCCGGATAGCGTTCCTCCAGAACCCTGGAGCAGGTCAGCGCCGTGTCGCCCCTGGAGCCCAGGAAGTAAACGGGCCAGCCCTCCACCGCCGCCATGCGGCAAAGCTGCTCGGCGAAGTCGATGCCCGTCACGCGTTCCTGTATGGGCATGCCCAGGAAGCGCAGCCCCCACAGGAGCCCCACCCCGTCCGACAGAACCATCGCCGAGTGGCGAAGGACGTGGTGGTATTCGGGGTCACGGACGGCCTTATCCATCCCCAGAGCGTTGACGGTCGAGATGAGCCTCGTCCCTTTGGGGGATAAAACCATGCCCCGCGCCCGCGCCAGCGCGTAATTGAGGGACATGTTGTCGATGCGGACGCCCCACAGACAGGGCTTCTCGTGAGACATGGGGGAGCGGCCCCCGTATTTGAAAAACAGCGGGACAAACAAAACGAGGACCACCAGGCCCGTAACGCCCAGCCAAACCCAAAGGGCGTAGCTCTCCGGGTACTGCGACAGGGCCGAGGCGATCCCCAGAAAAGCGCAAAGGCCCGCTATGACGTGCACGGCATCGGGATGATCCAGCCCGCGCAGGATCAGCTTGCGGTAAAACCTCTCCGCGCCGTGAGGGGTATCGGATAGGATCAGGCTTACCAGGTGAAGGGAGGCCTCCGCCAGGGGAATGGCGAACAGCCCCAGAGACAAGTAGAGCATGGAGCTGAAGACGATTCCCTTGCTGACGCCCAGGATCGCCGTGCCCGCCGCCAATATGCCCCACATCGCCGACATGGCCCTCCCAGCCTGCCGGTAGACGTTGCTGAAGCGGCTCCAAAAGGCTCCCAGCAGCAGGACCCCCGCGAAGGACATGAAAAAGGCGTCCTGCATCCCGTTCATGGACAGCACCACGGAGATCAGCATCAACGAAAAGGTCACGGCCAGCATGTATCCCACAAGCCCCGAAATGCCGTCAAGCTGCTGCAAAATGACGGGAAAGGCCCAAAACCACAGGGAGGTCACAACCACGGACATAACGGGGCTGAAGTAGATGTATTCCCCGTCCACGAAGCTGATGTACTCAATGGGAACGAAACGGGCACAGGCGAGCCCGATGATGAGGTAGCCCAGCCGTGCCCGCGCGCTGGGCCAGAAGCTCTCCGTCAGCCCCACGATCCCTGCCAGGAACGCGGCCCCCACGATAAAGCGGGACTGGGGTGAACCATACCACAGCGCCAAAACCACCCACGTTCCCGCCAGGATCAGGTCGCGCAGGTAGCTGTATTGACGGGGTTCGAAGAACCGCTTCGCCAAATATTGAACGCAGAGGCATATAACACCCGCGCTCACACAGCCAAAAATCATTCCCGGACTGTAGGAGACGATCAAAAGACGCAGCACCTCCCTAACAAAAAAACCAAACTCACACGGTGTTTCTTTCTCCCAGGCGGATGTTTTTCAGCAGGTTCGCCATTTCAATGGCCCCGCAGGCGCAGTCCGCCCCCTTGTTGCCCGCCTTGCTGCCCGCGCGGAGCAGGGCCTGTTCCAGCGTGTCACAGGTCAGAACGCCGAAAAGAACGGGAACGCGATGTTCCAGGCTCACGCTGGCCAGTCCCTTGGACATTTCCGCCGCCACATAGTCGAAGTGAGGCGTGTCCCCGCGAATCACCGCCCCCAGCGCCACAATCGCGTCGTACCTCCCGGAGAGGGCCAGTTCCTTGGCCGCCAGAGGAAGCTCCCACGCCCCCGGCACCCAGAAGACCTCTATGTTCTGGCGGTCCACGTCATGACGCATAAACGTGTCCTTCGCTCCCTCCAGAAGCTTGCTGCCGATCAGCTCGTTGAAGCGGGCCACCACGATACCTATTATTAATCCCGTCCCTATCAGTTTACCTTCCACCACGCGCATATGTTTTCCTCCCTTAAACCTTAAAAACCTCGTTTCTATAGCAAATGCAGCAGGTGTCCCATTTTGCTTTCCTTGGCGATCAGGTATTCTTTATTAAACTCATTAGGTTCGATCACCAACGGCAGGCGGTCAGCGATGTGAATGCCGTAGCCTTCCAGTCCCACCACCTTCTGGGGGTTGTTCGTCAGGAGGCGGATTTTCTTTAGTCCCAAGTCCATCAAAATCTGCGCTCCTGTGCCGTAGTCGCGCAAATCCGGCGCGTAGCCCAAGGCCAAGTTGGCGTCGACCGTGTCCAGGCCCTCTTCTTGCAGCTTGTAAGCTTTCAGCTTATTGAGGATTCCGATACCCCGGCCTTCCTGCCTCATGTAGAGCAGCACGCCCGCGCCCTCTTTTTCGATCATCGCCAGGGCGGCGCGAAGCTGGGGGCCGCAGTCGCAGCGCAGGGAGCCGAACACGTCCCCCGTCAGGCACTCGCTGTGAACGCGTACCAAGACACCCTTGGGGTCCGCTTCCGATATATTGCCCTTGACCAGTGCGATATGAGTGTGACAGTCGTCCTCTTCGATAATACTGCGGTAGGCGTGGGCGCGAAATGGTCCGAACTCCGTCGGCAGTTCCACCTCCACCACCTTCTCGACCAGCTTTTCCCTCGCGCTGCGCCACGCTATCAGGTCTTTCACCGTAATCAGCCTCAGAGCGTGCCGGACCGCGAAAGGCGCCAAGTCCGGCAGGCGCGCCATGGTGCCGTCGTCGTTCATCACCTCGCAGATCACTCCGGCCGGAGGAAGCCCCGCCAGCCGCGCTAAGTCCACAGCGGCCTCCGTGTGCCCCGCGCGTTTCAAAACGCCGCCCTGCCGTGCCTCCAAAGGGAACAAGTGTCCTGGTTTATAAAAGTCTTGCGGCCTCGCGCTGGAGTCCGCAAGCAGCCGCGCCGTTATGGCTCGCTCCTCGGCGGAAATACCCGTGGTGATACCCTCTTTGGCGTCCACCGAGACTAGAAAAGCCGTCCCGTGCTTATCGGAGCCCTTTACCGTCATGGGGTCCAGCTGGAGCCGCTTGGCGGTCTCCCCGTCAATGGGCGCGCACACCAGACCCCTGGCGTAACGGGCCATGAAGTTGATCCGCTCCGCAGTGACCAAAGACGCTGCCGCCATGAGGTCGCCCTCGTTCTCCCGCGACTCGTCGTCGATGATGAGCACCATACGCCCCTGACGGACGTCCTCAATGGCGTTTTCTATCGTGTCGAATTTTATCGCGCCGCCATCCTCCGGGAAGGCTGTTTTCTCAATATCCAAGCTCATACATCTCCTCAAGAGTCAGTCCTCTCGCTTTTATCCCGGTTTTTGCCTCGTCGGGGCGCGGGTTCAGCAGGCGCTCCACGTACTTCCCCACGACGTCGGTCTCCACGTTGACGGAGTCACCCGGTTTCAGCAGTCCCAAAGTGGTGCTCTCCAAAGTCGCAGGGATCAGCCCCACGGAAAAGCCCTCTCCATCCGCCTCGATCACCGTCAGGCTCACCCCGTCCACGGCCACGGAACCTTTCGCCGCCACGCAGCGCATTGAGCTTTTCAAGCCCGCTGACGCGCGGAACCAGGCCTCTTTTGTCCGAGGTGAGCCCCCTGAGAGTCTTTCCAGCGACGCCGTCCCGTCCACGTGTCCCAGCACCAAATGGCCGTCCAGCCGCCCACCCAGCGTCATCGCCCGTTCCAGGTTGACACGGCGGCCCCGGGTCAAGGAGGAAAAATGCGTTCGTGAGGCAGTCTCCGGCATCATATCCACGTCGAAGGCCCCGCCTCCTAAGGCCACCACCGTGAGGCACACGCCCCCCACCGAAACGGATTGGCCAAAAACCAGCTCCGGGACCAACTTCGGGCTTTCGATGGAAAGGCGGAGAACCCCCTCCCCTCGCCGCAGGTCCCGCACCGTCCCCACCGTCTCTACAAGGCCGGTGAACATTCAAAAATCCCCTCCACGAGCAGGTCGTCCCCGGCGCGGCGCGAGCGCGCCTCCCTCAACCGGATGGCATCCCCCATAAAATCGAAACGCAGCCCGCTCCCCAGGCCTGGCCCCTCACCCATGACGGAAGCCGCCGTGAAAAGCGTCAGCAAATCACACAAACCTGCCTCTATAAAGGCGGACAGCACTTTAGGGCCGCCCTCAACCATCAGGCACTGCACGCCGCGCCGGGCCAGCTCGCCCAGAGCGGCTCCCAAGTCCACGTGTCCGCCCTTTCCGGGCAGACGGCATATCTCCGCCCCGACCCGTTCCAGCGTTTTCTGCTTCGCCTCGTCGCCCTCCGCGGCCAGAACGAGGCACTTGCCCCTTAGGACGCGCGCGGCGGGCGGAATTGAGAGGCCGCTATCCAATATTATGCGTAAAGGCGATTTGCCGCAAGTATGACGCACCGTCAGCTCAGGGTCATCCGCCAGGACGGTGCCCACCCCCACAAGAACGCCGTCGTGTTCGGCCCGCAGAAGGTGCGCCCACGTCCTGGCCGTTTCGCCCGTGATCCATTTGCTCTCACCGGAGGGCAGCGCCATCCTGCCGTCCAGTCCAACCGCCGCCTTCAGCGTAACCCAAGGGCGGTTCAGGGTATGCCGCCTGAAAAAGCCCCGGTTCAGCCGCTTGCATTCTCCCTCCAGGCAAGGCGCGCTCACCTGAACCCCGGCGTTTCTCAGTATTTCAAGCCCTCTGCCCGCCACTTTGGGGTTGGGGTCCACCGAGCCCGCCACAACCCGCGCGATCCCCTCTTCCACCAGGCGGGGGGCGCAGGGGGGGGTCTTGCCGAAATGGGAACAGGGTTCGAGCGTAACGTAGGCCGTCGCGCCCCGAACGTTCTCACCCCTTCGCTCCGCGTCGGCTAGGGCGGCTGCCTCGGCGTGAGGCCCGCCGTAACGGGCGTGCCAGCCTTCCCCGACGACACGGTCCGGCTCCTGCACCAGCACGCACCCGACCATGGGGTTAGGGCGCGCCTCATCCAGCCCCCGCCAGGCCAGGGAGAGCGCGCGCCTCATGTAATATTCGTCCGTAACGTTTTTCACGGTCATGATTTTCCTCTCCCCGCGCGGCCTGCCTCCGTCCTGACCCGTCCTGGCCGCTGGGAAATTTTTATACATTTTACCTCAAAAACAAACCAGGGCGAAGGCTGCGGGGGGTTGTCCAAAAAAAAAACGAAAAATTTGAGAGGGAAGTTCACGCCGCCGTTTTTTCTCTGTGCCTCATGTCGCGGATTTCCCAATAAATGAATAGGGCTGCGATGAGGGCCGCCACGGCGTCGGAGATGGGGCCTGCGTACATGACCCCGTCGATACCCCAAAATGTCGGAAAAATCAGGAGGAGCGGGATCAAAATCAGTATTTGGCGGGTCAGCGCGATGAAAAGGCCCCGCGCCGCATGCCCGATGGACGAGAAGAAGTTGGCCGTCACGGGCTGTATTCCGTTGATGAAGGTCATGAAAAGGAAGATGCGAAAATACCTCTCGACGAAATGGTAGTACTGTTCGTTGGTTTCGCCGAAAAAGTTGATGATCTCCCTTGGAAACGACTGGAACACGACGAAGGTGACTAAGGACAAAGCGCTGGCAGCGCTGAGGGTAAAGGCGAAGGTGCAGCGGACGCGGGCGTAGTTTTTTGCCCCGTAGTTGAAACCGATGATCGGCTGTCCTCCCTGAGCCAGCCCGACCACAAGGGACATGAAGATGAGGTTGACTTTGGTGATGATTCCCGATGCCGCGAGAGGGATGTTCGCACCGTAGCCGGACAGGGCGCCGTAGTGGGTCAGGGTGTTGTTGAGGGTCACTTGGACGCACATCATGGAGAGCTGATTGACACACGCGGCCATGCCGATGGAGGCGATGTCCTTGACCTCTCGGAGCCGAGGGGCGAAATACTCCCTTTTCAGCTCCACGTTTTTGAAACGAAGGAGGTAGCGCGCCGCCATCAGCCACCCAATGAAGATGGAAATGACCGTGGCCCAGGCCGCGCCGGCCACTCCCATGTCGAACACAAAGATGAAGAGCGGGTCCAGGACGATGTTGAGCAGCGCTCCGGTCAGGTTACAGCACATGGAATAACGCGGGCTGCCGTCCGCGCGGATCAAGTGGCTTCCGCAGACGGACATGACCATGAAGGGCGTGCCCAGTGCCACGATCCCCGTGTAGCTGATGGCGTAGGGCATAACCTCCGGCGTGGCGCCGAAGGCCCACAGTATCGGCTCTAAAAAGAGGAGCGTCACCGCGGAGATCGTCACGCCGAACAGTGCGGCACAGGAAATGGCGCCGCCCACGAACCGCGCCGCGCGTTCCCGGCGTCCGCGCCCCAGTTCTAGGTTGAAGTTCGAAGCCCCGCCGATGGCGAACGTCAACGAGACAGCCATGCACACCGTCATGAGGGGAAACGCCACGTTGGTGGCCGCGTTGCCCAGTATCCCCACCTTCCGCCCGATGAACACCTGGTCCGCGATGTTGTACAAAGACCCCACCAGCATCGCGACGATACTTGGTATCGCGAACGTCAGCAGGAGCTTCCCCACTCCGCCCGCCGCCAAAGGATGCGCCTTCGTGTCAAATTGCCGCTCTTCGCCCATTCTCTCCTCCTCCTCTTTTCATCCTCTCTTGGACCTGCTCTCTTGGGGCTGATTTTCATTGTACACCTAACGAAGCTCAGCGCCCCCGGCCTTTTCACAGGTTTCCCTCTAAGATCATGTCTAATATTTTTTCATAAAAAGAGATACAAAAGTTAACTTAAGGAAGCACTGATTAAAGGGGTTCTTAGGGGTCCGAGACCCCTAAGCGGGGCGTGGGGCGGAGCCCCGCAAGGAGATTAATCAGCGCTTCCTTAATAAGAGGATTTTTTTCTCCTCTCAGGGGAATGGGCTCCATGGACGAAAACTATAATCTTTGCGCTCCATATCGACGGGCTCCGGGAGTCCGTTTGCTTTTGCAAGGGGGGGAGACATGGAATATCTAGTAATTATTTATTTTACTTATAAAGGATATTCAGTACAGGCGATTTTATATTTGGGCTTGTGCTATAATTACATTTATGTATTTGTAAATTTGTGTCCGAAAGGAGGAGGGTCAATGAGAAGGACGAAAAACAAACTGGTTGCCCCCGTCTTAAAATGGGTTGGCGGTAAGCGTCAATTACTTGATGTATTAACCCCGCTGCTCCCTCAACATATTGCCGCATACTGTGAGCCATTTGTCGGCGGCGGCGCTTTACTCTTTCATTTACAGCCAAATACCGCGTATGTTAATGATATAAACGTTGAATTAATCCGCGTTTACAGCGTTATCAGGAGCAATGTTGAAGCCCTTATAACAGCATTGCGGGGTTTCAAAAATGAAGCCGAATATTTTTATGCCGTCCGTGATTGGGATAGGGATAAGGACAAGTACACAACACTTTCAGATGTTGAAAAAGCCGCCCGTATACTGTACTTAAACAAGACTTGTTATAATGGACTGTTTAGGGTAAATAACGCTGGGGAATTCAATGCGCCTTTTGGAAACTACCGTAACCCGAATATTGTAAACGCTCCGGCGCTTAGAGCGGTTAGTTCGTATCTGAATAACGCGGTTGTACATTTAACGTCGCTTGGTTATGCGGAGGTTTTACGCGCTTTGCCGAAAGAAACTTTTGTATACCTTGATCCTCCTTATGACCCAGTTTCGGACACATCCAGTTTTACGGGCTATGCAAGGGGCGGTTTTACCCGCGATAATCAAATTAGATTACGTGAATGCTGTGATGAATTAAACGCAAGGGGGATTAAGTTTATGCTCTCTAATTCCTCGACGGATTTTATTAAAGAACAATACGCCGCTTATCCTATAATCACGGTACAGGCAAAACGGGCGGTTAATTCAGATTCCACTAAACGCGGTGAAGTTGATGAACTGGTGGTGAGAAACTATGAACAGTTCGCCTAAAAGCCTTAACGATACCGCGTGGGAACAGTTGTTTTCAAAGTACGATATTCTTAATCAAATTGCCGTCAATGGTCAATTTAAGATTTCGGCAAGGCAGATTAAAGATTTCAGAGAACCGCGCCTTATGGCAAAGTTTGACCACACAATTAATTTGCCGAAAATCTTTGCTGACAATCAGTTGGCTATTCTGCCCATCGCAAGGGGCGACTATGTTATATCTCATTTTGACGCCTATTATAAGTTTGAAGCTGATACCGCGCCGATATTAAGGGTATCATTACCGAAATATATTCAGAGTCTGGATTCAACAAGTATTCCCAGTGAGGCGATCGCGTTAAATTGCTCAGTTGAAGATACCACAATAGAAATAACTGATATTCAATCAGTTTTAGACCACGTTATGATAGTACAGGAGCCGCAAATTCCTTTTCCGCAAGCGGACAGTTTTGCGAGGGTTATTAATATTTGCGAATTATTAAACGAGCAAGAGTTGAGTCGCAATGAAGTAACCGAACGATACGCCTTTGACGCAAGGCAAACGAATTATTACACCGACGCGGCGCGTTATTTGGGTTTACTAAAAAAACGTACAAGTAGGGCAACGCCGATTTATGAATTGAGCGATACCGGCAAACACATATTGCGCTTAAATTATAAGCAACGGCAATTAGCTTTCTGCAGCCTGATATTATCGCATAGAGCTTTCGGTGATACTCTCCGCCAATGTCTTGAAATAGGTGATATGCCATTGACACTTGAAATAATTCAAATTATGAAAAAAGCAAATTTATATAACGTCAGCAGCAATAGCACTTTCGAACGACGTTCTTCCACAATAAAGAGCTGGCTGAATTGGATTCTTGGACTGATTAATGATTAGTAGCCTCCTCTATAGACGAATCTCAAAAACCTGCGGATATCTCCTGCAAAGACCACTATAAGTAGAAAAAGAAAAAAGGCCGCTCAAAGCGGCCCTCTTCGTTTTCACCCGCGCTTCAGCTTGTCCAACCAATCCGCCCACCACTGCATCATCTCACGCCGCTTGCCGAGAAGCTGCGAGTAATCGTAAGCCTGCCTCACCGCACCTCCGACGGCGTGGGCCATCTGACGCTCCACCACATCCGGCGGCCAACCCTCGGTTTTTGAGGTTCTTGGCCAGTGATGGCCATGCCTCTCACGTCATCGCGCTTTCGCCGGGCTTCTTTCAGGCTGACATATGGGTACTCGCCAAGCGTAACTTTCTTCGCCTGGCCGTCGACCATGCAGCGCACTTTCCAGTATTTGCGCCCGGTATGGGGTACAAAATCACGTGAATTATTATAACTTATCATAACTTCTCTCGACTTTAGAGTATGGCTGCGTGAAATACGTAGATACTAGTGAATCTTGCAGCGGAAGAAAGCATAGCGAAGCTAGGGTCCTATTTTGGGGACCCCAGAATTTAACGTATAAAATATGAATTGAAGAGAAAATGTTACCCCGTTTTCTCGTAAGGAGGGTCAAGAAGGCTTTTAGGGAGGACGAATTTTTGCA
>JAITGX010000067.1 GCA_031280275.1 Synergistaceae bacterium
AAATGCTAGGCACTATAAAATAAAAATCATGGGAGCAAATTTGGCAAAACAATGTCATATCAACACTTTGAGAATTCGCTAAAAGGCTTTTGCGGAGCCTTAGCGCGGAAGTCGGGACAAATTTGTTGTGATTCCGAAGCGTTGGGTGGTAGAGTAGACATATGCATAGCTCGAAAAGTTCCGTCGTCTTTGGAAAAACTGCGAACGTAAGTTGCATACTTCTGTACAAATGACCGTTCTTGCCTTTATTTCACTTCTGATGCTAAAGATACTAAACAGGTTTTAAGAACCCTATTAATCAGTGCTTCTTTAACCAGCGCTTCCATAAATACCTTACCCGCAAAATCAATCTTGCCGACTCGATATACAACCACCTGCTCATTCTGCACAGGAGGTATTACCGGCGTTTCTATGCTGTGATTTTTCATTTAATTCTCCAGAGCCAGCGGCAGCTCCACCAGGGCGCAAGCGCCGTTCTCTCCGTCCCTGCGCTTCGACAGGGTGAGGTGCCCGCCGTGAGCGGCCACGATCTTTCGGGCAAAAGCCAGGCCCAGTCCAGTGGAACCCCAGCCGGACTTTCGATAATGCGGCCCTCTGTCCGTGTAGCCAGGCCCGTTGTCCACTATCTCGATCTCCAGGAACCGCCCGCTGCGCTCAACACGGAGTGCGATGTCCAGGGCCCCAGCGGTGCGGTTGGCCCGCCAGGCGTTGTCCAGGATGTTGTACAAGACGCGGGTGAAATGTATCTCGTTGAGGGTCAGAGACAGTTCCTCCACGCCAGGCGCCAGGGTTATCTCGACGTGCTCACCCCAGGGGAACGGGCGGATGTGCCGTTCCAGGCTGTCAAAAAACGGTCCGGCTTGGACGGCGCGGCGTTCGTCCTCGTGGAGGATTTCCCCGATCATCCGCTCCATGTAGCTGACCGCTTTGAGCATGATCTCCGCCTTTTCCGACGTAGGGCTGTCGGCCCCGCTTTGAAACATGAGGGTCATTCCCTTGATAACCGCCAGGGGATTTTTGAGGTCGTGAACCAAACTCCTCATATCCAGCATGTTAACCTCTTGGAACGCCGCGGCCTCGTCCCGGGCAGCCTGGCGCGACTCCATTTCCCAAATGCGCCGCACCTGGCCCAGCCGGATAGAATAAGTCGTCAAAAGCCACGTAGAAATCAACGCTCCCGCCAGAAAACTTAAAAACAGGCCCGTTCCCGCCATGCTGGCGATGACCGCCTCCTCGTTGGAGCTGTACATGTTCCTGAAAAGCGCGGACAACGCCTGGGTGTTTGTGGGAAACGCGGGGAGAAGCTCCAGGCTTTGGAACGAGTACACCCACAGCAGCATGGCCGTGGCTCGGTCAATCCAGTTGTCCACCTGCAAGGTGAGAAGCTGGAAAAGTACGGCCATCAGGACGGCGATGGCGAGGGTCAAAGGAAAGGAGTAGACCAGACGCGGGGATAGCATGGGGAGCACCGCGCCGGAGAGCCCTATTCCCGCGGACGAGAGCGCCAGGCTTACAACCAGCCCCGCCCGCCTGAAGTAGCAGCCTGTTCCCCTGCCCACCAGCACCCAGCTTATGATTAACAGGAACACCTGGAATCCGTGCACCAAAACCCTAAAAGCGGAACTGAAGAGCATGGGGCCAAAGTCCCGGTTTTGTAAACGCTCTGCCACGTGACCCAGGTATTGATTCCCATAATACAGGACAACCAAGTCCAGCATAAAAAAGAGAATCCCCCAGGCTATCCGCTTGAAAGCCCCCCGCTCTCTCACGGGCAGGAACGTCTGGCTCCCTTCCACGGTCTCACCTCCGAATATAGGACACGGCGCGCCCCGGTTTTTCCACTTTTCCGCGCCAGTCCTCGCCGTCATAGTGATACAAAAATCGCAGCCACGCCTACTTCTTCCCCAATGCCGCCTTCTTTGCCGCGAGGTACTCCGAGAACTCCGGCCTGCGCCTGGTCAGCTCGTCGTAAAGCGCCGCCGCGCCGTCCAAGTCGCCCATCTGCTTGGCCAGCTTGATCCGCAGCAGGATCGCCGCGTCGTAGTACTGCCCGTGCTTTGGCTCATATCGCGGCAGCAGCTGAGACGCCATCCACCAATGCTTGTTCCAGACCGCGGAAAACGCCTTCTCAAACTTCGAGTCGAATTCCTGTTCTTCAAGGGTGGTCAAGCGGATCCTTGGGGGGGCTTCGCGGACAAACGCGGCCTGCCGGGCGCTCTCTGCCTCCTCCGGCGTTTTAAACGGCCGCTTGCACCACCGGGCCGAAAGCTGGGCGGCATCCAAGATTCCGTACAGAACGTAGGGCTTGCTC
The DNA here is from genome assembly GCA_031280275.1 of Synergistaceae bacterium. GTDB lineage: Bacteria > Synergistota > Synergistia > Synergistales > Aminobacteriaceae > JAITGK01. The sequence continues at coordinate 2,312 of JAITGX010000067.1, forward strand.
TTGCCGTCAGTGAGGAGGACGCCCCAGCCTTGAGATAACCCCTCGGTGTTGAACACCCACTTGCCGAGGGCCGTTGCGCCCTCGCCCCAGTTGAAGGTCTCGCTGAACTCCTTCGCGCCGGCGCAGCCTGTTTCCCACTGTTCGTCCACAAAATCCGCAAGCTCCGGGTCGTCGACGCAGGTGGGGAAAAAGAGCACCCCGCGTTTGTCGCCGAACTCGTCTTGCCACATCCAGCCCGCCCTTTCAGCTTCGTCCTTTCTCAGCAGCACGGGCGGATTCTCATCGCAGACGGGAACGACGATGTCCTTTTTCGCCTCGGAAACGCCCTCCAAGTCATCCCCAAAGTCTTTCTTATCCCGCAGTGAGACGTACTTCTTGTAGAAATTATGGAAGTCCACGAAGATGTTCTTATCCTCCGGCGCGGCCGCTCCCTCGGCAAAAGCCTTGAATTTTTTGAGGTTGTCCTTGGTGTTGTCACCCCAAATCGCCTCCACGTAGCCGGGGACGTGGTACTCCAGATGATGCGGCTCCCATCTGCCCAACACGCCGCGGCGCGCGTGCTCCATCACGCCCGCAAGGCAGGCCGGCGTGGTCAGCAGCGCCTTGTTCAGGTTGATATATCCGTCCTGCCCGTTGGAGGACTGGACGTCGAACAGGGCGGCGGCCACCTCCGGCGTCGCGCCGTACTGCTTGAACAGCGGCCCCGCCGCCATGAGCTGAATGTACTGGTGCTCGTCGTCGCTGCTGCGGCTGAACAACCCGATCATAGGCACGTACTTTTCCTCCGCGAAGGCCAGCGCGCAGGCGGCAAAGGTGCCGGGGACGCAGTTTTCCTCACCGTCCAAGTCCTTGTACCAGTCGAAGAGTTTCAGCGCGTTCTCGGCGTAACGCTTCACCTTTTCACGCAGGATGGGGTACTGGACAGCGCGGGCGAAGAAAGCGTGACAACTGTTTTGAGGAAAGCCATAACCCTCTTCTTCATTTTTGGCGTTGACGAGCTGCTTGATAAACACCGGTTTTATCAAGAAGCGCACGGCGAGCTGATAGCCGTCGTTCAAGCGGGCGTAGCCCTTTTCCAGCAGGCTGTTCAGCCAGTCCAGCGTCTCGGCGTAGCCCTGCTCACCCTCAATTTTGAAGCGGACGTAAATCTCCCCGCTCATGTAGGCGCGGGCGATAACGCTGCTCGTGTTTAAGAAGAGATCGCTCTCGGCAAACACCTGACGAAAATTGTCCTTGCCCACCTTGGCGGCGCTGGCGTTGGGCTTGCCGCCTGCCTTGTACTTCGCGAGCACCTTGTTCCGCTCGACCTCGGCGGCCTTGAACTCCTTCAGCTTCTCGGCGGCGGGAGCGTAACCCTTCTTTGCCGCCCAGCCCATGACGTTAATGGCCGGGGTGAAATGCCCGTTTTGGTGGCACCACAGAGCGCGGTCGTGCTCCAGCTCAGGGAAATAATCATCGTAATGGCACAGGAGGTCGTTGGCCTTTTCCTGCGCCTCGGCGCCCAAGCTGTACAGATGGCGCCGCAGCAGCGCGCGGGCCCGCTCCGCGTCCATGGGCAGGTACACGCCGTCCAGCAGGGCGGAGACAGCCTCCTCTAACAGCGGGGCGTGGAGGGAATAGTCTCTGTCGCCCTCCAGCCACGCAATGCGCCCCTCCAGCGCGGCGGCCTCGTCCTGGGCGGCCTGTTCGTTCAGCACGCGGCGCAGCAGAACGCCGCCGTTGTACCCTTTTACCGCCAGCACAGGCAAGCCCTTTTCCGCGAGGCCGTCGAAGTCCCCGGCCTCCGCCATTTCCTGCAAATGACCCGGAAGGTACTTCTCCAGCTCCAGCGCTGCGTCCCAGGTGGGCACACCGGTTTTATGAAAGCCATAAGAGTGCCATCCATGGCCATTCAGCTTGTTGGGGTTGACCGAGTCCGGCGTCAGTTTGAAGTAGGTCGCGCCCTCCGGCCACGCGCCGTCGGCGATTTTGCCTTGTAAAAAGGCCCTCACCATGTCCTGAAAGCCTCTGGCGTACTTGGGCGCGAGTTCAGCGTAAGTCTTCGCGCGGTATTCGGTGAATATCTCCGGCACGCGGGCGGGAATGGGATTTTTAAGATACTCTTGGACGAAGTATTTCACATAAGGCAGTTTGGGCTTGCCGGAGAGTTCCGCGCCCTGTTCCAGCAGCCATTGCAGCTTTTTCGCGTCATCCTCTCCGAAGCAATGGAAAGTGTCCAGCGTGTTTTTCATACCCTTGAGCAGCGCTTGTTTCACCGCCGCGCGAAAGGCTTCATTTGGCAACAGCAAGCGCAGCGCCCGAATATACGGCTCCGCCTTGCGATAGGAGTGAGTGCCATAGTCAGTGTAGTCGTTAATGTGATAGCACAGCCAGTCTTGCAGGGCTTTCTCCAGCTTTTCCTCACTGTAACCCTTGTTTTGCCGCGCAATCATCTCACGCCACTCCGCCAGCAGCTTCTCCGGCAGCGTCTTGGCGGTGTGCGCCTCGGCGCGTTTGCGCCTGCGGTCGCCCTCGTCGTCGTTCTCGTCAAACTCGATCTCTTCGTCCGAGTCCAGCTCTATTGCGGGTACAGCTTTTGGGGTGGGACTGCCCTCTTCCCACGGCTTGTCCCTCTTCTCCTCCAGGTGAGCAAAGCTGTCGTCCTCCGCAAAATACCACGGATACTTCCAAAAATCCGCGTTATGCCATGGTTTGGATTTGCCATTGTCGGCGATGGGAGCAGGGCCGGATTCTAAAACGGCCTTCTTCGCGCCGTTCGCAGCGGGAGGTGCGAAACCTACGGGGCGTTGGGCTTCGGCATAGCCCTTTTTCAGTTTGGAGGCTGCTTGACCGGCGGCGTCCTTTTCGGCGGCCTCCGGGGTGGGATAGGCCTTCTCCTGAGTCTGCCCCGCCGCGCCGATGCGTCCAAACGTCACGATTGCTTTGTTACCCTCCGTGCAGATGCACCAAAACTTTTTGGACTTTCCATCCTCGAAAACCAGATATTTTTCCACTGTAGCACCTCCGACAATGCAGCTGGAGACTCCCTTTCCGTAACGAATATCAATTGATTTTTTCATAAACCAAAGTATAATTGAAATGTTATACGTTTGTAAACCTTATCAGCACGGAGGACGTGAAGTTGCGAATATACGTTTTTAAGGAAACGCTGATTAAGCCCTTGTGGGGCTGGAGTCCCAAGGTGAGTTAATCAGTGTTTCCTTAAAGACGCAGCGCTCGAAGCGAAATAAACGAAGAGAGGTATTGTTCAATAATTTTGAAACAAAGGATGTGTTGTCCATGCCCAACCCCCAGCGGCCGGACGCGGCGCGCGGGACAGGGAGCTTCTACGGCTGGTGCCTGTTGTTCGCTTTTTTCTTCCCAGCGGTTGTCCTGGCGTGCAATTACACCGCCTTCCCACGTGTCCCGTCTCTTCTGGATATGGACCTTTTTCAGGATTTCCTGATCGGGGGTCTTATCGACGCCGCGTTTTTGCTGCCCGGAATGATCCTTCCCATCCTGATCCTTCCCTGCATGCTCCTTGTCTACGGCGGCGTTGTGATCCCGACCGCCGTTTACGGCGGCTATATGGTCATGTTCGGGAGCTTTTTGGACTACGACGTCTCCCGGTTCATCTGGGACAACAACTGGAACCAGACCTACGAATTTCTCTTATCCCGCCTTTCCCCCGCCGCCTGGGCCGCCCTGGCGTTCCTTCTGCTTTTCCCTTTTGTCCTGATGGTTCTGACGCTTCGCTCCCCCAAGCCTGCCAACAGCGCGAGACGGCTCCTCTGCCTGCTCCCCCTGCTGTTTGCGGTCGTTTTTTACGAGGGGTACTTTATGAAACTCCACGCCCAGACTCAGACGCGGATGTGGTGGGACGCGAGCGTGCGCAAATATTTCTTTCGGTATTACGCGAGGGAATTTTACAAGCTTAAAAACATGGACGCCGTGGAGAGAAAGCTGCTGCGCATCATGGTTCAGCTGCCGAAAGAGAACTTCCCCCTCACGGGACTGCGGCGCGTCAAAGCCCGCCCAATAAACGGCCTCGTCTTGGTGGGAGAGTCCGCCTCCAGGCTGCATCACGGGATTTATGGCTATTTCCGCGACACGACACCTCGGCTGGAGGCCATGAGCGCAGACCTTCTGGTTTTCGGCAGCGCGGAGGTGGTGTCCTCGGCTTCAACACGCTCCCTCCTGGGGGCGTTCAGCTTCGTGGACAGCGAGCATGACATAGACCAATACACCTGTTCAATTTTCGACATCCTGAACGAGGCGGGCTTTGAGACCGTGTGGCTGACCAACTCCATCATCGAAAGCATCTTCTCCTTCGCGGGTGGGGATGCTTTCGCCCGGATGCTCAACACAAACGTGCAGCGATACGAAGATGTAAACATCACTGACGAAAACGGGAAACACCTGGACGAGGCAACCCTGCCCCTGCTGCGGGAGATCCTGGCGCAGCCCCGGCAAGGAGGCAAGGGGCTCTTCGTGCGCTTCAACGGCAGCCACATGCACTATGTCAACCGTTACCCAGTATCCTTCGC
>JAITGX010000080.1 GCA_031280275.1 Synergistaceae bacterium
GGGTACCTCGGCGAGTGTTTTCCCGATGTTTGACATATGGAATCCCTCCTGTATACGCTGATTACAGCGTATACGCAAAAATATATCAATCATCAAGCTGAAATCATAGAATGGCGTATCTGCAGGATTTGTGATGCGCTGTTTCACAAAATTGCAGAAATATCTCGCGTATACGCTAATTTCTTGCGGAATTTAGGTCTCAACAAGTTTTTGATACAGTTTTAAGCTTTACAAGGCACTAGATCATATCCTTGCTAAATCAACTTCGTCGAGGCGCTGATAGAGTCCCTATTGTCGGATGACGATAGCCGCCTATTCACATCCGAATATTCCCACGAAACTGTGCTATAATTCTACGTAAAACATGAAAATTTTAGAAATCGCTGGGCGATAGGGGGCAGCGACCCCTGGTAAATAGAGCGGAAGGGGGGGGATCCACGAAATATTGAACAGTATTTCCCTGGATTTTGGGGGAGGAACGTTGTGCAGGCTCCGCGCGGAAAGAAGCTGAGCGCAGCGGATGGGGACGAAAGAGGAAAGCACCGTGTTTTTTGCTTGTTCTTTCGCGAAGGACTCAACTTTATTGGAGGTGTATTGTAGTATGGCAAGAAATTCCTTGTTGCAGCGGACAAAAACGAAAAAAGCAGCCGAGACTCGAAAAAATCAGCACGGCGTTGGTTGCGCTATTTTAATGGCCTGCCTTTCTGTTTCCCTTTTCATGACCCTGCCCGCCTGGGCGGCGGGCGGCGTCACCGTTACCGTCCGCGGTTTCAATGAGGGCCTTGGCATTGGCCTTCCGCTCATCCAGCCCGACCCGGAGCCCATCATCATTACCAACAATACCTCGGCGCCGATAACGCTCATCACTTCCAAAGACGTTAGGTTGTTGGGTTTTGATGCGTCCAAGTTTAAACTGGAAGCTCCTGCTTCGAGTTCAGTGACAATAAATCCTGGCGCTGAAGATCAATCATGGACGCTGCAGCCCGAGAAGGAACTGAGAGTGGGGCTATGGACGGTGGATATCTGCGTCGATTACGGCGGCAGCGAGCCCGCCAAGGCCACCGTGAACTACAAGGTACAATCCGTGACGGGCGATACCACCGGGTGCAGCACCGGTTTTTTTGGTTTGGGCACGGCGTTGCTGCTGTTGTCTTCGCTGCTGATCAAGCGGAAGTGACAAAAAAGTCGGGGAGGGTTTATTGGTGAGAAAATTTATGAGAAAGTTGCGCGTCGCGGTCCTATATGCCTTGTGCGCGGTCGTCGCGGCGGCTTCGGCGGGCTTTGCCGCGGTGAACCCCTTTATGGACGTGCCCCTGAATCACTGGGCCTACGACGCCATCGGGCAGCTGGCGGCGCGGGGCGTCCTGTCCGGCTACCCGGACGGCACGTACAAGGGACAGCAGCCCACCACCCGCTACGAGATGGCCTCCGCCGTGGCCCGCGCTTTGGCGGTTATCGACCTGAGCAATGCCGCCAAGCAGGATGCTGAGATGCTGAAGAGGCTTGCCGTGGAGTTCAAAGACGAGCTGGACGCCCTGGGGGTGAAGGTCGATGGGCTGGATGCCCGCGTGGGCGCCGTCGAAAACCGCCTGGGCGGCTGGAAAATCGGCGGCGAGGTGCGCATGGACCTGGGTTTGGAAACCTGGAAAGTTTTTGACGTACTTACGGGCAAGGAATCTGAATTGAACCTCACCAGCGCCAAGGTCAGTATGGCCCGCCTTGAGTTTCACCGCTGGTTCGGGGCGGACGAGGGGGCTTACTTTTACGCCCGGCTTGAGGAAGATGCTGATGCTGGTACCGTGAAGTTTGACAAGTTCTACGTTGACGTTCCCTTCATCTGGGGCTCGACCGTGACCGCCGGGCGTTTCAACCGCGACTTTGAGGACGAGTACCGCTTCCAGATCGGCGGGGCCACCGATATCTCCAATGAGTCCTGGTTCACCGACCGCACGGTGGACGGACTGGGCCTTTCGAAGTCCTTCGGCTTGGGCTCGGTTAACTTCTACACGTCACGCGCGGGCCTGTCGGGCTTTTTCAAGGACGAGACCTTCGAGACCTGGGAGTTGGACCTCTTCGCGCGGCTCCAGTTCTGGGAGCGGTTTGGTCTCGACGTCGGCGCGCAGCTCCTTCAAGGTGACGACTCCTCCATAATCACCAACTCCGTGGGCAGTGGCTTCGACGTAAAAGTGAGCAGCATCTTGACGCTTTACGGCGGACTCCGCTTCAATTTCACCCCCAACGTAGCCCTCAAGGCCTTCTACGCTCGGCAAGACGTCAACGTCGATCTCAGCCTGACAGGGGCCAACGCGTGGACAAGCGTCGACGCGGACAGCGCCAGCGCGTATAAGCTCATCTTGGACGCGGCGCTGCGGGATTATTCCAAGTTCTGGTTGGAGCTCAGCCGCCTGGAAAAGGGTTTCTACCTCCCCTACGGCAACCAGGCCCTGACCTTGGTGGACGATCCCAGGTGGAACACCATGGACGGCGGGGCCGGTACCCTCGCGTATGACATGAACATCTGGAGAGTGGGAGGGGTCCATCAATGGAGCGACAAGTGGTTCACGTGGCTTTACATAGCGGCTCACTGGCTGAACGACCCCGACGTGAGCGGGGGCTTCTACTACCATGGGTTCCAATTGGGGTTTGGCGCGGAGTACCGGTACACGGATAACGTGGCCTTTGCCGCCAACTTCGTCCACGTGGACTGGGACAGCCTTGCCACAACGGACCTTCTCTTGCTCGACACGCACCGCATTCAGTTCCGAACCAGCATAACGTTTTGATTTTTTTGCTTTTTTTATTAAAGGAAAAGGAAGCGCTCCCCTGGCGCTTCCTTTTTTATAGGTGCGCCCAGCATGTGCGATAACTTGGAGGTCCGGATACATGAAGATAAGGCGGAACCTAAAGGCCCCAAAGGAGTAAAGAGACCGGAGAAGGGCAGATGCGCATGAAAACAATCTCGTGCAAAAAAATTTTTCTTCTTTTACTGTCCTGTTTCGTAACGTCTCCCGCTGGGGCCTCGCAGTCGGGGCTGGAATGGCTCCTGCCTCCCGCCTACGGTCAAGTGACGCGCTTTTCCGAGGGATTGGCGGCGGTGGAGATCAACGGGCTTTGGGGTTATATTGACCCCAGGGGCAAATGGGTCGTGCCCCCCCGTCTGACGGCGGCCAAACCTTTCCGTGAGGGGCTTGCCGCCGTGGCCGTAGGCGCGGGCTGGGGTTTCATGGATCAGCGCGGGAGCTTCATCGTCAGCCCGGATTACGAGGCGGCGGGGGATTTCTCCGAAGGGTTGGCCGCTGTCCGGCTCCAGGACAAATGGGGTTACGTGAAACGGCCTTCTGACGGAATATCCCCAGTTTTCGAAATTCCCGCCAGCTTCGACGTGGCAGGGGAATTCTATCAAGGCCGCGCCGCCGTGGTGGTGGCTGGGGGGCATGGGTTCATCGACAGGAAGGGAAGCTGGGTTCTTCCTCCCTGGTACGAGGACGCCTGGCCTTTCGTAGAAGACCGAGCGGCAGTGCGCGTGAGCGATGCGGTCTTGGTGGACGCGGAGCAGAAGGAACTGGGTCCCAATGGGAAGATCGGCTTTGTGGGTCTTGACGGGAAATGGGTGGTGCGCCCCCAGTTTGACGCCACGTTCCGGGGACGTGTTTTCTCAGGCGGCCTGGCGGGGGTGGCGTACCGGGGGCGATGGGGGTTCATTGACCGCGACGGACGCTGGGCCGTGGAGCCCATATACGACGCGGTGTGGAGTTTTTCCGAAGGCCTGGCCGCTGTACGCAAGGGGCAGAGGTGGGGCTACGTCTCCACCTCCGGCAGGCTGGTGATAGAGGCCGTTTTCGACGACACTATGGGTTTTTCTGAGGGGTTGGCCAGTGCCAAATGGCAGGGACGATGGGGCTACATCGACCGGAGGGGCGCTTGGGCCGCGGAACCCATCTACATGGAGGCATGGCCCTTTTCCGAAGGGTTAGCCGCCGCGCGGGACGCGCGGGGCCGATGGGGGTTTCTGGGTCGAAAGGTCACGCCTCTTTTCGGAGCGGCGTTCGAGGGGGGACGCTCCTTTTCCGAGGGATTAGCCGCCATCACCCACGAGGGAAAGAGATACTACATGAACGGGGAGGGCCGCCTGGCCTTTGCCGCCCGATTTGACGACTCCGGCGACTTTTCGGAGGGGCTGGCCGCCGTGGCCTCCGGCGACAAGTGGGGGTACATCGACGTGGAGGGGAGCGTGCGCGTGCTTTTTTCTTTCGAGGCCGCCGGACCGTTCCGGGACGGACTCGCCGCCGTTCGATTGAAAAATCGCTGGGGTTACATCGACAAAGGAGGCAAGTGGGCCGTCAAGAACCGCTACGACCAGGCCTGGCCTTTCAGTGAGGGATTTGCCGCCGTGCGCGCGGGTAAGCGGATAGGTTACGTGGACGCTAGGGGGCGCGCCCTTACAGCGCCGCGTTTTAGCGTTCCAGCAGAGGGGGCTCAGGTGGGGAGCTTTTCCGAGGGGTTGGCGGCGGTTTTGGTGAACGGGAAGACGGGATTCATCGACAAGACGGGAAAGCTGGCGGTGCGCGCCGCCTTTTTGCCGTGGAAGGGAGAAGCGCCCCGTTTTCGGTCAGGACTTGCCCGCGTGGAGACCGCCAACGGGCCACGCTACGTAGACCGGAAGGGCAAGGTCACGGAGGCTCTTTCCGACGGCGGTGACGCGTCCGAGGCCGTCCCCTTCCAATCCTCGTCGGGTGGATGGGGCTACGCGAACGTTGCGGGAAGGACGGTTATTCCCGCCATTTTCGACGCCGCTCTGCCCTTCAGCGAGGGCAAAGCCGCCGTGATGCGCAGCAACCGTTGGTGGTACATCAAGGAGCAAACCCCCTAAGGAGCGAGTCCCCTGATTCAGTGCCTTTTCGTCTGGACTCTTGCCTTTTGGTGTTTTTCGGGGCCGGGAATCCGCGGCGGGACGCGCTCTCTGTTGCTGTGCCGCGCCTTGTAGCCGTGGTAGTGCTTCGAGGTGGCCACGAGCACCCCCGTCATGCGGTCCGCTTCATCGAAGGAGGCCTCGTAAATCGACACACGCTCCAGAGTATCGCCTGACTCGTCGTACCGCTCCACCGAGGTAACGCGCATGACGAAAAGCTCCTTCATCACTTGACGGGCCGTGTCCTGAGAGGCGAAAAGCACGCGCATGGGCTTCATCAGGAATTGGGCCCTTTCCGTTTTGTAAATGTCCACGATGGCGTCGTTGGCCTTCATGATGGTGATTCCGTTCAGTATCTCGTCGAGCCTGGCGTCCACGTTTTCTGCCTGAGGACGCTCGATGGGCTGCTGGGGCGCCAGAAAGGCGAAACCGGTAAAGGGCTGCCTAAAGGCGAAATTCATTTCCCGGCGGCTGTCTCCGATAATGGCCGCGTAGTGTTGGTGACTCGTCATATCCCGCTGGGCGCAGTACAGCGCCGCGATGGAGTCCCCCTCGCCGAAGGCAACCGCGCAGCGTATCTCCACCTGTGCGATCCTGTTGAAGGCGTTCACGAGGGTTTCGGCCTTCATCTGCCCCACGAAAGAAAGCATATCCAAGAAGCGAAGCGCGTCGCTTCGGTTGTTGAAAAAGGAAAGGAACGACTCCCCCGTCAACCCCTCTCCGCTGTCGCCCCTGTAGAGGGTTACAGCCGCGCCGTTGGCGAACTTGACCCTCAAGTTCTCGCCCAAAAGCCTCAGGTAAGACGTCCTGTCGTCCTGGTCAAAGAAGCCCTCCACGGGCGCGGAGGGGTGAAACTCCAAGTAGGGCTCGTAGGCCAGACCCAGGTAATACTCCCAGGAAGCGCCCTCGGCGGCCTGAGATTCTTGCGGGACGGGCTTGAAGGTGAAGAGGATGCCCTCGTCTCCCGCGATGGAAACGCTTTGGGCGGTGGCCAAGAAGTTTTTGACCGTACTGTCGGCGCCCACGTGAGGAAAAGTGAAACCCCCCTGGTCTTTCTCTCCAGTCCGGGCTTTTATAAAAAGACGGAGCAGGCCCCGCCTGGCGTTTTTCGTGAGAGTGGGGGCGTAAAACAGATTTGTGTCTTCGAGAGCGTCCTCGGAGACACCCAGGTACTCGTAAAGAAGAGCATTGGCGGCGACAGTCTTGCCTCTTTTTCGCTCGACGACCAGCACGGCGTCGGGCAAAGCGTTGATGATGGGCAGTACCTCTGGGCCGATGTTCATAGCCTTCCCTTCCTCCCTAGATCGGGCCCGCGCACCCCAATGCCGCGCGTCTCGATACTAAACTCAGATTCGAAACAGGGGTAAGCCCAAGACAAAGTACTCAGCATGAAGTTTCCCTACTGCCGCTATTTTATCCCCCCAAACGCCAAAAGGCAAATGCTGGACCTAATGGAATATAGGAAGCACTGATATAATGGGGTTCTTAGGGGCCTGAGGCCCTCGGGGTCTGAGACCCCCTAAGCAGGGCGTGGGGCAGAGCCCCACAAGAGGTTAATCAGCGTTTCCTACAGTCCAATCCTAGGGACTGGGGCTTTGCCCCTTGCGATATCGCGGCGGAAGCAGCACCCCTCAAAATGGATGTTTTCGGCGCGCGCGTAGACTCGCGCCAGGACCTCGCCCAGGGACGCACCTCGGGCGGCGACGCTCAGAACCCGCCCCCCGGATGTCACGAGCCTCCCTTGCCCGTCTCGCGCCGTCCCCGCGTGGAAAATCCAAGAATTTTCGAGAATTTCATCGTCTGGAGAGAGCCCAGCGTCCAGGTGGATGACGCGTCCTGTGGAGTAGTTCCCAGGGTACCCTTCCGAGGCCAGCACCACGCAGGCCGCCTTTTCGTCCCGCCACTCAAGCGTTTGACCTGCCAGGTCTCCCGCTGCACAGGCGCGCAGTGGATTCAGGAGGTCCGTTTTCAGGAGGAGCAAGAGCGCCTGGGTCTCCGGGTCGCCGAACCGGGCATTGAACTCGACGACCTTTGGACCCTCCGGCGTGAGCATCAGGCCAATGTAAAGGCAACCCCGGTAATCGAGGTTTTCCTGCGCCAAGGCGTCACGCAGCGGGCGAAGAATCTTCGCCTCCGTCTCCCTCGCCAGGGCGGGGGTGAAGGCGGGCACGGGGGCGTAAGCGCCCATTCCACCGGTATTGGGGCCCGTGTCACCCTCACCGGCCCGCTTATGGTCTTGAGCGGGGATCATGGGTAAGAGCGTTTTGCCGTCAGAAAAGGCCAGCAGTGAAACCTCCTCACCGGTCATGCGCTCCTCAATGACGACTTGACGGCCCGCGTCGCCGAACCGTCCGCCCATCATTCCCTCCAACGCCGCCAGCGCCTCCCCGCGGGTCTCCGCCACCACCACGCCCTTGCCCTGGGCCAGCCCATCGGACTTAACCACGAGAGGGCCCTCCGGCTGACTCTCCACGTAACGCCTCGCCTCGTCCTCCGCGGTAAAGGCGCGGTGGGCGGCGGTGGGAATTCCGTGCCGCGTCATAAAGTCCTTCGCGAATTTTTTGGAGCTTTCCAAAAGCGCAGCCCTGGCCTTGGGTCCAAAACAGGGAACGCTCCTTTCCTCCAGTCGATCGGCCAACCCCAGGGTCAAAGGGGCCTCTGGACCTACGACCACCAAATCCACGGCCTCGCGCTGCGCGAAGGCAGCAAGTTCATCCACATCCGTCGCCTGCAAAGGGACGAGCTGCGCCAATTCCCCTATTCCAGGATTGCCGGGGGCGGCGTAAAGCCGTTTCAGCTCAGGATTTTGGGTCAGTTTCCACGCCAAAGCGTGCTCTCGTCCGCCGCTTCCGACAAGCAAAACCTTCACCTCAATCACCTCTAATGCCGGAAATGACGGATGCCCGTGTGGAGCATGGCAAGGCTCCGCGCGTCAGCGGCCTCCGTGGACTCCCGGTCCCGCAGGGAACCCCCTGGCTGCACGATGGCGCTTACCCCGGCCTCAGCGGCCAGCAGCACCGCGTCGGCGAAGGGGAAGAAGGCGTCTGAAGCCAGTACTGCTTTCCGCGCTTTTTCTCCTGCTTGTTCCAGGGCGATTTTCACGGCCCCCACGCGGCTTGTCTGCCCCGCGCCGATCCCTACCGCCGTGAGGTCCTTTGCCAGGACTATCGCGTTGGACTTCACGGACTTGACCACCTTCCAGGCGAAAACTAAATCCCGAAGCTCCGCCTCCTCCGGCTTTCTGACCGTGACGGGAGTCCAGGACTCCGGCGGACTCCGCTGCAAGTCACGCTCCTGCACCAGCAGTCCCTCTTGGACGCTCCTCCATTCCAGAGAGGGCGCGGCGGGCCATGCCGCCTCTGGAACCTCAAGGAGGCGCAGGTTGGGTTTGGCGGCCAGAAATTCCCGCGCCTCATCGGAGTAGTCAGGGGCGATGAGCACCTCCCAGAAAACGCCGCTCATGGCCTCGGCCAGGGCCTTTGTCACCAGACGGTTGACGGCGAGGACACCGCCGAAAGCCGACACCGGGTCGGTTTCATAGGCTTTTTTGAACGCCTCCTCGATGGACGCGCCTAGAGCCGCGCCACAAGGGGTATTGTGCTTCACGACCACGGCCGCGGGTTCTTCCCATTCCTGGACGGTCCGGAAGGCGCTTTCAGCGTCGAGCCAGTTGTTATATGACAATTCTTTGCCCTGAAGCTGGACCGAGTCGATAAAGGTCCGTCCCGCCGCCGCGCGGTGAGCGTACCGATAAAGGGCAGCTGCCTGGTTAGGGTTTTCCCCGTAGCGCAGGATTGAGACCCGCGCCGCCGTCAGAGTGATCTCTTCAGGGAAAAGAACGCTTTTTTCTTGAGCTTCAGGGGCAGCGGCAGACAAAGCGGCGTGGATGTGGGCGTCGTAGTCCGCCGTGTGCTGAAACGCTTGAAGGGCCAGGCAAAGGCGCGTCTCCTTTGGGCAGTTTCCCCGTTCCCGCAAAAGGCGCAGGACGAGGTCGTAGTCGTCCGGGCGGACGATAACGATCACGTCCTCGTGGTTCTTCGCGGCGGAGCGGATCATTGCCGGGCCGCCGATGTCGATGTTCTCGATGAGTTCCTCCCAGGTTCCCCCGCGGGCCGCTGTCTCCCGGAAGGGGTAGAGGTTCACCGCGGCCAGGTCAATAGGGGTTATACCCTGGGCCTCCAACGCCTGGCGGTGTTGGGGGTCATCCCTCCGGGCCAGCAGTCCCCCGTGAATGACGGGGTGCAGGGTTTTTACCCGCCCGTTCAGAATTTCGGGAAAACCCGTCACGTCGGAGACGCGGAGCACGGGTATCCCCGCGTCGTCGAGCGTCTTATGGGTTCCCCCCGTGGAGACAATCTCGACACCCAATTCGGCCAGACCGGCGGCGAACTCCACGATTCCCCTTTTGTCCGAAACACTGAGCAGCGCCCGCTTCACGGCGCAGCTCGCACCCTCCGATACATTCATTGAGAAAACCTCCGTTACGCAGTCTAGAAAGCAAAAGCGGGGCATGGAGCAGGAGCTCACAAAGGGGCCAAAGAAACGCTGATTAAGCCCTTGCGGGGCTCTGCCTCACACCCTGCTTAGGGGCCTCAGGCCCCTAAGAACCCCATTAACCAGCGCTTTCTTTACTTATCATGATGTATTTTCACGACAGCAACACCATATAATCATCTACAATTATACTACAATCATAGTTAATCAACAAAACAACACTAAAGAATATCGAGAGAATAACCGATAGGTAGTTTAGAGTTCTAGGTATTTATGGAATGAAGTATAACGGTTTAATTCTAATTTTACAAGCAATGTCAACAACTTAAAATCTAAAGGCATATTAAGACTAAGAATAGGCTAATTGAATATATAAAAATACAATGTCAACAACTTAAGCATTTATGCGTGAGATTTCCTGTTGTGAT
>JAITGX010000082.1 GCA_031280275.1 Synergistaceae bacterium
ATGGTGGCGGAAAAGGTCGTCAGCATGTACATGTCGGGGATATAGCTGACTCGCTTCACTCGCATCTCCACGATGTTCAAAATCCGCGCCAGCAAGTCCCGCCCTGCCGTGGGGATGGCTACGATCACCTCGGCCACGTTCAGGCCGCGCGTCGCTTCCTCGAAGTCCTCCAACCTGCCTAGGACAGAGATGCCCATCATGCGATAATTCAGCTTTTGCGGGTCGTCGTCCAAAAAACCCACAATTTGGCAGCCCATAAAAGGATGCCGCGCCACCTTCTGAGCATAAAGCCCGCCCGTTTTGCCTGCGCCGATGACTAGAACGGCGGTTTGCAGAAAGCCTAACCCCACGGCCAGACGCCGGACACAATAGCGAGCGAACAGGCATGTGGGGACAAAAAGCACAGTCCCTGCCACCACAATCAGTCGCGAAAATTGCAAGTTTAAGACGAAAAGATACATCACAATGACCAACACAGCCGTCGCGGACGCCTTCAGCGCCTCCCGCGTTTCGTCCCAGAACATCCAGGTTCGGAACGCGTAAAGCGACCTGAAGCAAAAACAGATCAGAAACACGCCGCAAAAAAATATCTCCCTCTCCACCCAAAGAGGAGGGACTTCGGCGGAGACCCAGAAGATTCGTACTAACTCCAGGCAGGCCCAGTAAATCGCCGCGTCCAGAGTGACCTGTGCGGCGGTCAGCAGCAGGCGTTTAATAGAATCAAGAGATACGACGAGGGCGAAACGGTCCGCGCCAGAGGCAATTTTATCTTTCATGACCGTCTTCCTTGCTTTCTTTTTTCTCCGCTAGGGCACGTTTGAAAACTAACTATTCCAATGACAGCCGTTTTTAGGCGCTTTTTTAATGTATTTATAGTCAAAGCAGGAGTTTTAAAGCACGCCCTAGGAAAAACACATAGATTGGAATTGGTAAAGGTGAAACTCGACTGAGAAGAATTATTTGAGTCAGAATTCCCCGCTGAGCAGGCGGGCAAGGCTATGAAGAGAAAAACAAAAAGAAAGGTTAATAGAAGAGTATAACTTCCGTTCCGTTCCGTTCCGTTCCGTTCCGTTCCGTTCCGTTCCGTTCCGTTCCGTTCCGTTCCGTTCCGTTCCGTTCCGTTCAAATTATAGCACGTTTGGCGCAATATATCAAGCGAAAAACGCGAAGTAATCACTGCTTTTCTTGCTTCCGTTCGTCGCCGCGAAAAATTTCTTACCATGCTATATGTACCTCCCCTCATAAAATTTTTACCTTGTGAGAATTATAGCATAATTTTGTGACGGGTCTTCACGAAATTGCGAGCGCACTAAGAGTGTGTCTAAAATATCTTGCAATGAGATGCTGGGCGCACCCAAAAACAGGGAGGCTTTCGCCTCCCTCCTGTGCCGAAACGCTACTGGGAAATCGCGCCTACTGGACACGAAGAAACGCAGCTTCCACACTCGATACAAGCGTCAGCGTTGATCTTCGCTTTTCCGCCATCGATGGCGATGGCCTCGACGGGACAGGTTCCCACACATGCCTCGCAGGAGACGCAGGTACTATCCGCCACTACTGCTTTTGCCATGAAAATCCCCCTCCTGTTTGCTGGATATTACCGCAATCTTCGCGCTACTAAAGTTTTGAGCGCGAAAATACAAGTTAAAGTTTATTATATCATGAAGTGTCATTACATTTTATGAGCCGCTTCATAAATTCTATCACCCTCGGCTGAGTCATCGTTTCTTCATATAGCATAAATCTAAGCTTACCCTGATTATTGATCGCCGATATCATATTCACACGCATCTTGTGACCAGCACTCAGCGCTGCCTCCGGCGTCTTGTCTTTGGGCGCATATCCTTTGGCATAATTGCACTCGTTCTGAGGTCCCGCATCGTCTTAATAACAAAACCACCTGCAGAGATGGCTCAATCCTGTCATATGAATATGATGCTGCTGGTTGTATCAAAAAGCTCATCACGCCGCACGGAAGCACGGCTTCCACCTATGACATCCTGGGTCAGCTGCCCTGGAATCATGCCGCGTTAGGCTGTCCATGTTCGCCCGCGGTGTGGTAAACTCTAGGGCGTTTTACGGTTTTGCGTACAAAATGATTTGTGATAAACTCTTTGCGTAACAAATGCTTTATGTCATAATAAGTTGAAAAACTAGGGAAAGGACGTGGCATAGTGAACCTGCCTCGCCTGATAATTGCCGATGAAGCAACGCCGGGGATGGTTGCCCCCGGTGTGGTGTTGGCTTATGCTATGAAACGCGCCGGCGTGAAAGTGAAGGTGTTTACCTGCGCTCGCACCGAGGCTGAGATGCGCTTGCTGAGGCTTCTCATGGAGGAACCTGTCGTTTCCCTGGATACCTATGCGTGCGGATCCATCAAAAACCTGAAGACGCTGTTCCAAAAGACTGCCGACCCCGAAGCGCTGAACGTGGTGGTGGTTCCTCTCGGCTCTCGGACGGACGAGGAATTCATCCAGGTTCAGCCCGAAGCTTTGGATCTGGCGAAGTCCCTTTCATGTGGGATTGTCGTGTCGCTGACCGGCGCCGGTTCTCCGGCCCTAACCACCAACGTCACTTCGGCGGTTTTGGAGACCTTCGGGACCGGGAACGAAAATTACGTGCTGGGCGTCGTCTTCACCTCGGTCAAGAGCGGACGGGATTACCAGCTTCTGGAGCAGGACTACGGCAGAAAGACCGCCATCATATCTTTGGGCTATATCCCGAAAGAGATTGAGCGCCCCATGCCTTCCCTGCTGGATATGTACAACCCCGCGGCAGGCACGCGCATCATGCAGATCAAGAGCGCCGCTATTCAGTTAGCCTCCACGATACATCAAGTAGAATGGCAGATCTTAGACGCCTTTGGGCACCTAAAACAGGACTGGACTTCCCCTCAGGAAAGCAGATACCCCGCAAAAAATTTCAAGGCCGCCATCGTGGGGGACAAGCGCCTTTCCCTGGAGGGCTGCAACAGCCGGGAGCTTTTTCGCTACCTAGGCTGCGAGGTGATTGATTATGACCCCTGGGAGGACCGCTTCCCTCTGGACGCGGAGGTCGTTTATTTCCCCCACTCCGTGGCCGCTCTCTACACCGACGCGCTGCTGCTTCATCCGCCGTTCTTTCAGGGAATGAAACAAGCTTTCGCCGCGAATAAGCTCATTTTCGCCAACGGCGCGTCCGCGCCCTTTTTCGGCCAGTACTACCTCACCACAGGCGGGCAGAAGCATGAAGGACTGAAGTTCTTCCCTTTTCACGGCAGCTATCCCTCCCCCACCAAACGGGACGAAACCCACAAAATAGAGATACGCGGCACGGGCGATTCGATTTTCAGTAAAAACGACGAAAAGATGAGAGGTTATCTCCTGGATTACGTGCACATCAGCAACCCCGGCAACCCCATCCCGCCTGTGCTGAGCTACCGCGACATCCGCAAGAACGTGGAGATAGGGAGTTCTGGCTGGTCCAAGGGCTACTGCTTCGTCACCGACCTGCACGTGGAGCTATGGAGCAACATTGATGTCGTTAACCGCTGGCTCTCCCTTCGTAAACGTTGATGGGAATGAGGGGGGATCGTTATGCCTTTTGAGATTGTGCGGAATGACATCACTAAAATGAAAGTAGATGCCATTGTCAACGCCGCGAACACCGCGCTGCGCATGGGAAGCGGCGTCTGCGGCGCGATCTTTGCCGCTGCCGGGGCGGACGATTTGCAAAAGGAATGCGACGCCATCGGTGGCTGCGAGACGGGGCAGGCCGTCATCACGAAAGGGCACCGACTTCCGGCGAAGCACGTTGTCCACACCCCCGGCCCCGTCTGGCGCGGCGGCGGTCACGGTGAGGCGGCTCTGTTGCGCGGGTGCTACCTCAACTCCCTGACTCTCGCGAAACAACATGGCTGTAAATCCATCGCCTTTCCCTTGATCTCTTCCGGTATCTTCGGCTACCCGCGAGAGGAGGCCCAGAAGGTTGCCTCGGCCGCTATTGATGAGTTCCTCACGAAAAACACGGAGAACGAAATGACGGTGTACTTGGTGCTGCGGGAGCCCCTTTGTTAGAACAGGCGGTGAGAGCGGGTGGTTCCAGCGGGGAGAGCCGTGACCGCCAAGTCGTCGCCTTCCTTTACGTCACCTGAGAGGACCTCCACGCGGCTGCCGTCGCTGATCCCCGTCTTCACGCGGACTCTCCGGGTCAATTGCCCCTCCTGAACAAGCCATACAGTTCCCGTGTTTAGTCCCAAATTTTCCATGCCGTCGCTCGCCGCGTCCCTGGACGCGATGGGAAGGGTAAGGTCACGCGGCGGCCTGAAACGCAGGGCCGCCGCGGGTATTCTGAGCGTGCTCTCCCGAATACCGGTCCTTACGGAGACGCTGGCGGTCATGCCCGGCTTCAGACGGAGACGGGGGTTATCGACGCGGATAACAACCGTGTAGGTGACGACGTTGTCCGCCGCCGCGGGGGCGATACGAACCTGCACGACCTTGCCCTTGAAGGGTTCGTCGGGAAAGGCGTCCACGCGAAACTCGGCATCTTGTCCCTCGGTGACGTGCCCGATGTCCGCCTCGTCCACGCTGGCGTCGATCTGCATTTGGGTCAGGTCCCGCGCTATGCTGAAGAGGGTGGGGGTTTGAAAGCTGGCCGCCACCGTCTGACCCACGTCCACCTGGCGCGACACGATGACGCCGTCAACCGGCGACGTGATACGGGTGTAGCCCAGGTTGGTCTGCGCGCGTTCTACGGCCGCCTTCGCCTGAGTGACCCGCGCCTTGGCCTCTTGAAGCTGCGCGCGTTTAAGCAGGACGCTGGTCTCGGCGTCCTCTAGTTCACTTCTCGATATCAGGCGGCGCGCGTAGAGTTCCCTGCCGCGTCTCAATTTCCGCTGGGAGTCGGTCAGGGAGGCGGCGGCGCTCCCCACGCCCGCCTCGGCGACTTCCAGGCTAGCTTGACTCTCCACGAGCTGTAAACGCAGCACAGCCGGGTCCAGCAGCGCGATCAATTGGCCCTCCTTGACCGGGGAGTTGTAGTCCACGTAAATTTCCCGAATGGTGCCGGAAACCTGCGTGCCCACTTCCACCACGGACACGGCGTTGAGTTTTCCGCTGGCTGTAACCGTGGCCGTGATGTCTCCCCTGTCGGCCTTTTCCGTGCGCAGTTCATAGGTCGGTGAAACCTCCCTGTAAAAGGCATACCACCCCCCCCCTGCGGCGACTGCCAGGACGGCCAGAATGACCAACTTCCTCCACATGCTTGCCTCCAACCCTAGAGTACCTATGAAAACCAAAAAACTATCCGCCGGAGGCGGATGTTCCTTAGTTTCACGGAACACTGGATAAAAAAAGCCCCCGCGTCGGGCGGGGGGTCCGTTTGCCGCTTGCTGTCGTTTCGGCTAGAGCTGGCGTACGTAGTCCATGAACTCGCGGATTGCCTCTCCATTGGTCCAGGGGATGTTGACCGCGTGCTTCAGAAACAAGCCCATATCGCCCTTAGCAAGTATCTGGCAGCTGAAGTCGTTGTCCGAGAAAATCAGGTCGAATTTGAAAAGGGTGTCGAACGCTCCATCCATTACGAGGTATTTTCCGTCGGCCGTAATGTAAAGGCTCAGGCCCTTCATGTTCATGGTTTTCTCGATAAAATTGGTGATAACATACGACACTGGCTTCATAGCCATTCCCTCCCGATTTTGCGAACTTACTGACACAAGAATATATTAGCACTCCACGCGAAGATGGACAAGAGAGGAAGCCTGACGATCCGGGGCAAACGCTGCGCCTTACCTGTGAAGAATTGGAACATCTTCTGGAAGGAACGAAACTGGTCCGCAAGATACTCCATAATGAGGTAATGGAGAGAACGGCTGTTTGAACCAATTTATATGCGTATCTACCATTGAATATATCATAGGCAATAGACGCCTGTGCCGTCGGTGAGTTTGTTTCGCGGCCTATGCCGCCGAATATCTTAAGCAGCTGCCTGTCAGCGGGCAGTTTTACACCACTTTAGCTTGACAATTATGCCATATAGTTAAGGATTCATGCTCATATTTAGTTTTAAAACACATCCTAAGGAGAATTTATGGTATAATCAATAAAAATAAAAAATTAGTGTGAAAGTTAAAGTAGTAATGGGAGGAAGTGAAAAAACATGACTTCAATGCTTGATCTTTTTACTGGTGTATGCTAC
>JAITGX010000124.1 GCA_031280275.1 Synergistaceae bacterium
GATTGTGAATACGTCTTTTTCTTTTGTTCCATGAAATAACGCTCCTTGTTTAAATTCTCCGCCATTCGCTCAGTGTTTCCGACAAAGGGCGGGGTTGGGTCGTTGGTTTCTCCCATCAGGTACGCCACCGTAGTATTCAGCGCGGCGGCGATTTGAACAATAGCCTCCATTGGCGACGCTTTGCCATTTTCCCATCGCCAAACCGTATTTCGCTGGACACCTATTTTCTCGGCCAACCTTTCTTGAGTCAAAGCGTGAGATTCTCTCAATTCTTTAATGCGCTGAGGCGTATGCATATGGCTTCCCTCCCCCCTATAGCAACCAAAATGTAGCATTTTAGCTTGTCAACTACAAGCCCATTGATGCTGCTATTAAGCAACGTAAAAGTTGCAAAAGAAGTTTATTTATCTTAATTCTCTCTTGAAAAGCTACGTATACGTTGCTATTCTACCTTTAAGTTGTATATAGCACCGGGAGGATGGGAATGCGCCTTGCAAATTTTTTAGAACGAAAGGGACTAACACAACAGGCATTAGCGGACGAATTAGACATTCCACGCAACACCGTTCGGCGCTGGGTCAACAAAAAAGCTACACCAAACGCGGAAATGCTACAAAAACTCGCTTATTTTTTTAACGTGCCGGTAGATGAATTGCTGAATGGGCCCACCTGGACTCGAACCAGGAACCTGCCGGTTATGAGCCGGTAGCTCTAACCACTTGAGCTATGGGCCCGTATTTCTTTTTCTTCATCCCACGAAAAAACGCTCTAAGCCTCCTTTTCAGCGCGGATACAGTTTACTGGGCAGCTCTTCTCTGCTTCTAACACGGAACGGTCCGCCGCCTCGGGGCGCGACACCTTAGCGACGCCCGCCTTCTCATCCAGGGTAAAAACTTCCGGGCATACTTGAGTGCACACCCCACATCCTATGCACTTCTCCCAATCCAGAGAGACTTTCATCTTCGTACACCTCTTCCTCGACCCACCGATATGTCATTGTAGTACGTCCTTGCCCATTCGTCAAATACCGTATGGAGAACGCCGCGGCACATTCGGGGTGCATAGGGCAGCAGATATACAAGCGCGCTAGTCCCTCTGAAGCCTCACCTCCACCGTGTCGGCTGTCACCACCACAGCCGTGACCACGGCCTTGCTGGATAAGTTGCGAACCTTGATGGCGTCGCCCAGCGCCCCGCTTTCGAGGGCTTCGCCTGGGGCCTTGACCATCAAGCCCCCGTCGCGCGCCACGATGGAAACCCGTTTTCCCCTTTCTATCGTCGTGACGTCGGTGATCAAATTCAGGGGTACCGGTTCTCCTTGGGATAAATTTTTCTTCAGCGATTGACCAGCGACTTCGGAAACCGCTGAGGCGTAGACGCCCGGCTTGTTTACCCGGATTTGCCGGACTGTGAAGTCCCCGTGGCGCAAAACCTCGCCCTTTTTGACCGAGCGGGTCAGCACCAAGGCGGGCTGACTCCACGCCAGACGCAGGGCCAGGGAACGCTCCCTTCCCGACGTGTCCCGAAAGCGCAGCGTGGCGGCGGCGGTACCGGGAACCAAGGACGCGGGGGACACTAAGCGCCCGCTGGGAACAGCGCCCTGATGGCTCACCTCTACATCCCAGTCCCAAGCCGCCAGGGATTTTACCAGGGCCTTGAGGTCTTGTTCTACCGGTGTTTCCCTTGCTCTTCCCGTCCCGCTGGAAACGGTTTCAGCGCCCCCGATCACCACCGTAACGGCGGAGGGCATTTTCAGCTCAATACGTACGCCCGCGGCCCCGCTGACCTTCAAAGCGGCGATAACCTGTTCCCGCGTGATGACCCCGTCCCGCGCGGACAGAAGCAAAGCCCCCACGCGCCCCATCAGTTCCGGCGGGCCCTCAATGGACGCGATCTCGGAAAGAGCGCAGGCCTCGCTCTCCATGCGGACGGCGGCGGGTATCTGAATACGCAAAACCTCCATGGCCCATGCAGGCCCGGAACAAAGGGGGAAAACGCGGCAAAGAAGGCAAAGAAAAAGAAAGAAAAAAAGGCGGAGCTCCCTCCGCCTTTTAGTTCGCATGCGCCTCTACCGCTTCAGGCCGGTGGCGATCCGCAAAAGGTCGTCCGCCGTCTGTACCCCTTTGGAGTTTGCCTCGTAGGCCCTCTGAGCGATGATCATCTCCACCATTTCCTCAACCACCTGAACGTTGGACATCTCCAGAATGCCCTGGCGCACCTCCGACATACCGTCAGCGCCAGGAGCGGCCAAAATAGGCGCGCCGCTGGCGTCCGTCTCGACAAACAGGTTGGCGCCCACGGCCCGCAGTCCCGCCGGGTTGACGAAGCGGGCCAGCTCAATTTGCCCCAATTCCTGGGTCTCCGTCTGGCCCGCCAGCCTCACGGAAATGACGCCCGTGGTGCTCAGCGTAACCTCTGTGGCGTCTTGCGGAATGATGATGGCGGGTTCAAGAAGAAGCCCGTCATGGTTCAATATCTGCCCGTCCGCGTCCACCTGCCAGCTCCCGCCGCGGGTGTAAGCGATGGTACCGTCCGTCATGGTGATCTGAAAAAAACCCTGCTCCCCGGCCACGGCCCAGTCCAGGGGGTTTTCCGTCACCTGAAAATTGCCCTGGCTCATGAAAGAAGGCGTGCCGATCACCCGCGTCCCCAAGCCCACCTGCACTCCCGTGGGAATCGTGGAGCCCGGTTCCACAGGCGTGCCCGGCTCCCGCTCGATCTGGTAAAGCAGGTCCTGAAAATCCGCGCGGCGCTTTTTATAGCCCGTCGTGTTTACGTTGGCCAGGTTATGCGACACCACGTCCAGGTGCGTCTGCTGAGCGATCATGCCCGAGGCGCTGGACCAAAGCGATCTTAACATATCGAGTTACCTCCCTCGTTTCAACTTACGCTTACGCCTTGCCGTAAGAGGTTATCAGCTTGCCCGTTTGCTCGTCGTGGGTCATCAGGGCTTTGGAAGCGCCCTCGTAAGCCCGTTGGGCCTCGATCATCCGCACCATTTCCTCCACCACACTCACGTTGGACATCTCCAGCGCGCCGGGCATAAGCCGCACCACGTCCTCTTCCGTGGGCGCACCCGAGTCGTCGTTGGCGGAAAAGTTATTTCTCCCCACCTGCCGGAGGTATGTGGGGTTCTCAAAGGTAAAGAGCGAAAGTTGCCCTACGGCCGCGCCGTCGGCGAGCACCTGCCCGTCGCTTAAAATCATCGCCGCGGATGCCTCGCCCACCGCAATAGGGCCGCCGTCGCCTTGCACCTCCATCCCATCCAGGGTTACAAGGGTACCTTCCGGCCCCACCAGGAAGTTGCCCTGGCGCGTGTAGTAGGTGTTTCCCGCGCCGTCCTGCACGGCAAAAAAACCGGGGCCGTCTATAGCCGCGTCGAAGGGCGCACCCGTGGTTCTCACCACCCCTGGATGAGTATCCATGCCGCTTTGAGAATAAATGGAGGACAAAGACAACCCGCCTATAACCTGCTTTCCCTTCCAGTTCATGGTAAAGGGCGGGACGGTGAGGATCTTCGTCTCCCCGTCCTCGGAGACCTTCTCAATACGGTCAATAAGGGCGCCGAATTCCCCGTTCACGCTGATCCGGCGGCGAAACCCCACCGTGTTCGCGTTAGCCAGGTTGTTCGTCACCACGTCCAAATTCGTTTCCTGCACCAGCATGGCCGAGCAGGCTGCATATAATCCTCGATTCACGAGTTCCCTCCAGTATTCAAGGCCGCAAACCCAAAACTCGGCTTTCTGGCCGAAGTCAAAGCAACCACGTTCATTAAAACCTGCGTCTGCGCCCCCTTCGCATACCTGCGAAAAGGACGTTGCGTCCCAGACGCCGGAGCCTGTCGATCTCGGCCAGGGCCTTGCCCGTCCCCAGGGCGACGCACTCCATGGGGTTGTCAGCAATAAAACAGTGAATCCCCGTCTGCTGCGTGATCAGGTCCGTCAGGCCCTTCAACTGAGAGCCTCCCCCTGTGAGCACAATTCCTCCGTCGATAATATCGGCCGAAAGCTCTGGGGGCGTTAGCTCCAAAACGTTACGTACCCCGTCCACCAGGGCCTGAACCATCTCCCCTATCGCCATGTTCACGGCGGAGCTGGAGACCTCGATCTGGCGCGGCAGACCCTGTACCAGGTCGCGCCCCTTGATGAGCATACGGGCGTCGTCCTCCAGGGGCATACAGGTGCCGATCATGATCTTCAGGTTCTCCGCCGTCTGCTCGCCTATGGCCAGGTTGTACTGCTTCCGCAGGTAGCGCATGATCCCCTCGTCGAATTTGTCCCCGCCGATGCGCAGGGACTTCGAGATGACCACCCCCCCCAGCGAGATGACCGCGATATCAGTGGTTCCCCCGCCGATATCCACCAGCATCTTGCCGCGCGCCTCCTCAACGTTGAGGCTGGCCCCTATGGCGGCGGCCATGGGCTCCTCGATCAGGTAGGCCTCCTTGGCCCCCACTTCCACCGCTGCTTCCAGCACGGCGCGGCGCTCCACATCCGTGGCCCCCGATGGCACGCAGATCATCACTCGATTCTTGAAGAAGCGGCCCCATCCCCTGGTCACGCGCCGCATGAAATACTGAAGCATTGCCTCCGTCATAGAGTAATCCGCGATGACCCCATCGCGCAGCGGGCGTACCGAGACAATGCTCCCTGGCGTCCTCCCCACCATGTTTTTGGCTTCGTAGCCCACGGCGAGGATGCTGCCGGTTTCCGTATCCACGGCGGCCACTGAGGGCTCCCGGAGAACCACGCCGCGCTTTTTCTCGTAGATAAGTATCGTGGCCGTACCCAGGTCTATTCCGATATCCGTTCCGAACATTCGCTGTTCCTCCTAAGGGAACGTGAAAAGGTAACTTCCTTGTAGGCGGCTTGCCAAAAGTAAAGCCCGCCTGCGGGCGCTGTGATCCCGCTGGACTTGCGCTCCCCGGGGGCGTCTCCGTTCTCGCCCAAAAGCCCCCTGAGCCAGGAAAGCGGCTCTTCCTCCCGTCCGACCCTGTCCAAGCTCCCGACGATGATGCGCACCATGTTCATCAAAAAAGACGGCGCGCGCACCACCAGTACCGACAAGTCCCCCCTCCTTTTCCAACACAGGCGGAGGAGCGTCCGCACGCTGTTTTCCGGGCACTCACCGGTCTTGCAAAAGGCGCGGAAGTCGTGATTCCCCTCCAAAACCCGGCAGCCCTCCCGCACCAGCTTTGGGTCCCAGGGGCGCTTGCGCCACCACGCGAGGCCGTTCAGGTGCGGCAGGCGGCTTTTCCCATGCCAGATAAAGTAGCGGTACTCCCGCCATAGGGCGTTCCGCCTGGCGTTAAAGTCCTCAGAAACCCTCCGCGCCTCCATTAAAGAGACGTCCGGAGGAAGGTAGAAGTTGGCGGCGATCGCCAGGCGGCCCGGCTCCCATTCCCTGTCCATGTCAAAGGACGCCACCTGTCCCACGGCGTGCACCCCGCTGTCCGTACGCCCGGCCCCCACGACCTTCACAGGGTCACGAGAAAGCCGCTGGAGCGCCTCCTCCAGCGCCTGCTGGACGCCCAGAGCCTGGGTCTGGCGCTGCCAGCCCGCGTAGCGCGTTCCCACATACGCCACCCGCGCCGCGTACCTCATATCGCAAGAGCGCGGAAAAAAAAGAAGCACACGATGATAAGCGCCACGAAAATTGTAGCGCCTGTATCGCTTTTTTTCCATACTAAGGGACGCATTCGCGTGCGCCCCGCGCTGCCCCGATAGCCGCGGGCCTCCATAGCGGCGGCTAGCTCGTCGGCGCGTCTGAAAATAATAATGAAAAGGGGAATGATGACGGGAAAAAAGGCAATAACGCGCCGCAGCGCACTGCCCTGATCCAGCGCCGCGCCTCTGGATATCTGCGCCTTCACGATCCGGTCGGTCTCGTCCATTAAAAGGGGAATGAAGCGCAGGGCGACGCTCATCATCATCGCGAACTCCCCCGCGGGAAAGCCGAAGCGGGCGAAGGGAGACAGAAGGGACTCTATGCCGGCCGCCAGATCCAGCGGCGCCGTGGTCAGCGGCAGCAAGACGGCGAAAAACACCAAGAGCAGGAGCCGCAGCGCAGCCGCGGCCCCATCACGAAGGGCGGGTAACACGAGCCCCCAGTCCTCAAAAGCCCATAGGCGCGCTGCAGTGTTGAAAACGAAGGTGAAGGCCATCAGAAAGAACACAGGACGGCACGACCGCGCCACAACCCTCAAGGGCAGGCGCGAAACCCGCGTTACACCGATGAAAGCGGCCGCGCAGTACGCCAGCGACGGGAGGTCTTGGGAGGGAAACACCGCGCTCATAATGGCCGCCAGCAGAATCAACTTTGCCCGCGGGTCGAGGGAATGAACGACAGACTCGGCAGGAACGTACTGCCCCATCGAAACGGACGTAAAAGCCAATCAAACAAACTCCTCGCAAAAAAAACTTGGGACTCTGCCGCCCGCCTAGAGGCCGCAGCTCTCTCCCCATCAGCCTTCGGCGTGAGGGGCTTGTCCTTTATCAATTGTTTCTATGGCTTTATCGTACTCGTAGACAAGGATATGGTGTTCGATTTCCGATATAAAGTTCTTCGTCTCCTTGTCTAGGGAACGAGCGGAGTACTCCATCAGCAGGCTGTTTACCGTGTGGATGTCCATGGCGATCAGCGCTGCCTTCAGCGCGGCGAGCTGCTCGGCGGAAAGGGACTCCGTCCCCTGCTGAGGAGCGGCCGCCTGACGCCGATCAAGGGCGAAGCGGATGTTTGCCGTCAGCTCCCGCAGGGCCGCCAGAAGGCTGTCCGTCTCCGAAGTTACCACGTTCGCCTCCTTGTTCTTTGCGGCTTCCTCCATGCGCGCCGCCTTGTCCGCGAAGGCCGACGCCCCCACGCTGCGGGACGCCCCCTTCAAGGCGTGCACCAGAGTCATGTACAAGGGCAGGTTTCCCTCCGCCGCGCACTTTTCGATTTGCCCCGCCCTCTCCTCGGCGTCTCGGCAAAAGTCCTCCAAAATGTCCAAGTAAGCCTCCAGCGCGCCCCCGGAGTTGCTCAGCCCGGCCTCCACCGCCACGCCCTCAATCTCGAAGTAGAATGCGTGTTCCGCGGGCATGGCGAGCGCCGGCTCCTCCTCCTTGACCTGTTTTTCCGCCGGTATCCATTTTTGCAGGAGGACGTCCAGCTTCTGAAGCTCAATGGGCTTCGCCAGAAAATCGTTCATTCCGTTTTGCAGGAACATCTCCCGCTGCCCGGCTATGGCGTTGGCGGTCAGGGCGATGATGGGCAGATTCTGGTAGTACGGGTCCCTCTTGTCGAGGGCGCGTATGGCCGCCGCCGCCTGCAAGCCGTCCATACCCGGCATCATGTGATCCATGAAAACTATATCATAGCGGTTCGTCTGGGCGAGTTCAATGGCCTCCGGCCCGCTGAGACAGGTGTGCACGTCCATACCGTAGAGCGCCATCAGCTCCTTCGAGACCCGCAGGTTGGTGGATATGTCGTCCACGATGAGCACCCTGGCATCCGGCGCCATGAAGCGCATCTGGCGCTTCTGACCCTCCAAAACGTTCTCGGCCACACCATTCAAGACGTTGGCAACGCCGACACAGTACACCGGCATTGAGATGCTGCTGATATCGCCGTAGGAGGATATCTCCCCAAGCGCGGCCATGTTGACGAGGATTGTAGGGGACCTGCTCTTGCCCAGGACGAAAATGCAGTCCATCACGTGGGTGGAGGGGACAAAGGCAAAGCCGTACCGTCCGCTTTCCAGGTCTTGTTTAAACTGATCCAAACTCCGCGCCACCGCCGGCTGCACACCCAGAGTCGTCAAGGCGTACACCAAGGCGTCCAGGAAGTCCGACTTTTCCTCGAACACCACAACCCGCTTTTCCTCTGGATTTTCTACGGAGGCCAGCTTTTTGTCGCTGCCCGCCTTCTGAACGATGGTGGCCGTGAACTCGGAGCCGTGGCCGTAGCGGCTCGTCACGGAGATGTCCCCGCCCATAGCGCGGCACAAGCTTCGGGCGATAGACAAGCCCAGGCCCGTCCCCTCTACCGCCCTGCTTTTGGGAGCGTCTATCCGCATGAAGTCCATAAACAGTTTATCCAGGTTTTCCGACCTTATGCCCAGGCCCGTGTCCTCCACGGAAAAGGTGAGGTGCCGCCACATGCCGCCCATGTCCTGTGCCCGCATGGAGAGGGTGATCCGCCCCTTATTGGTGTACTTGACCGCGTTGCTCAGAAGATTCGTCAATATCTGCCGGACGTGAACCTCGTCGCCGATCAGCGATTCCGGAATGTCACTGTCCACCAGGACGAAAAACGACACCGACCCCTCCAGCAGACGCACGCGAATCACGTTCACCACGTTGTTGATCAGGGACGTGACGCTGTATTTTTCGGTCGTCAGCGCCATTTGCCCCGCCTCGATCTTGGAGAAGTCAAGAATGTCGTTGATGATCCCCAGCAGGCTGTTTCCCGCCTGCCGTATCATGGCCACGTAGTCCAGCACCTCGCGGGTGACGTTCTTTCTTACCATGATGAGTTCCGACACTCCCAAGATAGAGTTCAGGGGGGTGCGTATCTCGTGGCTCATCCGGGCCAAGAAGGAGGACTTGCCGATGTTGGCCTGTTCGGAATAGAGCTTGTCGCGGCTGAGGCGGAGGAGGAAGTAGCTCAAGACGAGCATCATCAGGAAGCCCAAGAGCGAGAGCAGGCCAATCATGGAGTACACGTCCTGGTAGTAGCTGTAAGTGGGGGTTGCCACGCCGATGTACCAACCGTTGCCCGTCCTTCGCAGGAAAGTCACCACCTGGGACCCGGCGGCGCCGGCGAGAACCACGGAGGAGATTTTTTCCTCCCCGGCGAGAATACGCTCGGCCAAGCGCGCGTAGCTCTCGCTGACCTCGGCTATGGACCTGCCGATCCACGCCTCGTCCGGGTGCGCGACAAAAACGGCGTCCGGGCCGACGAGCATCCCGTAGCCGTCCTCCGCCACCTGCTGGGAGGTGATGTAGTCCACGATGTTCTCGATGTCCATGTCCAGGAAAAGCACGCCCAGCTCCTTCCCATGCTTGGTCGTGAGCTTTTTCGAGAAGGAAACGATGCGCTTGCCCGTGCGGAAGTCGATATAGGGACCGGTAAACGCCACGCGCCCGGCCGACTTGATCGCGGCGTCGTACCAGGGGCGGTCCTGCGGGATGAAGTCCGCGCCCGGAATCCACGCCAAGCCCATGCTGAAACCGCCATCGATGAAACCGCCCATGAAGATGAGACCCGACACGTTCTCTCCCGTCCGCATCAAGCCGGTGTTGAGATCGCGCAGGATGTGGTTCACCTCTTCCTCGGAGTGGCTGGGCTCGAGGCGCGACTCAAGGATAAGGGCGGCGTTCAGGGTGGATATCTCCACCTCACGCAGCTCGGAGTAAATGTGCGCCTCCGCTGTGCTGATCACCGACTCCGCGTTTCGGGCTATTTCCTTTTCCACGATGCGGAACACGGAAACGCTGCTGACGAACACCATCATCATGAACGCCCCGAACACGAACGCGATCTCGTGGAAGTTTAGTTTCACAAGCATTCCCAGGTTCGTCTTGTCCGCCGCCGCGCTCCCTCTTTCGCGCCTAAGATAACTCTGCAATCTCATAAGGATTCACCAAACTTACCAAGATATTGATAGAATATCAATACGTGAGTTGACACAACGTTCGCTGGTACATGTCCATGTACCGAGTGGCGGAGGTGGACCAACTGTTGTCACACCGCATGGCGCGCCGAACCAACCCCGTCCAGGCCTCCTCGCGGTGATAGACGTCTTTCGCGCGCAGGCAGGCGCCCAACATGTCGCGGCTGGTGTAGGCGTCAAAGGTGAAGCCGTTTCCCGTCCCTTCCGCGTTGTCGCGTATCGTGTCGCGGAGCCCTCCCGTCCTGCGGGCCACAGGAACAGCCCCGTAGCGGAGAGCCGCCATCTGCTCGAAGCCGCAGGGTTCTATCTGGCTCGGCAGCAAAAACACGTCACTCCCGGCGTATATCTGGCGTTCCAGCACGCGGTCAAAGCCAATGCGCGTCCCGGCCTTTCCAGCCCTGCGGTGGGCCAGGCCGCTGAAAAAATCCTCAGCCTCCTTGCCGCCGTATCCCATGACCACAAGCTGAACCCCGTAGCCAACCAGGTCCTCCGCCGCGTCCAGCAACAGACTCAGCCCCCTGTCCTCCATGAAAGGTGACGCTACCGCAAAGAGGGGCGCCCTGTCGCCTTCCAGTCCGAACTCCTCCCTCAGGGCCTCCTTGCAGGCCCTTTTGCCCTCTGGGAAGTCATCCAGGCCGTAGTTGGCGGCTATATGGGGGTCCGTCAGGGGGCTGCAGCCGCTGATGTCGATGCCGTTCAGTATACCGTAGAGCTTGCCCTGTTTTTTTTGAAGGAAGTCGTCCAGGCCGCAGCTTGAAACCGGGTTGAGTATTTCCTGCGCGTAGGTCGGGGAGACCGTGCTGATCACGTCCGCGGCCTCTATGGCCCCCTTTGTGAGGTTCACGGCCCCGCGGTACTCCAAGATGTGCATGTTCTCGCGCCCAATACCGAGGGTTTCCTCCAAAGTTTCGGAGCCGTAGGTGCACTGCCGCCGGATGTCGTGGATGGTGAACACGGTTTTCAGGGAGGTGAATTTCTCGATGTTCCGGTAGTACAGGTTGAGGTAAACCGGCACCAGCGCCGTCTGCCAATCGTTGCAATGAATGATATCCGGCGCGAAGTCCACGTGGAAAAGCGTTTCCAGCACGGCCCGCGAGAAAAAGGCGAACCGCTCCCCGTCGTCGTAAAAGCCATAGAGCCCTGAGCGCTTGAAGTAGTATTCGTTGTCGAGGAAGTACCAGGTCATATCCTGCCAGGTAAGCTCGAACAAGCCGCAGTATTGGCTCCGCCAGCCCACGGGAACCATAAAGCTCGTTATAAACGCCAATTTTTCGCGCCATTCGCTGTTTAAGTCCCCGTAGAGGGGCAGAACAACGCGGATCTCCGCCTGACGCCGCCGCAGCGCTGGGGGAAGGCCCCCCGTCATGACGCCGGGGCCGTCCGCAACGAAGAAAGGAGAAGCTTCGCTCGCCGCAAACAGGATTTTCATTAATCGTAGAACCGCTGGGAAGCGATCAGGAAAAGATCAGACAGGGCGGGGTCGAAGTGAGTGCCGCGGCCCTCGGCGATGATCTCCAGCGCTTCCTCGTGGGTAAAGGGTTCTTTGTACGGGCGCTTCGAGATCAGCGCGTCGTACACGTCGGCCAAGGCCATCAGCCGCCCCTGCAGGGGGATATCCGTCTCAGTGAGGCACGTAGGGTAGCCGGTGCCGTTCCATTTTTCGTGGTGCGTGCCGGCCATGATCTTCGCGTGGCTCAGGAAGTCGTTCTCGCTGGTGCTGGACTGTATCCGGTCGATGATCTCCTCACCGAAAGTGGTGTGTTTTTTCATTTCCTCGAACTCCTCGGACGTCAGTCGGGCCGGTTTCAGGAGAATGCTGTCGTGGATGGAGATTTTTCCCACGTCGTGCAGTTGGGAGGACTGGAGGAACAGGTCAATGTTCCAGCTCTCCACCTCGTCTTGGTAGACGCCGCGCGAGAGCATTTCTTCCAGCAGCAGGCGCAGGGTGTGCGCGGTTCTCAGGATGTGCCCGCCGGTCACGTCATCCCGGAACTCCACCAAGTCGCTCACCGTCAGAAGGATGGAGTTTTGAAGCTCTAAAACGGCGCGCGTCTTTTGCTCCACCAAGAGCTGCAGGTTTTCGTTGAAGTTTTTCAGCTCCATTTTTTGCGATTCAACCAGCAGGTGCATTTCGATGCGCTTCAACAGGAGGTGGGGCGCGAAGGGCTTGGAGATGTAGTCCGCCGCGCCGAGGGAGAGCCCTTTCAATTCGCTTTCGGTATCCGACTTCGATGTGAGGAAGATAATCGGGATATTTTTCGTGGCTGAGCCGCTTTTAAGGTGTTGTATCGCCTCATAGCCGTCGATATCGGGCATGAGAACGTCCAACAGTATCAGGTCGGGCCGCGACTTTTCGAGGAACTGGTACATCTTCTCCGCACCAGGGACTGTGAAGGCGTCATACCGATCCATCAGGATATTCCGAGCCATCTTCAGGTTGACGGGGTTGTCGTCCACGATAAGCACTTTTTTCCTCTCGTTTTGCATTTCGACCTTCCTTTTCTTAAAGTCCCGCTTCTTAAAGTCCCGCGATTATTTTCTCATACACTTTTTAAAAAATTTCGCTTCGCTTATTTTATTATACATTACGCGGCGATTCATGTATGAAAAACAAAAAAATTCCCCCTCCTTGACGAAGGGGAAAACTTATGCGTAAAGCAAGCGTATCAACGGGGAGCGAAAATCAAAAGTGATTATCACGCTGAAGACTCTTCTTTGTCGAGGGTGTTAGTGATGTAGACGAGGCTGCGCAGGCCGGCCATAGTGAAACCGTTGGCCTCCAACGCCTCCTTGACGGCGAAGGCCACCTTCGTTGCGTTGGGAGAGTCCCCGTGAACGCCGATGGTCAGGGGCTTGCCCTCGCTGCCCTCAACCGTGTTTTCTTGAAGCAGGCGAAGCATGCGCTCCGCCGCCACCGTCGGGTTGGACACCACGTCCCCGCGCTCACCCTTCGGAATCAGCGTCCCGTCTTCACGATACCCCCGATCCGCGAAAACCTCACTCACGAAAGGTATGTCGTTCCCCGCCGCGGCTTCCTCGAAAACAGAGCCGCGGGGTCCCACGAGGATTACGTCCTTGTCCGTGTCCCGAATGGCGCGGGCAATGGACTTCGCCACGGCCAGCTCCTGAAAGCCCCTCCGGTAAAGGGCCCCGTGGGGTTTCACGTAGTCGAGCCTCACGCCGTTCGCACGGCATATCGCGGTCAGCGCTCCGATCTGATAAAGCGAATAGACGTAAATCTCGTAAGGAGTCATGCTCAAGTCGCGCTGTCCGTAGCCCTGAAGGTCCGGGTAGCCGATTTCCGCCCCGATACAAGCGCCCACCCGCCGGGCTGAGGCAACGGTTGTCTGCATAACAAGAGGATCGCCCGCGTGCATGCCACAGGCCACCGACGCCGAACTTACGATGCGGAGCATCGCTTCGTCCATTCCCTTCTGCCAGGCCCCAAAGCTCTCGCCTAGGGTGCCGTTTAAATCCACCAAGGGCATTTCGGCTTCTCCTTTAACAAATGTTTCATGTCATATTGACTCTTCACCAGCACGCGGTTTTGAAACCGCGTCAATCTTCCTGCTTGCGCGGGGCGAACATATGAATGAAGGTCTTGTGCGTATCGCGAGGCAGGATGCGATACCCCTTTTTCTCCTTGGTAATCCAGAGAAAGTAGTCCTTGTAAAACGACTTCGCCATTTCCAGAATGGACTTGCCCTTGTTGTCCTTGATGCTCTCGTAGGTGTTCTTCAGGATACGGTCCTCGTCGCTGTCCCAGCGGAACGTGGCGAGCCCGTAAGCTAAGGCCCTCTCGACGGAGGTGGCCGGGAACATGGGCAGAAGAATCGTGTGGTCCGCCCAGTCGTAGGTTCCGAAGCCCTGACCTGGAATGAAGATCACGCGCGGAATCCCGTACATGCGAATGCGCGCCACGCCGAACATGTCCATGTCCAAGTTGGCCATCTCCTCCACCAACGCGGACGCAGCCTGGTAAAGTATAGGCTCGGAGTCCTGGGGGTTCAAAAGCGACTGATCGCACCGAGCGGTCTTCGACGGCACTGCCATGTACTCTTTTTTCTTGGCCAGCATGTTCTTGAGTTCTCTGCGCATCATCTGCCGCGAGAACTCCGCGCAGGTGTTGGTGATCCTTTTGGCCCTGCGCTGGGTTTTTTCTGTCTCCTGCGCGGTGTAGACGATCTTGCGGGCCACGGTCTTCGTGGCTTCGTGGATGGCCATGAATTCCTCATACTCAGGAAGACCCAGGGGCTCTATCACGTCCTTTTGGGCGATGGAAAGCTGCATGTTCATGGTCTTCTCCGCCTCGTTGTAGCGGAAGCGATCCTGAGACATGCTCTGCCTGACGTCTTCTTTAGCCTCCCGGTACTCCTTGACCCTCATGGAGACCTTCGTGGCACTGATCAAATACTGATCCAGGTCGGTGAGCACGTCAACCAGTTCCTCCCGCGACAGGTTGTTGTCGCGGGAAAGGATCATCCTCAACTCCGCATCGCGCTCCTGCTGCAGGGAGGTTAACTGCCCTTCCAGACCCTGAAGCCTCTTCTCTGTGGACATGCCGTGAATGGGTGCGGGAATGGGCTGCCCCGTGATCATCGCCCAGCACTCCGCGATAAAATCCGAAAAAGCCTGATAGGGGAAGACGCCTACTGAGGATATCGACTTCAGCACGGCCAGCGGTTCAAATTTTTTATTGCGCGGAGTGATCATGTCGTTCAGATAGCCGAAGTTGATAAAGAGCCGCTCCTGCTCGTCGAAAGTCAGGACCGAGGGAAATGACTCCGTCTGGGCGTCCACCAGCGCGTAGAGCATATCCCAATATTTGTCCGAAAGCTGCGCCCAGATTTTTCGGGCCTGCACCCTGTCCTCGGGTTTGTTCGACGAGGCGGCTTGGAGATACCAATCGGCTACCGCGCCGATATCCTCCGCTATCTTGACGACCTCGGGCACGTTCTTCCACCGTGAGAACTCGATTTTATCAACCATGTCGCTCCCCCCAACGGGCGTGGATTTTTTCAACTCGCATATTCATATTGACGAACAATCAATATGATGAAGTAAAGCGTTTAGTACGGGAACAGTTTATCATAAATTATTTTGCGTTTTATATGCGAAACGGAACAAACACAGCCCTACCCCGTCCCGTTTTCGTCCAGCGCATCCCACACGGGAAGGGCTTCCAGTCTTTTTTCCAGCGGTTGGACGGTGTTTGATATCTTTTCCAAGCTGTAGGCGAGCTGCAGGCACGTCAACATCAGCAAGTGGTTCTGATCGACACTGGAGCCCACGGCCTCCACGACTCCCTGGACAATGTTCACCACCCGCGCGAGCGTGTCATCGTCGAGGGCCGTCTGCACCCGGTAACTCCGCCTGCCTATGACAAGGCTGACCTCCCGCCCCTCGGCCATGCCCGCGTCACTCGCCGCGCACTAGGGCGATCAGTCTGTCGTTTAGGTCTCGAAGCCTCATTTCCACCCTGACCTGCTCCTGCTCCAAGCGCAGCGAGTCCGCGCGAGAGAGTTCCAGCTCAGCCTGCATGCTTTGGGCGGCTTTCACGGCGGTCTCGTCCCGCTCCGCGAGTTCAGCCCGCAGACGTTTGATTTCCGCGAGCATTTCCTCTCGCTCCACCAAAAGGGTCTCGACTCGGTCCACCAAATCCTCGGCCAGGACTTCGATTTTTTCCAGCCTGTTCATCATTCACCACCCCTTCCCCGAGTCGGAGGGCCCCCGCCCCGGGCTAAAACGACCTCCGGCTCAGCGCATATTGTATCCTTTTTGGGTCAAGGTGTCGCGTATCGCGTTGTGGATTTTATCGACTTCCTCGTCGTTCAGGGTTCGGTCGCGGACGCGGTAACATAAGGAGAAGGCCATGCTGCGGTATCCCTGCGGGACGCCCTTACCGCTGTAGACGTCGAAGAGGGTCACTCTCTCCAGCATTTTTTCCGATGAGCCGGCCGCGGAGCGGATGTCCGCCGCGGCGTCGTCCTTCGTCTTGCCCTCCGGCGTCAGCATCGAGATGTCGCGGAAGGTCGCTGGAAAGGACGAAGCGGGCGTGTAAGCGGGTTTCTCCGCCTCTTCCAGGGCAGATAGGTTCAGCTCAAACACGTAGATAGGTTGATTGGAAAAGTCCGTCTCACGCTGAATGGCAGGTGAGAGGCGCGCCAGATACCCGATTTTTTCGCCTTTTACCCTCACGTCCGCGCTTTGCCCGGAGTGGCCGAAGGGCTCCCTCCCCTGGACGAAGGACGCGGAATGGCCCGTCACCTGAAGCAGGGCCTCCGCGTCGGCCTTGACGCTCAGGAAGTCGTCGAGGGTTTCCCGCCAAGGGGTGCGGGGATCCGTCCCGTTGCAGACGAGAGCGCCCAGGACGTCAAGCTCCCGGTGTCCCTTTTCGTCTTTCAGGAAAGCGCGCCCGATCTCGAAGAGCCGCACGG
This sequence comes from Synergistaceae bacterium, assembly GCA_031280275.1. Lineage (GTDB taxonomy): Bacteria > Synergistota > Synergistia > Synergistales > Aminobacteriaceae > JAITGK01. The sequence goes on from JAITGX010000124.1 coordinate 16,089, forward strand.
GTCCGCGCCAGCCCGAGGCAGCGCTGGTCCTCAGTCCGTTCAGGAGTCCTGGCAGCAGCGTGGTACGCATGACCGTCCAGTCTTGGCTGATGGGATTTTCCAAGGAAAGCGGGCGGGCGCGGGGGTCGTCTTCCGGCAGGTGAAGCGCCGTCACGAAGGACTCCGGCAGGAAGCTGTAGGTGATGGCCTCCGCGTAGCCCCTGGCGATGGCGCAGGCGCGCAGGGACAGCGCCAGAGACGTGGAAGCGCCCGCGTCGCCGCGCCGGGGCAGCACTCCTGGCATACGGACGGGGGCCTCATCGTAGCCCCGCCACCGTCCGACCTCCTCGATCAAGTCCTCCTCGATGATGATGTCGGGCCGCCAGGCGGGGGGGATAAAGGCCCGCTCTTCGGCGCGGGGTGCCTGCGCGGGACGAAGTCCGTAACCCTCAAGGATTTCAGCCGCCTTCTCCATATCGCTCCACAGGAGGTACGTCTGGAGCTTTTTCCTCGTGAGAAGCACGGGCTTGGGGTCCGGTTGGGCGTTGAAGGCGGAAATTTTTTTGTATCCTATTGACGCACCGCCCCACTCGCGCATTAACGTGAGGGCGTAATCAACCCCAACGGCGGAAAGTGTCGGGTCAACCCCACGGGAATAGCGGGACGCGGCCTCCGAGGTGATGCCCAAACGCCGGGACGTGTGCCCCACCCGCAGGGCTGAAAAACTGGCACCCTCCAGCACCACGATTTTTGTGTCATCTCGTATCCCGGTCTGCTCCCCGCCCATGACCCCTGCCAGGGCGATGGGTTCGCTTTTCGGCCCGCTGCCGCTGGTGATAAGCATGTCTTTGGGGGTCAGGCGGCGCTCCTTGCCGTCCAACGTCACGATCATCTCCCCTGCGGCGGCGGAGCGCACCGTGATCTCCCGCTTCGGCAGGGTGTTCAGGTCGAAAGCATGCAGGGGCTGCCCCAGTAGAAGCATGACGTAGTTCGTCACATCGACGATGTTGGATATGGGGCGCATCCCTAGATGGGCCAGGGCCACGCGGATTTCCAGAGGGGAGGGCCCTATATCCACGTCTGTGGCGAGGCCCAGATGGTAGTTCAGGCAGCCGGGGTCGGGAAGGGTAACGGAGCCGAATTCCACGGGCCATGAATCGTCTCCCGGCAAAACCTCGTCCCAGGGCATGGGTTTCAGAACCGCGCTGGGGAAAAGCCCCTTCAGTTCCCGCGCCACGCCCAAAATGCTCAGGAGGTCTCCCCGGTTCGGCGTGACGGAGATGTCCAAAAGCACGTCGCCCAACCCATAGAGGGTGAGGGCGTCCGCTCCCAAGGGTGCGCCGGGGGGGAGCACGAGGAGGCCCGCCGTGAGGTCCACGTCGGGAAGCCCCATCTCCTTGCCGGAGAGCATCATGCCCTCGCTCCTCACCCCATCGAAGTCCCGGATGCCCAGCTCCTCAATGTCGGGCAGGGTTGAGCCCGGAGCGCCGTAAAAGACCTTATCCCCCGCCTTCATGTTCGCCGCGGCCGTGACGCAGGCGTGTTTCCCCCTGCCCGTGTCCAAGGACGCGATCAGGAGGTCGTCCCTGGACGGGTGCTTTTCGAGGGATAGGATATGGGCCACAACGACACCCGAAACGCGGCTGCCCGGACGGACGATGGACTCCACCTCCGCGCCGGACATGGTCAAGCGCTCCGCCGTTTCTTCGGGTGACGCGGGCAGGTCGATAAGGCGGCTGAGAAGCTGCCAAGAGGCACGCATCAGGCGTCCCTCCCCGATAAAAAGTAGGATACGTTTCCGTCGAAAAGAAGGCGGAGGTCGTTGATCCCGTATTTCAGCATCGCCATGCGGTCGAGCCCCAGGCCGAAGGCGAAGCCGTTGTACCGCTCCGGGTCGATGCCCCCCGACCTGACGACGAAGGGGTGCACCATTCCCATGCCGCAGACCTCCAACCACCCCGTTCCCTTGCAGACGCGGCAGCTGAGATTTTTGCCGCCGCACTCCACGCACTCAATGTCCAGCTCCATGGAGGGTTCGGTGAAGGGAAAGTAACTGGCGCGGAAACGATTTTTGAGTTCGCGCCCGAAAAAACCGTTCATCAGCTCCCGCAGGGAACCCTTCAGGACGGAGAACGAGACGTCTTCCTCCACCAAAAGCCCCTCCAATTGGTTGAACATGGGAGAGTGGGTGGGGTCGTTGTCGCGGCGGTAGACCTTGCCGGGGCAGACGATGCGCAAGGGTGCGCCGTATTGCAGCATTGACCGCACCTGCACGGGCGACGTGTGCGTTCTGAGGAGCCTGCGCCCCGTCTCTTCGTCCGCGGGGAAGTAAAAGGTGTCCTGCATGTCGCGGGCCGGGTGCCAGGAGGGCATGTTGAGGCACTCGAAGTTGTAGTGCTCTTCCTCGATCTCCGGTCCCAGGGCCACAGAGTAGCCGAGTCCCAGCATGATGGAGACGATCTCGTGCATCGTCTGGGCCACAGGGTGAAACGCGCCCGCCGGGCGCCCGCGGGAGGGCAGGGTAACGTCAACTTTGTCCAGGGCCTCGGCCGCGGCGTCCTCCGCGCGGGTCAAATCCTGTTTTTTCCGTTCGATTTTTTCCTCTATCTGGCCGCGAAGGGCATTCACGGCCTCGCCTGCCTGAGGGCGCTCATCGGGCGGGAGCTTTCCCAGAGACTTCAGGAGGGCCGTCAGCTCGCCTTTCTTCCCCAAGTACCTGACCCTGAGTTCTTGGAGGGCGTCCGTGGCCGTCACGGACGCAATTGCCTGCTCAAAAGAGCTTCGGACGTCCTCCGCCTGCCGCTTCAAATCACTCATCGCCGTTTCTCCCTTCTAAAAGGCTGCTAGGCCGCGGCGCACCAAAAAGGTTCCTGCCATCAAAAACGACAGGAACCCCCAACCGTGTTCTTACGGCCTCGGCCATGCCCTGAAAGTTATAGCGTTTTGCGGTTCCGTGTGCAAAAGAATCCGTGCCGTCACCTACAAGGACTTGACCTGCCCCACAAGCTGACGGAACGCGGGCATGTCGTGGATCGCCAGCTCCGACAGCATTTTGCGGTTCATGGTGACGCCCGCTTTCTTCAGGCCGTTGATGAAGACGCTGTAGCTCATTCCCTCGGAGCGCACGGCCGCGCTGATACGGGTGATCCACAGTCTGCGATAGTCGCGCTTCTTGCGTTTTCTGTCGCCGTAAGCCCTGGAGAGGGCGGCCAAAAAAGCCTCCTTCGCTCGGCGGTAGACGTTCTTACGCTGGCCCCAGTAGCCTTTTGTGATAGCAAAAAGTTTCTTCCTCTTTTTATTGCTGATGCTTCCGCCTTTGACGCGCATCTTGGTTCATCCTCTCAAAATATTTTATTTCTTTAAGGAAGCACTGAATTAATGGGGTTCTTAGGGGCCTGAGGCCCCTCGGGGTCCGAGACCCCTGGGGGTGGGGCTCCGGCCCCACAAGGGCTTAATCAGCGCTTCTTTAAGTGTAGGGAAGCAGCCTGTTCATCTGCTCCATAAGCGTAGACGACACGTAACCTGTCCCGCGCATTCTGCGGGTGCGCTTGGCGCTTTTATGTTCCATGATATGGGAACGCCCCACTTTGCGGTAGGCGAGCTTTCCGCCGGCGGTGCGAAAAAACCTTTTTTTCGCACCGGAGTGCGTTTTCAACTTCGGCATGACAATAACCTCCTAGTCAGTTTCGGGCAGGGCCGAGGGCAGCACTGGGTTGGGTATCTGCTCATGGACGCTGTTTCTCTCTTTTCGGGGCTCTTGGGCGGGGGCCTTTTTGGACTTGGCCGGGGCGATGGGCGTCAGCATTATCCGCATGTAACGGCCTTCCATTTTGGGAGCGCTCTCGCTCTTGCCCAGGGCCTCGCACTCCGCAATAACCCGCTTGAGTACCTCCTCACCCTTAGAGAGGAAGGACATCTCCCGTCCCCGGAAAACCACGGAGACCTTCACCCGGTGCCCCTCTTCAAGGAAGTTCTTAATGGCCCGAACCTTGAAATCGTAGTCGTGTTCGTCGGTCTTTGGGCGCATTTTTATTTCCTTCAGGGTTTGCACCTTCTGCTTTTTCCGGGCATCCTTCTCCTTTTTCTGAAGCTGGTACCGGTACTTGCCGTAGTCCATAATCCGGCACACCGGCGGCCTCGCCAAGGGCGCGACCTCTACCAGGTCCAGCAAGCGCTCCTCGGCCATCCTGACGGCGTCGGAAGCCGCAATTTGCCCCACCTTGACCCCTTTCTCGTCCACCAGCAGCACCTGGGGCGAGGTGATCTCATGGTTGATTCTGGGTTCATCGTCTTCGGTTCTGGAAACTATAGCGCTCCACCTCCAAAATATAATCGAGGACCCTTACGGGCAGATACAAAAATAAGGACCGACGCTCCGCCGCCCCTTAAATCGCAACACAAAACCACGCTCGATTTTCCTTAACCCGGCAACTGTCTTATCTTACGACCCAGACGCCACTCAGGTGAGAGGGGCTTTCCTCTACTTCGCTCAAACTATGGAGAAAATATATCATATTCCCGCCGGGAGCGCAAGGATATAGTATTTTGGAGGTAGGGCAAACGCATCAGCAACTGGAGGATATAACGACCGGAACGAACACGTTTTTTCGTTCACGGACAGCTTTGGGAGCGCCATCAGGATGGCGGACGACTACATCGACCTGCTGCCCGCGATTAAGGTACGAGTCAAGAAGGGTGGAATTTAGGGAAAATGCCCCTCGCTGCCTGTGGGCAAAGCAGCGCTCACGCGGAGGGCACGACACTCTTGGAAGTGGATTATTGAGAGGTGAGATTATGGCGGGAATTTTAGACCTTATTCCTGAAATCGGGAAGTTGCTTGACCGATTCGTGCCTGATCCTGCAAAAAAGCTGGAAGCGGAGCGGATGATGAAAGAATTGGATATCCGTGAGCTGGAGGCGCGTATGGGAGTACAAAAGGCGTGGCTCTCCAATAATTCCCTTAGGGTGTGTTTTAAAACTAGGAGGAGCAATTATTATTTCAATAAAATCATAATAGAAGATATTAATGCAAAACTTAAAAAGCTGCGGGACAGCTTATCATATCGCGCGGCCGCACGCCGAAACTGTTTAAGCTTATTGAAAAAACACTCTGCTGCGTGCCGTTCCTTGTACTGAAAAAATGTACTGAA
>JAITGX010000020.1 GCA_031280275.1 Synergistaceae bacterium
AAATGCGGCACAGCCCCGTGACCAGAAAGCTCTTGCCCGCGTCGCTGCTGGTTCCCTGGATCATGACGCCTCTCATCACACATACTCCTTTGTTTGAATAGACTTCAGGGAAACGCCTAATCGGTAGGCGTTTGTTGTTGAATTATGGAAACGCTGATTAAGCTCCTGCGGGGCTCCGCCCCACGCCCCAGGGGTCTCGGACCCCAAGGGGCCTCGGGCCCCTAAGAACCCCATTAATCAGTGCTTCCTTATTTCTGTGTCTCTTTTTATTTTTAATTATCTCATACTCTCAGGAAGCGCTGGTGAGAAATGCTTGCGCCCTAGGGAGAAAACGCGCTATAATCACTTTTATTCGTTTTTTTTTAATTTATATTGGGAGGCTTTTGAAGAGTATGAATTTGAAGATTCTGGGAAAGTGCGCCGTGTTTCTGCTTGTTCTGTCCGCCCTGTGTTTTGCTGAGGCTACCCTGGGGGCGCCCATTCCCGCGGAGGAGATCAACCCCGGCTATGTTTACATCGGTCCGATAGGTGACGGCGGGTGGACTTACATGCAGGACGTTGGACGGCGCGCGGTAGACGCGGCCTTTCCTGGGTTAAAAAGCGCTGTCGTTGAGTCCGTGGAGGAGGGGCCCGGTTCCGTGGCGGTCATGGAGCGCTTGATCCGTCAGAACAAGTCTCGGCTCATCTTCGCCTGCTCCTTCGGCTACATGGACTTCGTGCAGGAAATGGCAAGGAAGTACCCAGAGAACATCTTCATGCACGTTTCCGGCTACAAGCGGGCGGACAACGTGGGCACCATGTTCGGACGCATGTACCAGCCGCGTTACCTCTCCGGACTCGCGGCGGGCAGCGTCAGCAAAAGCGGCAGCATCGGTTACGTGGCCGCCCACCCCATTCCCGAGGTTATCCGCATGATCAACGCGTTCACGCTGGGAGTCCGCAAGATGAACCCCAAAGCGACGGTGAAAGTCGTGTGGCTCTTTTCCTGGTTTGACCCCGGCAAGGAAAAAGAGGCCGCCAAAGCCCTCATTGAGTCCGGCTGTGACGTGCTGACCATGCACGCGGACACGGGCGCGGTGGCTCAGGCCTGCGAGGAGACCAAGACCTACGTGGTGGGTTACAATAACAACATGAGCCAGTACGCGCCTACAATGCACCTGACCGCGCCAGTGTGGAATTGGGAGAAACTTTTCGAGCCCATCGTCCGCCAGGTGGCGGAGGGAACGTGGAAATCCCAAGATATCTGGTGGGGACTCAAAGAGGGTGCGGTGGACTTGGCGCCCTTTGGCCCGGCGGTTCCCGAAGACGTGCGCAAGATGGTCAATGATGAAAAGGCCCGTATCATCGCTGGGGAGCAGCCTATCTTCTCAGGGCCCCTCAAGGATCAGGCGGGCGCGGTCAAGGTCAAGGAGGGCGAGACCATGGCCGATGCCGATATTTGGAGCATGGACTGGTTTGTGGAGGGCGTCTTAGGCGAAATTCCCCGGTGAAAAGCCTTGGAGCAGAGCCCTGACAAGGAGGTCGTTTTCCCCCGGCAGGCGGGTGGCGACGCGGATATAACGGCCGCCGAGGCCGGGAAAGTTTCGGGTGTGGCGCACGGAAAGGCCCCGTTCCAGCAAGGCGCGGATAACCTCCCCGTCTCCCAGCCTGGACACGTTGATCAAGAAAAAGTTCGTCCGGGTGGGCACAACGGTAAAGCCCGCCCTCTCCACCTCAGCTATGAACCGGGGCGTCTCCGCGGCATAAAAGGCGCGCGTCTCGCGGACGAAATCCTCGTCCCTCAGAAAAGCCGCTGCCGCCGCCTGAGCCAAGGCGTTAACGCTCCAAGTGGGCTGACGGCTTTTCAAGCGCCCAACCCACTTACCGCCCGCCAAAACGTATCCAACCCGCGCCCCGCACAGGTGAAAGATCTTCGTCAGAGACCGGAGGAGTACTACGTTGTCGTACCTGAGGAAGTCGATTTTCCAGCGCTCTCCCGTCAGAAAGTTGATATAGGCCTCGTCAACAACGAACAGGGTATAGGGGCGGCGGGCAAAAAGCCCCTCGAGCGTCCCGCCTTCGATGTACGCCCCCGTCGGGTTGCAGGGGTTGCAGAGGAAAAACGCCTCCGCGTCCTCCGGGAGGTGCTCCAGGGTCGTCACGCCGCTCACGTCCGCGCCGTGGGCCAAGAGGGCCCGCAGGTACTCCCCATAAGCAGGCTGCAAAACGGCCGCCTTTTTGCCAGCGAAAAAAGAGGCGAGCAAAAAAACGGCCTCGTTGGAACCGTTGACGGCCAGCACGTTTTCAATAGGGCAGCTTTCGAGCCCAGCGACGATCGCGCGTAACTCCTCCGCCTCGTCGTCGGGGTAGGCGGAAAGGAGTTGAGGCAGGCTTAAGGCAGTCAACGTCTCCCACCCCCGCCAGGGCAGAACGTTGGCGTTTGTGCTGAAATCGACAACCCTTTCCGGCATGGGAATCCCCATCGCCCGGTACAATTTTTGGGGGTTCGCGCCGTGTCGCCGCTCAGCGAAAGAGACGGAAAAAAAGGTCATGCTAGGACAAAAAGAAAATCACGAGGAGCATGGAAAGGCCCACCGCCGCGTCCAGGAGTGCATGAGCGCGCAGGATATCGAAGGGCTCCGGTTCCTGGAAGTCGTCGCAGCCAATCGAGGGCCTTTCTTCGAAAACACCGCCGTAAGAGGCCCCGCCCCCCAGTCGAACTCCTAGTAATCCGGCGAAGGCGCTTTCCCCATGGGCGCTGTTGGGACTCTTGTGTTTTTTGCGGTCGCGCAGGAACACCCAAAATCCCCTCAGAAAGGGGTACCCTAGGCACGCCCCCGCCAGCAAGGTCACGACACCGCCCAGACGCGCTGGGATGAAGTTCAGGGCGTCGTCTAGACGGGCAGCCGCGCGTCCGAAGTCGCGGTAGCGCTCGTCGTTATACCCCACCATGGAATCCAGGGTGTTCGCCGCCTTGAAAAGCCACGCCGCCAGCACCGCCCCCACCGTTCCCCCGTACATGTACCCTAGCGTCATGAAGAAAAGGACGGAAAAAACACCATCGATGAAGTTCTCTCCCACCGTCTCAATCGAAGCACGAACCATGGCCGCCTGGTCCAGCTCTTTCGTGTCGCGCCCCACGATGTGAGACAGGGCGGTGCGGGCGGCGTCCGCGTTGCCCGCCCACAGCGCTTGGGCCACGAGCAGAGATTGGTCTTTCAGAGAGCGCCACGCCAGGGCCGCGTAAAGAAGGTAAAGCGTTATCAACTCGTAAAACCAGGATGAGGCACACAACAACAAGAGCCCCACCACGGCAGCCGTCGTCCCCAACACGGCGAGGCAAAGCAGCACGCCGCCCTGCTTCTTGTTGGGGTTTGGGTACAGGCGCTTCTCCCAGAACCGAACGATAACCCCCACCCCGCCCACGGGATGAGGGAGACGCTTCGGGTCGCCCAGGAGGGCGTCGAGAAAAAGGGCCGCGAGAATATACATCGAAATAACTTGCTTTCAGTTCACGAAGAACGGTCAGGCTTTTGCGGGAATCTTCATTTCTTGGATGGCCTGAGTGAGGCGGCTCACGCCTTCCTCGATGACCTCAGGCTTGCTGAAGGTGTAGTTGATCCGGGCCGCGTGAATCCCGGCCTCCGGGTTAATACAAAAGGGCGCGCCGGGAAGGATCGCCACCTTCTTTTCAAGAGCGCGGCGGGCCAGTTCACCGCTGTCGACGGCCCCTGTGTTCAGCCAGTAGAAGAACCCGCCCTCCGGTTTCACCCAGGTAACTCCCAGGGGCGACAAGTGCTTCTGGAAGCTCTTTTCCATAGCGTCGCGCTTGACGCGGTAGTTGGCGATGATGCTGGGCAGGTGGGAGTCCAGATATCCCTTGCGGCAGTACTCGTAGGTCAGGGCCTGGGTGATGGGGCTGGAACAGAGGTCCAGCGACTGCTTGAAAACGACCATCTGCCGGATAATTTCTTTAGCGCCGCTGACCCAGCCGATGCGGACGCCTGGGGAGAGAATTTTGGAGAAAGATCCCGCGTAAAGCGTGTTTCCTGTTTTATCGAAAGAGAAGATGGAGGGTAGGTGCTCACCGTCGAAGCGCACGTAACCGTAGGGGTCGTCCTCGAAAACGGTGATGCCGTAGCGCTCCGCCACAGCGGCCAGCTCCTTGCGGCGCTCCACGGACATCGTCACGCCCGCCGGGTTCTGAAAGTTCACGATGGTGTAGACGCACTTGACTTTCCTGCCCTGTTTTTGAAGGTTCTCAATCAGGGACGGCAGGTCAGCAACCACCATGCCCTCGCTGTCCACGCGGACGGAGGCGAACTCCGCGCCGTGGTTGCCGAAGGTGGTCAGCGCCGCCATATAAGAGGGGTCTTCCGTGATAACCATGTCGCCGGGGTCGATCATGGCCCAGGCGAAGAGGTCGAGCGCCTGTTGTGAGCCGGAGGTGAGGAGGATCTCGTCCAGATCCGTCTGACGTCCCAAGCGCGGGGCCGTCCACTTGGCCAAGAACTCGCGCAGGGGGATGTGACCCTCCGTGGTGCCATACTGCAAAAGGGTCGTCCCGTTGGTTTTCAGCAGCTCCGCTCCCTCGGCGAATTGGCCGATGGGAAAGACCTCAGGGGCGGGCATTCCCCCAGCGAAAGAGATCATGCCGGGCTGCCCCACTACTTTGAGAAGCTCGCGAATCGGCGAGGGCCTTGTTTTGTGCGCGGTGGCGCTGAAGTTCTTCTTCCAGTTGCTGCTCATGTCGTTTCCTCCTTAAGCATATTTCAGTATCTGCTCACGAATCCCGATGTCATTTGCCGGATTCAATCTCTTTCGCGCGGTTCTCCAAATGCTTCAGACGACGGTCTGTAGGGGGGTGCGAGTTGAAACCGCTGGGCTCGGTCTTGAATCCGTTGTCTTTAAAGCTCTTCATGGCGTTGTAGAGTCCCCAGGGGCTGTACCCGGCCTTGACCGCCAAGTCCATTCCGTAGTCGTCAGCAGCGACCTCCTGTTCACGGCTGAAGCCGCTCTCTGCCAGGTTCATGCCCAGGCTCCCCGCGACCTCGGCCACGCCCCCCACCCTGCCCAGGGCGATGCCCAGAAGGGTCCAGCCTACGTTCCGCGTCACGCCCTGACCATAGTGCCCCAGCTTCACGTGCCCGATCTCGTGACCAAGAACGCCCGCGATCTCGTCGGGCGTGGAAAGCACCTTCATCAACCCCTCCGTCACGTGGACGGAATAGTTATCCGAGGATTGAAACCGTACCCAGGCGTTGGGGGCTTTCTCCTCCTCGTAGGTAATGGCGATGGGCTTCATCTCCGCCGCGGCCGCCACCCGCGGCCAGGCGCTCTCCACAGTTTCCTTGCCGATAGCGGCGTGAAGCGGCGGCGCCCACAAGGCAGCAAACAAAAACGCGCCCCATAAAAGGACAGCTGCCCGCCAAAAAGCTTTTCCCATGCTTTTCATTTTCACCGTGCCTCCTGTTCGTAAGGACGTGAAAACCCAAATCTCCACGCACTTGGCATACCACCAGCATACTCTATGCCTTTTTTGATATGGTACCACTGCTGGGCCCGCAAGGCAACCGGTGTTCCGTCACCCAAATCTGCAGGCAAGTTCAAGGAGGGAGATTGCTTTTTTGACGAAGGCAAGTATAATGGCGTAAAAATCCCCTGCGGGATTTTGCCTGGACAAGCGCGGAAATCCTGCGGAAAGGAGCTGAATATCGTGTATTTTACGGATGACATCGCTGATTTAAGCTGGTATAATATCCGCAGGACCGCAGGACCGCAGGACCGCAGGACCGCAGGACCGCAGGACCGCAGGACCGCAGGACCGCAGGACCGCAGGACCGCAGGACCGCAGGACCGCAGGACCG
>JAITGX010000058.1 GCA_031280275.1 Synergistaceae bacterium
TGATTTTGCCGTCTCGTTCAAGGCTTACCGTTGCGTTTGTCTCGGGTCCGGTTACGGAGATGATCGCTTTAGATTGCAAAACCTCATATTTTGAAGCAAAACATGTACTGCCCAGTAAAGAAACAAAAATCACGGTACAAAAAAATATTTTTGCAAAACCTTGATCGTATTCTCCCATAGCGCTTGTCCCCTTTCTGAAAATAAGCGCGGGACGGAGCCCCACAAGGGGTTAATCAGCGCTTCCTTAATATGGACGTTATAACAATAGTGAAGTAATAGACGCTTTTTAGCAAATTCTGGGGAGAATCTCTCCGGCTGGCATCTCCACGTAGCGCAAGCCGCTGAAGCGCGTTTTCATCCCCACCATGCGGGGGTGGGCGGCGACAACGCGGCCGATGACCGCCGCGTCCCGGCAGAGCGGGCTTTGGCGGAGGGCGGCCAGGCACCCTTCTGCGTCCTTGGGGGCGACGGCGACGAGAGCGCAGCCCTCTGACGCCAAATATAGGGGGTCGAAGCCCAGAATATCGCAGACGGCGTGAACCTCCGCCCTCGCAGGAATCTCCGCCTCCGCAACTTCGATCCCCAAGGACGCGGCCTCCGCCCACTCGCAGAGAACCGTTCCCAGGCCGCCGCGGGTGCAGTCCCTCATGCATCGGAGGCTGGAGAAGTCCAAAAGAGGTTTCAAGCTCGGCCACAGGAGGGCGCAGTCGCTGGTCAGGCCGGGGGCGCTCAGCCCGAAACGCACGGCGGCCAGCGCTGCTCCGTGCCGTCCCGGCGCGGTGGAGAGAATCAGGACGTCACCCTCCTGAAGGTTAGAGGTCTGAAGGACAGGGGCGGCAGCGCTCACCCTCTTCCCAATGGCGCAGGTCGTGAGGAAAAGCCTATCCGCTGCACCGTGGGGAACCACCTTGGTGTCTCCAGCGACCAGGGTAATGCCTCCCTCCGCCGACGTCCTCGCTGCGCTCTCCATGTAACGGTCCAGCTCAGTCGGCTCCAGTCCCTCCTCGATGATCAAGGACAGGGTCAGGTACAGGGGCTCGACCCCCCTCACGGCCAGGTCGTTGGCGGAGCCGCACACGGCCAGCCTGCCGATGTCCCCGCCGGGAAACTCGTGCGGGGAAACCGTGAACCCATCCATCGTCACCGCCATGCCGTCACCAATGAAGGCGCAGTCCTCCATCTGGAATCCCGCCTCCAAAACCCCGAAATGGCTCAGGACGCGGCGCGTCAACTGCTGCGTCAAGCGCCCGCCGCTCCCGTGCCCGGAGGTTACTGCCATTTGTACCACGCGCTGCACGCCCCTTCGCTGGATACCATGCACGGCCCCACCGGGGTCAAGGGCGTGCAGGTCGTTCCGTGGAGTTCGCATTCCGGCGGAGTCATGAGCCCCGACAGAATTTCTCCGCACTTGCAGCCCTCATCTCCCGTGGGTACGGGGGTCAGGCCGAATTTTTCCGCGGCGTCGAAACAGGAGTACGCCTCCCGTATCCGGCACCCAGACCTTGGAATGAGTCCCAAGCCCCTCCACCGCGCGTCGCAGGGCTCGAAAACCTCCGCCATCAACCGCAGCGCCATGGGGTTCCCCGCCCTGGGGGTCTCGCGCAGGCGATAGGCGCTCAGGCGGAACCGCCCCTCCGTTACCTGCTGGGTTAAGTCCGCCAGCGCGGCCAGGATTTCCTCCGGATCAAAGCCCGCGACCGCGGCTGCCTTGCCCAGTTCCGGCAAAAAGGCGTATCCGTCCAGGCCCGCGACGACCGTTACGTTGCCTGGCAGGATGAACCCGTCCACGTCCAATCCTGGCCTGGAACACAGGGCGCGCATGACGGGCGGAACCGTCTTGTGAAGGCACAGAGCCGAGAAATTCGTGAGACTGCTCCGCTTCGCCTCCTTCAGGGCCGCCGCCGTGGCCGGGGCCGTGGTCTCGAAGCCAACGGCCAAAAAAACCACTTGGCTGCCCGGTTCGGCGCGGGCGATCTCGACGGCCCGCATGGCTGACTGAGTTACCTCCACCCGCGCCCCCCGGCTTTTGAGTTCCAGAAGGGAGGAACGGGCCTTGGCACCGGGGACACGCATCATGTCGCCATAGGTGACGATAAGACAGCCCCTTTCCGCCAGGTCCAGCGCCATGTGAATCTCACTTTGATCGGTGACGCAGACGGGGCACCCCGGCCCGGATAAGAGCCGCAGCCCCCGAGGAAGCAGCGCTCGCAGCCCCGACCGGAAAAGCGCCGCGGTGTGGGTGCCGCAGACTTCCATGAAGGTGACGGGACGATCCAACGCCCCCAGAAGCCCCTCCAGCTTCCGAAGCACCGCTTTGAACCGCGCGTCAGGCATGGACAGCGGCTTCTTTTATTTCGGCCCACAGAGCGAGCAGTTCCTGAGACTCGCCCTGGTTCAGCTTCTGAATCGCAAAGCCCGCGTGAACCAGCACGGTATCTCCCTGGGCCGGGGCCTCGATAAGGTCCAGGCGAACCTCCGCCTCCACGCCGTTGGACACAGCACGCGCTGATCCGTCGGGAAAAATCTCTTTTATGATGTAGGGCACAGCCAGACACATACCATAACCTCCTTATCCTTATAATCCTTATAAAACGTGATATCTTTTATTTTAACAGGAACGCGTCGCTCCTGAAAATACAGCGGTTTCCGCTAACTCCGCCGCGGCGAGGTAGTCCGTCTTGCCGGAGCCCAGCAGGGGCAGCTTCGGGACCGTCAGGATTTTTTTGGGTATGGACACCTCCACATAGCCCAAGCCCTTCATGTGAGCGGAAAGCTCATCGCGGGCGGCGTCCTGCTTTTCCGTGAGCAAGACCAGCTGCTCACCCTTGCGCTCGTCCTGAACGGCCATTACAGCGTGCCCCACGCCTGGCCACAGACGTTCAACCTCCTCTTCCAGCGCCGTCAGGGAGATCATCTCTCCTCCTATTTTGGCGAAGCGTTTCGCGCGGCCCTTGATGGTCAAAAATCCGCACTCGTCCACGTGGATGATGTCCCCCGTGTCGTACCAGCCGTCCTCTGGAGACTGGAGGGCGCCGGGTTTGTCGGCCTTCAGACAACCCAGCATTACGTTCGCCCCTTTGACGAAGAAGCGTCCGCCCTCGTCAATACCGGGCACGGACTCGGCGCGCCATTCAATTCCGGGCATCAGCCGCCCCACCGTCCCGGCGCGAAACAAGAGCGCTGTGTTGGCCGAGAGAATGGAGGTCTCCGTAGTCCCATAGCCCTCAATGACGCGGATGCCGAACTTTTCCCCCCAGAGCTGGAGCGTGCGGCCGCGCAGCTTCTCCGCCCCCGCGAAGGCGTAGCGTACCCGGTAGAAGTCATAGGGATGGGCGCTGCGAGCGTAACCGTAAAGGAACGTGTCCGTGCCGAACACCACCGTGGCGTCGATGTCGTAGGCGGCCAAGGGAATCAGCCGGTAGTGCAGGGGCGTAGGGTAATAAAGGGTTTTTATCCCCGTCAAGAGCGGCATTAGGGTGCCCACCACGCAGCCGAACACGTGGAACATGGGCATGGCGTTCATTACCACGTCGCTGGGGTTGAAGTCGATGGAGGAGATGAGCTGGTTTCGGTTGGCGATAATGTTGGCGTGGCTCAAAACGACGCCCTTGGGCATGCCCTCGGAGCCGGAGGTAAAGAGCGTCAGGGCCGGGGCATCCGGGTCTCCCGCCGCGGCGGAGGCGGGCATGAAGCGCGCACAGAGCCAGGCCGCAATTTTCGCGGCCATGCCGAAATCCGCGAAATCCTCCAGCCAGACGATCTCCAACCCACCCTCCCTCAAGGCCTCCACCAGCTTTTCGAACTTCCCAGCCGCCACGAAGCGCCGCGAGGTAACAACGGTTTTCACGCGGGCCGCAGTGGCGCAGGCGAGAATATTTTTCGCCCCCGCCGTGTAGTTGAGCATGGCGCTCACGCGGCTGAAACGCGACAGTCCCAGGGTCAGGGCCACGGTGGCGATGCCCCCCGGCAGGAGCACTCCCACGCTCTCACCTTTTTCCGTCTTGGGGACGAAAAGTTTCCCTAGGAGCAGGGATGCCGCGGTCAGCTGAACATAATCCGCCGTCTTGCGCGCGGCGTCCATGGCCACGACGCGCTTACGCCCGTAGAGGTCCCGCGCCTCCAAAAGGGCCTGAAAAAGGGTTTTTCGGTGGTCCATCACCCGATAGGCGGCCTCGCGCATCAGGCCGCTGAGGAAAATCCGCGTCAGCTCCCGCCGTTTGCGGCCGCGGGCCTCCCTCGGAACCTGGACGGCGCTGGGCGGCAGGAAGGTCAGGGTGATCTTCGGGAACCAGCGTAAGGGAAACTTACCAGTGAGGTAGGAGGCTTTTGAGAACTGCGCCCCTTCAATACGGAGAGGCAGGAGAGCCGCTCCCGTCTTGTCCGCCAGCATGGCCGCGCCGTCGTAAACTTTCATCAAGCTGCCCGTGGTAGAAATGCGTCCCTCCGGGAACACCACGCAGCGCCCGCCTCCCTTCAGTTCCGCTATCAGGCTTTTTATGGAGAAGGGATTCGTGGGGTCTACGGGCCAGGTGCGCATTAAGGCGAGGAACGGCCTGACCCATCCCCACGTGCGCGCGACAAACAGGTTGACCGTGAAAAGGGGCGGGTCGGGGAGGAAAAGCGCTACCAGGGCCGGGTCCAGCAGGGAAACGTGGTTCGGCAGGATCAGGACGCGCTCCCCCGCCGCACGGTAGTGCTCCATGCCCCGCACCTCTACCCGGAAAAGAAGCCGCAGGATGAACCTGCCAAGGGTGCAGAGCCTCCGTTTCCAGCCGGGAACCTTCCATGATTTTTTCGTATTCATTATGATGCCCCTCTTTGATTTGAGTTATTTGAGCTGCTCGCGGACGGTTTTGCGGATGACAAAGGCCGCGGCGATGGTGAGGGCGGCCGTGACCAGGAAGATGTGCGGAATGGAGAACCCCAGGGCCAGAAGCGTGCTGGTGCCCACGGCGGAGAGTACCATGAAGAAGGAGTCCGTGATGTTCGTGCAGGCGATGACGCCCGCCATACGCGCCTCGCCGGTGCGGCTCTGGATGATGGCGTAGAGGGGGACGATATAGAGCCCCCCGGAGAAGGAAATGGCGAAGAGGCAGGCCAGCACCGCCAGGTTCTCCCGCGAGGACAGAAAGGAGAGAGCCCCCATTTGGGGCGCACCAAAGGGCAGAGGGGGACGCCGGCTCACCAGGTACAGGAGGACGCTGGCCGCGGACATGGCCACCGCCGCCGCTGGGACGTGCCGGCCCGACACCTCGCCTTTCAGGAGGCCGTTGCAGGCCATGGAACCCAGGCCGATTCCAACGGAGAAGGCCGCCAGGAACAGCGTTGCCACCTGTTCGTCCGCGCCGATAACCAGCTTGGCGTAGGTGGGAAATTGGGATAGGAACGTGGCCCCTACCAGCCAGAACCAAGAGATTCCCAGGATGGAGAGGAAAATGTCCCTATGGGGGGCCACGTCGGCCACGATTTTCACCGTATCTCGGATGAAGTGAGGTGAGAGCCTCAGCTCCGGCGTGACGGGCTTTGTTTCCGGGATATGGCGGCTGGCCCGCCACCCCGCCGCCGCGATGCCCACCACCAGGAAGCTCGCCAGGTGGATTCCCAAAGAGCTCATGATCGAAAGCCCGCCAAAGATGGTACCCGTCAGGATGGAAAGGAACGACCCCATTTGTATCAGGCCGTTCCCGGCAATGAGTTCGTCCTCGCTGAGGTGCTGGGGCAGGATGCTGTACTTGAGGGGGCCAAAGAAGGTGGATTGAGCGCCCATGAGGAACAAAACAACCATCAGCAGACGGACGCTTTCCAGGTAAAAGCCCACGGCGGCCCCCAGCATGATGACGATCTCCGCGATCTTGATGAACTGCACCAGGAAGGAGCGTTCGTACTTGTCGGCGAACTGTCCGGCTGTGGCGGAAAAAAGGAAGAAGGGCAGAATGAACACGCCCCCCGCCACGTTAACCAGGATACGGGCGTCGTACCCGGCTCTGTCAGCCAGGCGGTACGTGATCAGCATGAGCATGGCGCTCTTGAAAAAGTTGTCATTGAACGCACCCAGAAACTGGGTCAGGAAAAGCGGCAGAAAGCGCCGCGAGCGAAAGAGTGAAAATTGGTTCGGTATCGGCAAAATGCTCATCTCCATTTAAAGAAAATTTTTCTTGGTAATTATTCTATTATTATAGATATATAGTTTTATATGTCAAGCCTTTTTGGCTTTTTTGCTTATCATATCTACCCAGCACTTCTTTATAAGAACCCCATTAATCAGTGTTTCTTAAGGAAACACTGATTAATGGGGTTCTTAGGGGCCTGAGGCCCCTAAGCAGGGCGTGGGGCAGAGCCCCACAAGGGTTTAATCAGCGCTTTCTTAAAAGCCATAAAATTTTCCGCGCTGCCGCCTGCTGTGGGAGTATAATGACTCCCAAGAGGTGGGGGAAGTGAGAAAAGAAAAAATATTTCTCGAAGGGCTGCGTTTTGGACTGCTTTTGCAATTCGCGGTGGGACCTATCTGTCTGATGGTGTTCAGCACGGCGGGAAACTCCGGGCTTCTCGCGGGATCCCTGGCGGCCTTGGCCGTAACCTTGGTGGACGCGGGATACATTTTCCTGGCCGCCGCAGGGGCATCTGTTTTTTTGCGGAACAGCCGGGTGAAGAAAATAGTTCGTTTCGCGGGCGCTGGCGTGCTGATCCTGTTTGGACTGGACGCCGCCGCGGGGACGCTGGAGGTTTCCATTCTCCCGAAGCTGACCCTGTTCAGGGACTCCGGCACAGAAAACTCCTTTCTCAAAGCCGCTTTAATGACGGCCTCTAACCCTCTTACGGTCGTGTTCTGGGGCGGGGTTTTCTCCGCGCGCGCCGCTTCGATGGAAAGAGGGCGGCTTTGGCTGTTCGGCGCTGGCTGTGCGGCGGCAACGCTCCTCTTTCTGAACACTGCGGCGGTTGGGGGCAGTCTCGCGAACTCTTTCCTCCCCGCGGAGGTGATGAAGTTCCTCAACCTAGCCGTGGGTGTCGCCATCATCTTTTTCGCAGTTAAAATGGCGCGGGAAGCCCAAACTTAAGAAGCACCAATAATTAAGGAAGGAGGGAACGGGATATGCAAAACGAAATCTCGGCGCGGGTGTCCGATGTACGGATCGACCGCTCTTCGGCGCGTATCACGCTGTTGGGGGTACCCGACGTGCCGGGCGCGGCGGCCCGGATTTTTTCCGCACTGGCGGAACGCGGCGTGGGCGTGGAGATGATTGTGCAGAACAACATGCGCGGGGGGATCACGGACATCGGCTTCCTAGCGGCAAAAGAACGCCTGAACGACGCCGTCGAGGCCTGCCGGAGCGTCTCGAAGGCCATGGAGGTCCAGGGGGTTTCCTTCAGTACGGAGATCGCGCGCGTGTCCTTGGTGGGGGAGCACCTGCCTGGGGCCATAAAGATTCCCGCTAAGATGTTTTCCACTTTGGCCGAGGTTGGGGTCAACATTGACATGATCGCCTTCGATACTTACGCCATCACCTGCGTGGTGGTGGCGGGCGACGCGGAGAAGGCCGCCGCTTCCCTGCGCGAAAAATTTTTGTGTGACGAGGAGTGAGAAACCATGCTGCGAAAGTGCTGGACAAATCATCGGCAGGGAATTACGCTGGCAGCGGGGGTGGCGTTTTTCCTCGCTTTGGGTTTTTTGGTGCATCCTTCCGGCTGGGGCAGGGAAACCTCCCGTCCGATCTCCAGGGCGGAAGCGGCTTCCCAACCCGAACCTCAAAAGAACGCGGCGGCCGGCCAAGCGCCCAGCGCTGTCGAGGGAACAGGAGCGGCGGGACCCACGATCAAAACGGAGGTCAGTGCCCTTATTGACGTTAACCGGGCTTCCAAGGAGGAGTTGATCTCTTTACGGGGCATCGGACCTGTCTTGGCGGAGAATATCATGGAGTACCGGCGTAAAAACGGGCCGTTCCGCAGCGTTGAGGAACTTATACAGGTTCGGGGAATTGGGAAGAAAAAGCTGGAGGTCCTCCGCGGCTGCGTGACCGTCGACCCCTAGCTCCCAATGATTCTGCTGGCCCGCGCGCCTTTCCTGCCGGTTTTGGCGGGACTTGCCGCCATGCTGGCCCTGTCGGGCCGCGCCGCTCCTTGGGCCCTGCCTTTGGTTGCCCTCCTGAGTACAACGGGCGTTTTGTTGTGTTCCTTCTCCACTGACCTGAAGGGACAATGGGGCGTGGCGGCGCTTACCCTCGTCTTATCGCTTCTTTTCGCCTTTTGGCTTGCCTTTTCCCTGCACCGCCGTCCCCACGTTCCGCCTTTCGTGAACGTCGTTGGAACCGTCGTCCAGACGCGCCCCTGGGGCAGGCTCTACCTTGCCGTTGTGAAAACCCCGCAGGGCTCTTTTGTGTTGAGAACTCCTCACGAGAACCTGACCGAGGGCGGCCGCGTGCGGGTAGACGGGGTGTTGAGCCCCTTCAGCGGCGCGCCCCTTGACGGTTCCCCGAACAGGTTTCACGAGGGCCGCTACTGGCTGGCCCGCGGCGTGACGGCAAAAATCGTGTCCCCCCGCTTCGAACGCCTCCCCGGCGGAGGCTGGAACATCCACCGCTGGCGGCACGGGCTGCGCAGGCTCCTGGCCATTCATGTACCCCGCCTGACGGGCGCGTACCTGGACGCCGCTTGGACGGGCAGGCGCAGCGCCGAGCTGGAAAACATGCATCGCGCCTTGGGTACGAGTCACCTGCTGGCGATATCGGGTTTCCACGTGGGCGTAGTGATGGGGGCGGCGTCCTTCGTCTTCCGGCGCGGCAAACGGCGGGCGCTCTGCCTGACCCTTCTCCTGTGGTTTTACGTTTTTTTAACCGGCGCGTCAGCCGGAGCCCTCCGGGCGGCGCTGATGATCCAGGTCGCGCTCGGAGGCGAACTCGTCGGAAGGCCCGCCAGCGCCGTCAACTCCGTCTCCCTGGCGGCTGTTTTGCTGCTGTCGTCCTCGCCTTTCTGGTTCTGGGACGTGGGATGGCGGCTGTCGATGTTGGGCGCTTTCACCATCGCTGTATACTTGGAACGCGGCTCTGCCAAGGGACTGGGAGGCTTGTGTATCAGCCCCCTGATATGGTTCGTCACCTTTCCCCAGGCCGCTGGGACCTTCGGCTCCGTCCCCGCCGCCGGTCTGCCGCTCAACCTCGTGGCGCCGCTCTTTTTCGCCTTCACCCTGTCCGTCGCGTCAGGCATCGCCCTGCTGGCGCTGCTGGGCGTGCCGGGGGCAGCTCTTTTCCTGAACGTCATGGAAAACGTTTTCCTCTTATGGGAGGCTGCTGCCAACACCGTAGCAGACCTGATTCCGTGGCAGGTGGAGTGGAATTTTTACCTCGCCTACACTTGCGTGTTCTTCTCCGCTATGTCCCTTTGCCGCGCGTTTTTCATCCCCTGGGGAAACGCCATGGCCCTGACTGCCTTGGCGGTGCTG
>JAITGX010000103.1 GCA_031280275.1 Synergistaceae bacterium
GGAAGTTAAGCTTGACAGCGCCGATGGTACTGTATGGGGTACATACGGGAGAGTAGGTCTCTGCCAGAAAACTAGTAAAGCGGGCGGGAGGGAATTCCTATTTAGGAATTCCCTCCCGCTTGTTTGCTTTAAAAATCCTCTTAAAAACCCTAAGCTCCGCGTTTCCAGTCGATGGCGGAGGTAGCGGCGGCGATAAAGGCGGACACGTCGGCCAGGTTCGACGGGACGATCATGGTATTGTTTTCCTTCGCCAGCTTGCCGAACTCCTGCACGTACTGCTCCGCGACTCTCAGGGAGACAGCGTCGCGGCCGCCGGGCGCGTTGATGGCCTCGGCCACGGTGCGCAGGCCAAGGGCCGTGGCCGAGGCCATAGCGCGGATCTCGTAGGCTTTGCCGTCCGCCTCGTTGATACGGCGCTGCTTCTCGCCCTCGGACTCCTGGATGAGCTGTTCGCGCTCACCCTGGGCGGCGTTGATACGAGCCTCCTTCTTGCCCAGCGACTCCGCGATGAGCGCCCGCTTCTCGCGCTCGGCGCGCATTTCTTTCTCCATAGCGTCCTGGATGCTCTTGGGCGGCGTGATGGCCTTGATCTCGTAGCGTGTCACCTTGATCCCCCACGGATCGGTCGCTAAGTCCACAGCGGCAATGACTCGATGGTTGATGTTCTCCCGCTCCTCAAAGGTTTTGTCCAGAGGCATGGTGCCGATAATGCTGCGCATGGTGGTCTGAGCGAGCTGTATCGAGGCGTAATTGTAGTCCTGGATACCGTAAGACGCCTTCATCGCGTCCACCACGCGCATGTACAGCACTCCGTCCACCTCGATCCCCACGTTGTCCTGGGTGATGCAGTTCTGCGGGGGTACATCCAGCGCGAACTCCTTCATTGAGTGCTTGTAGGCCACCCGGTCGATGAGCGGTACCAGAATGTGAAGCCCCGCGTTAAAGGTCGCGTGATATTTCCCCAGGCGTTCGATAATGAACGCCGTCTGCTGCGGCACGACGCGGATATGTCTTAAGATGAGCCACATCACGAAAAGCGCCACAATGACGCTCCACCCTCTGCCGATGAACGACAGAATCCAATTCTCCAAACTTGTGTTCACAAAAACTCCTCCCGGTACTCAAAGATCGACACAAAGTCTCTGTTATAAGAAAGTTTATCACATCCTTCTGAGGCTTTGCCCCCTCAATCAATAAGAAACTGGGGTTTTCGGCGCGGCCTTGCGGGGCTCTGCCCCACGCCCTGCTTAGGGGCCTCAGGCCCCTAAGAACCCCATTAATCAGTGCTTCCCTAACCTAAGGAAGCGCTGATTAAGCTCTTGTGGGGCTAAAACGCTTCGTCTCCTATGGTTTTACGCCTTTCGGCGTCATATTCCCGAATTTTGTGTATATCTTCAACGGTGAAGTTGGGGCTAATTTCCGGCATTTTCATCTCAATATCTCAGCTTGCCGCGGCATTCCGTTAAGCATAACCCTATTTGCTTTTGGCGCGCGAAATTTTCTATGCAAAAACACCTAGGTAAAGCACGCACGCGCGGCTTTTGCGGGCTTTCGCAGTATTTTTGACCCCATAACAAGATTGCGAAAATCTCTTGACGTGGGGGTGAGGGTGTGATATAAAAAACAGGCCAAGGTGGTGAAGGATACCGCCAAAGGAAAATTCGCGGCGTCGCGGTCGTGTGGATTTTCAAAAAAGCCTGCGTGCGGGCTTTTCGGAAGATCCTCCCAAAACCTTCGGGAGCGGCGGCCGCGTGGGGAAAACCCAAAGGGAGCAGGGCGGCGTTTGCGCTGAGCGCGCTTCACAAGGGGGAAACCAGAGCGGTTCGGGCTTCCAGATTCGAGATGAAAGGAGCTGGTGCGGAAAAAGCGAAAAACAGCGGCCACGCCGCGGCGGCGCGAGAGCGTAGATAACAAACGGATCGGTTCCGCGGGGGCACGGATGGCCCTGGGGACGTAAAACACGGGCACGGTAGGGAAGCCGACGCCCGAACTCACAAGGAGGTCAATTCAATATGGCTCTTATTGTCAACCACAATATCCCCGCGCTTCAGGCTTACAACGCGGTGAACTACACTTCCAGTTTGCTGGAGAAGTCTATCCAGAAGCTTTCCACAGGTTTGCGCATCAACTCCGCGGCGGACGACGCGGCGGGGCTCGCTATCTCCGAGAAAATGCGCGCGCAGGTCCGCGGCCTTGACCGGGCGACCATGAACGCTCAGGACGGTATCTCCATGATCCAGACCGCTGAGGGCGCCCTCAACGAGACCCACTCCATCCTGCAGCGTATGCGCGAGCTGTCGGTGCAGGCGGCTAACGACACCCTCACCCAGCAGGACCGGGCCTACATCCAGGAGGAGATCGACCAGCTCCGCGAGGAAGTCACCCGTATCGGCAACACCACCCAGTTCAACAAGAAGAAGCTGCTGGACGGCTCCGCCGGCGTTATTTGGTCCACGGGGGGAGCCGACGGTCAGATCGTCCTGGGCGCCAAGGCCGTTATCCACGGCGGATTGCGCACCGTTGACCAGTTCGGTCAGAAGAGCGCCGCCGAGGCCAACCTGAAAATTACTATCAAGTACCATAGCGGAGTGGCGCAGATACTGAAGACCAACATCTTCACAATTAAGCACGCCTCCGCCATTAGCGGGGTTCCGGTCGGCTCTATCGCCAGCGGCACCACTAAACTGCGCGACATTCAGCAGTTCTGGAACAGCGAGGGGCGCTTCCTGGTGGAGGATCCCAAGACCATCACGGTCACGCTGGGCAACGGCACGAAGGCCAGCTTCACCCTTTACGGCGACGATACGTTGAATGGTTTGATGACCAAACTTAATGATCTGAAGAACCCGACAAACGGCGCCTCCATTCTTACCGCAACGTTTGGTACTGCTGTGCCCGGCACGATTGAAATCAAGTCTCTGACCCGGGGCTCCGACGGAAAGATGTCCTTCGCGGGTGACGAGGACGTGTTGAACGCCTTTGGACTGTCCGTGCTGCAAAAACCCAAAGAGGTCGTGTATTCCGCCAAGATTGAGAACGCCCA
>JAITGX010000108.1 GCA_031280275.1 Synergistaceae bacterium
GAGGGCCAGGGAGATCTTCTGCGCGTCCTTCCCATTGAGGCATTCGGCCCGAAAGGCCTCGTCCGTCAGGCATTTCCAGGCGTCCTCGTAGGTCTGCTTGATTCTCTTTGCCCCGGAGGCGGATACCACGTCGAAGTCAATTCCCAGCCAGACGCAGAAGGCCCGGGACACCGAGGAAAAACGAATCAGGTTTTCGTCCAGGGCGAGCTTGAAGAGGTACATAAAGCCCTCTCGCGAGCCCATATCCGCCTCCTCCAGCACCGCCTGCCTGAGCCCCTCCTGAAGCCGCGCTGCGAGCAGGAGCTTCCCCACCAGCTCGTGGGCGTCCCCGCGCCGTGACTGGAGCAGTCCGGCGATAATCTCGCGCGTGACCATTGCGCGGCCGGACTCATCCAGAACGATCTCCGAGAGCCTGGCGAAGAGCGCATTTGAGGCCTTGCCGCCCTCGTCCAGCAGCGCGGCCAGCAGCGGAGGAACGAAGGAGCGTTCTCTTCCGAAATCCTTGGCTTTGTCGCCCTTGACGCGCTCTTTCAGGTACACGTCCAGGGTGAAGCCGTCCGCGACGGCGGCTATGAACCCCAGCAGGGTGTACAGGTTTTTGCTCAAGTAAAGGGGCGCGTATTTCTTCGTGCGGTAGTGCCGCCTGTAGATACTGTCCTGGTAGGGATAAAGAGAGGCCCTTTCCCACATTTTGGCGGCCAGATGCGCGTTGTCCTTGCCGGCCAAGGCCTCTACTGCTTGGCGCTCATCACTTCCCGGACTCATGACCTTGTCGAAGTTTGTGGCATCCCCAACGTCCTTTTTCCAGAAGAGTTCTTCGATCTCGGTTTTCGAGGGATTCCACTGCAGCTTTGCCAATTTTAGCCAGCGCTCGGCGAGCAGTCCCTCCGCGATCTCCTTGGCTCGCCCCCTGAGGGCGGCCGCCCTTTTTTGCACGTTTTCGAAACTGAAATAGGAATCCGTGCTTTCTTTGCTCATGTGGTTCCTCTCCTTCATACAGCGGATTTTATAATTATAAAACCAATGTCAACAATTTAAGAAAACGCTGATTAAGCTCTTGTGGGACTCTGCCTCACACCCTGCCTAGGGGTCTCGGATTCCAAGGGGCTTCAGACCCCTTAGAATCCCATTAATCAGCGCCTCTTAAATTTTAAGAATATTTTTTCTATTTTTAGGTGCCGCGTTTCCCAAAAAATAAGGTTTGGCGTTTACTGTTGATTTTCCGTACCAGACTGATAGTATAATGTGGCGGTTGATTTTCGAGCGCCTGCGTTTCTTGTTTGTTTCTTTTTCGAGGCCGCGGGCCGGGGAGGAGTGATGTCTTTTGGGCAATGCCGCGCAGTTCACCGAGTTTTCCACGCTGTTCCAGCAGGTGGTCAACGGCCTTTCTCTGGGTTCGGTCTACGCGTTGATCGCGGTGGGGTACTCGCTGGTCTACTCCATTCTCTCGTTCTCCAACTTCGCTCACGGCGGCTTCTTGGTGGTGGGCGGGTACATCTGCTACGGGCTTTTCACCGGTTTCGAGCTGAACGTCTTTTCCCGTCACCTTCTCACCGTGCCGGCGGGCAGCGTCTGGCTTGCCGGACTGGGGGCTCTGGGGGGCGCGGGCATCGTCGCCGTCCTGACGGAACGTCTGGCCTACAAACCCATACGGGAGCGTACCTCTATGACCCTCTACCTTTTGATAGCTTCCATGGGTGTGAGCATCATTATTGAAAACATCTTTGTTATCGCCGTTGGGGGGCGCTTCCGGGCCCTGCCTCAAAGTATGTTCCCGTCGGGTCTCTATAACCTAGGCTGGGGCGTCACGGCAAGCTCCTCTGACGTGCTGTCGCTGACCTGCGCGGTGCTGTTTCTGGGAGGACTGCAGTTTTTTCTGACCCAGACGCGGTGGGGGCTGGCCATACGCGCGGCGGCCTGCGACCTGCGTACCGCGGGACTCATGGGGGTCAACGTGTCCTTGTTGATCGCCATCGTCTTTTTCGCAGCGGGGCTCCTGGCCGCCGTAGGGGGAGTTTTTCTCTCCTACCGCTACACCCTTTACCCCCAGATGGGGGGGATCACCACCAAGGCCTTCGTGGCCGCCGTTATCGGGGGACTGGGCAGTTTGCCAGGGGCTATCGTGGGCAGCCTCATCTTGGGACTTGCCGAAATGCTCACCACCGGCTACGTCAGCAGCCAAATGCGCGACCTGGTGGTCTACTCCCTGCTGGTGCTCATGCTCCTGGTGAAGCCTGCGGGCTTTTTCGGCAAGCCTGTCAGCGACAAAATCTAGGAGGGATGCGGCGTGAGAAAAAGCCTTCTGGGCAATGCGGCTTTGGTCATACTGGGTCTCTTTTTGGCTCTCCTGCCCCTCACCGGTTATCAAGAGGGAATCGTCGTCCTGCTGTGCATTAACTGCGTCGCCGCCATGGGAGTGTCGCTTTTGACTGGTTTTACTGGTATTTTCACCCTGGGGCACGCGGCCTATATGGCCCTGGGCGCGTACACGGCGGCGATTATGACCGCCCGTTGGGGCGTTCATTGGCTTCCCTCCATCGTGGCGGGCGGGGTTGTCGCCGTGGCCGTGGCGTGGCTCATCGGTATGCCCACCTTGCGGCTGACGGGGGACTACTACGCCATCGCCTCCATTGGCCTAGGGGAGGCCATTCGCCTGATTCTGGAAAACTGGCAGTCGTTCACCCGCGGAGCCCGCGGCTTTCCCGGCATAGCTTCTTACGCAAGCCGCGGCGTGGCCGCGGCGCTCTTTACGGTGCTGGGAATTGCCATGTTCAACCTGATAGGGAGTCGCCTGGGGCGGGAGCTGAAGGCATCCCGCGACGACCCCGCTGCCGCCTCCCTGATGGGGTTCAATACCACGGCATCCCGCATGAAGGCCCTTCTGATCTCCGCTTTCTACTGCGGCATATCGGGGGCGCTGCTGGCGGGATACATGACCTTTATCCAGCCCTCGATGTTTGACATGATGAAGTCCACGGAGCTGACGGCGGTGGTGGTCTTCGGCGGCCTGGGCTCCATGAGCGGGACGCTCCTGGGCGCCGCCATTATCACTCTGGCCATGGAGCTGTTCCGCAACGCCAGCGGCATCGTGCCCTACATTCCCTCCTTCATTTCCCCGAAGTGGACGGGGGTTCTCGTGGACTTCCTGACGAACCTCTCGCAGTACCGAATGCTTCTGTATGGACTGCTGCTGGTGGGAGTCATGGTGTTGCTCCCAGAGGGCATGCAAGGACTCTGGTCTTTCGCGAGAAAAATTTTTTCCTGGTTTTTCCCCGATACTGGCCGGCCCGATCCCGAAAAGGAGGGATTGAGGTGACTTTGACGCGCGTCTTACTGGAACTCGACAGGGTGGACATGTTCTTTGGGGGCGTTCAGGCCATCCGGGACATGAGCTTCACCATCATGGAGGGGGAACTGGCGGGCATCATCGGGCCCAACGGCGCGGGAAAGACGACGGTGTTCAACGTGGTGTCGGGCGTGTACAGTCCCACGGCGGGCAGCATATGGTTCCGGGAGCAGGACATCACGCCGCTCAAAGCCTACCAGGTAAACCGGCTGGGGATCGCCCGCACGTTTCAGAACCTGCGGCTTTTCAGCCGATCGTCGGCGCTGGAAAACGTCATGACCGCCGCGCAGAACCGCTACCGATACTCTTTCCGCGAGAACTTGCGGGGGTTTTTGTCGCCCAGCTACCGTCCAGATCCCGATTATCACTACAGCTTCATCGAAGCCTTGTCGCACATGGGGCGATGGGCGGCTAGGGAAAAGCACATCCGCGCCAAGAGCATGGAGTTCCTGGAGCGGGTTGGACTGGCGAATCGGGCGCGCCAGGCGGCGGGTACCCTGCCTTACGGGATGCAGAGACGGCTGGAGATCGCGCGGGCCCTGGCGCTGGACCCGAAGCTTCTGCTGCTGGACGAGCCCGCGGCGGGGATGAACCCTGAGGAGGTATCCGCCTTGAACGGGCTCATCACCGGCATACACCGTGACTTCAAGCTGACGACGCTGGTTATCGAGCACCACATGGACATGATTATGGAGATATGCCCGCACATTATCTGCATGAACTTCGGCGCTAAGATCGCGGAGGGTACCCCCGACCAGATACGAAGCGACCCTGAGGTTCTGAGCGCTTATCTAGGCGATGAGGGGGCTGAGGCATGAGCGCACTGCTGGAGGTTCGGGACTTTCACGTCAGCTACGGGGCCATCAAGGCGCTTCAGGGCTTCTCACTCTCGCTGGAGGAGCGGGAGATCGTCTCTGTCATCGGCTCCAATGGCGCCGGGAAGTCCACGTTCATGAACGCGGTCATGGGCATGGTGGCGCGCGATCGGGGTGAGGCGTTTCTGGACGGGAGAAAGCTCCCCGCCAGGAGCTTCCAAGTCGTTCGAAGCGGCTTGTCACTGGCGCCTGAGGGGCGTAAGATATTCGCGCCCCTGACGGTCTTGGAAAACCTGCAAATCGGGGCCTTTTCCAGAGCGAAGCAGAGCGGCGCGCGGGCGGACATGGAGTGGGTGTTCTATCTTTTTCCGCGTCTGAAGGAGCGCGTCCGTCAGCTCGCGGGGACGCTTTCCGGAGGGGAGCAGCAGATGCTGGCCATAGGCCGCGCTCTCATGGCTCGGCCGCGGGTGCTGCTTCTGGACGAGCCGTCGTTGGGCCTGGCTCCTATCGTCATTCGTGACATTTTCAACGAGCTGCGCCGCGTTAACGAGGAAGGCGTCAGCATTCTCCTGGTAGAGCAGAACGCCCGGCAGGCCCTTCTGCTGTCTCATCGAACCTACGTTCTGCAAACGGGCCGTCTGCTGAAGGAGGGGCCCTCGAAGACCCTCCTGACCGACCCCGAAATCAAATCCGCCTATCTCGGCAAGGGGCAAGCCCCTTGACCTGACAGCCCTTCGGGCGCGTGAAAGCAAGTGTACGGGCCCTCCCGTTGGTCGGGAGGGAAGGGGTTTGTTGTTTTCAATGCCGCCGTTTGTGCGGTAAATTTTAATGTGGGAGTTGTGTGCAGGTATGTCTGAGCTAGTAACGATAGTGATGGAGCCCAGAGAAAAAAGCGGAAAAGGTGCCAGGAGGAAGCTTCGCGGGGAGGGTTTCACCCCCTGCGTGTTTTACGGCCCGGCCTTGCCAGAGCCCGTTGCGGGGAAGGTGAACTCGACTCAAGTGACCCGCCTTCTGGAAGGCGGACACTGGGAGACGATGCGCGTCACGCTCAAACTGCCCTCCGGCGGCGAGGAAATGTGTATCATCCGGGAGGTGCAGCGCCATCCCTTGACGGGAAACCTGCTTCATCTGGACTTTATGCGCGTTCTGAAAGACCGCAAGCTGACGGTGAACGTCCCCGTCCGGGTCCACGGCAGGGACTCCTGCCCCGGCATCAAAGACGGCGGCGTCTTGGAAAACCTTCACGAAATCGAAATTGAGACTTTGCCCGTGAACATCCCCGAATTTATCGACGTGGACATCTCCGCCCTGACCCTGGGCGACATGATCCACGTGAAGGACCTGAAGTTGAGTTCCGACTTGACCGTTCTGGCCGACCCCGAAGAGGTCGTGGCCATCGTTGCTGCGCCAAAGGTTATGGAAGAGGGTGTGGCCGAGGTCGAGAAAGAAGTGGAAGTCGTGGCCAAGGGTAAGGCGGCTAAAGCCGAGGAATGATGGCTCGGTCATGAAACTGGTGGCGGGACTGGGAAACCCCGGCCAAGAGTACGTCTGTACGCGCCACAACATGGGTTGGGCCGCCGTGGATTTTTTAGCGCGGCGGCGTTCTATGGGCCGTCCCATGCCGAAGTTCAGGGGTGAGTTTTGGCTTGAGGGCGGTCTGGCCCTGCTCAAGCCCCTCACCTACATGAACCTAAGCGGCGCCTCCGTCCGCGAGGTACTCGACTTTTACAAGCTGGAGGACTCGGATGTGTTGGTGGTCCACGACGACATGGCTCTCCCCTACGGGCGGCTCCGACTTCGGGGTAAAGGCGGTGCTGGGGGGCACAAGGGGTTGACCTCCGTCATCTCCTGCCTGGGAACCTTGGAAGTTCCCCGTCTGCGTATCGGCATAGGGAACACGGACTCGGAGAACAAGACCGGTTGGGTGCTGGGGCGCTTGACCGAGGCGGAGATGACGCTTCTGCCCGAGATTCTGAAAAGCGCGGCGGAGGGGATCGAGGCATGGCTTTCCCTGGATCTGGAGCGCGCCATGACCAAAGTGAACTCATTTTGACGTACTCCCGTGTGCAGACAAGTAGAACGAAGCCCTATTACCCTCTACCTACTGTCTTGAAGAACGAAGTTAATCAGCATTTCCTTAGGCTTTCATCGCCTGGGTGATCTTGCCGGCTGCGGAGCGGACTGCCCAGCCTATCCGCTCCATGGCGGCGCTGTTCATGCGATAGGCCGGGGCGGAGACGCTGATGGCTCCAATAGGATAGCCGGATGCGTTCAGGACGGGCGCGCCGATGCAGCATATCCCTTCCTCGTTCTCACCCACATCCGCGTGGTAGCCCCGCTGCTTACCGTCCGCCAGGAGCCTCAGCAAAGCCTCCCTGTCTATGCAGGTGCAATCCGTGTGTGCCACAAGTGGCGTGGATTCCAGGTACGCCGTTCGCTCCGTCTCCGGCAGCGCGCTCAGCACTGCCCGCCCGCCCGCGGTGCTGTAAAGGTCGCGCCACGCTCCGATGTGCGAGCGCATGATGACGTTTTGAGGGCTGTCCATTTTATCCACATAGTATATCCGGTCGCGCTCGAAAGAATATAAATGCACGGTCTCGCGACTCATCCGCCACAGTTCCATGGCTTCAGCTCGGAAAGCCTGGGTGAGCGCGGCCCTGGCGTGATACGCTCCCGCCCACGTCAGAGGCGCGGGGCCTATCATGTAAAGGGAGTTCTTCCCTTGCAGCACCACGTTATGCCGGCGCAAGGTTGAAAGGATGCGGTAAACCGTCGCGTGGGACAAGTTCGTCACCCCAGCAATGTCGGAAATGCGAACCGGCTCACCTGCCTTCGCCATAAAAGCTAAGACATCCAAAGCGCGCTCCAGTACCCTTATGCCGTTCATCCTCTCTCTCCCGTCGTTTGTTTCCTCGTCTCGAAAACCCTCAAAGCGGCAATTCCCAGCACGACCGCGAGCATTGTAGGTTATCCGTCTGCAAGCGTCAATCGCTGCTTTACCCCTAGCGGGGCGTGGGGCGGAGTCCCGCTAGGGGTTAATCCAGGGCAAACGCATGAGCCTCACCTTGAATTATTGCAACAACTGGTTTTGCATTATTTACCTAGGTATTTTTGCCTAGAGAATAAATTCAGTCATATCAAGACTTTACGTCTTCATGCG
>JAITGX010000051.1 GCA_031280275.1 Synergistaceae bacterium
CCTCCGTTTTGGGAGGCTTTGACCATAGGTGGTCGGGGCGCTGGGTGATGTAGTCGGTGACGAAGGGGTGAACGCCCTTTGTGTAGGCCCAGGTCAGCCAGTCCTGGGGCGAGACGGTAAGTTCCACGTGCACCATGCGGTTAAGGAGCGCCGAGGACATGGGCTTCACGATGGCCGCGTCCTGAGCGCGGTTTCCCGCGCCGATCACAACGGAGCCCTGGGGCAGGCGGTACTCGCCCACGCGCAGGTCGGTGATGAGGCTGTAAAACGCCTTTTGAATCTCCTGAGAGCAGGCGTTCAGCTCGTCGAGAAAGAGCACGTAAGGTTCCTTCCGGACGATCATCACGGGCGGGAAAAACTTCGAGCACCCATCGACGATCTGCGGCACTCCAATGACGTCCTCCGGCGCAAGTTGGCTGCCCAGCAGGGAGACGCACTCCATCCCAAGTTCCACGGCGAACTGTTCCACCAGCGAGGATTTTCCAATGCCCGGCGCTCCCCAGATAAACACGGGTCGCACTGTGGCCACGTTCAAAAGAAATTCCTTCAGCTTGTTCTGTGTCAGCGCAACACCTAAGTTCATTGCCTATCCTCCAACAAAAATCCTTGCTCTTCGCCATGCGCGCAAGCTCTATGAATCCTAGGCGGGTTTGCCCTCCGCCTGACCGCTTGCAGCCGCCTGACTGCTTGCAGCCGCTTGACTGCTTGCGGTCACGCAGAAGTGAACGGCCTCGATGACCTGTTCCCAGTCGTCTCTGTGGAGTTCGTGGCCCGCTCCTTCCAGCGTCACCAGCTTGGCCCCAGGAATTGCCCGCGCCAGGGCTTCGCCGTGGGGGTAGGGAAGTACCTTGTCGTCCGTGCCGTGCAGCACCGCAACGGGGACGTGAATTTCTGCTGTTCTGTTCCACCAGGCCTCTCCGCCGCCGAGGTTCAAGTAATTTTGCAGAGAACGCAGGTCTCTCGCCCGCTCGAACTCCAGCTCTGAGAGTTCCCGGCAGCGTTTTTCATCGAAGACACGCCCGCCGCCGCACATCAGTCGCCCGGTGGTGAGCATGAAGTCTATTGCGGCCTCCCTGTCTTCCCAATCTATCGAGCGCGTCCGCTCGGAATTCGCCAGCAGTTTGGCGTCCATTTCCGGCAGGGGAGGCTCTGCGCCGGCCCATACGCTGGACGCCAGGCAGCTCATCGACAGCGCGCGCCTGGGGTATTTCAGCGTCACGATCTGGGCCAGCATTCCGCCCAGGCTCATGCCAAGGAGGTGTGCCCGCCTCACTCTCCAGAAGTCCAGCACTCGCACGCAGTCGTCCGCCATGTCCTCGGCCGTGTAAACGGGACACCCTGGTTCCCAGGAGCGCCCGGTGTCCCGGTTGTCGAAGCGGATAACGAACAGCCCCCGCCCAGCAAGGCGCCAGCAGAACGCCTCATCCCACCAAATCATGGAGGACATGGCCCCCATGATCAAAAGAAGCGCCGGATCCGCGGCAGAGCCGAAGCACTCCGTGCAAAGCTCTACCCTGTCTGCCTTGAAAATCTTTTCGGCATCTTGTTTCACGTATAATCCCCCTTTTCGCTTGATTGAACATCAAATCGAACATCAATATGTGAGTGAAATACACGATGTTCTGATTTTGCGGGCGGCGATAGCCAGATAGAGCTTCACCGCGTCGTTGAAGACCTTCACGTCCAGGCCAGTTAGATCCTTGACGCGCTGCAAGCGGTACTTCACTGTGTTTTTGTGCACGAAAAGCCTCGACGCGGTTTCCTCCGCGCCGGTGTCCGACTCGAAATAAGCGGTGAGGGTCTCCATAAGTTCTCCGTTGTCGGCAATTTTCTCGAGAAAACCGTCGAATAGGACTGTTTTTTTGTCCGTGATGACCTTTTCCAGGGTACAGAGCATTTCCACGTCGGCATAGTGATGAATCTGCCTGTTGGGGTAAAAGATCTGCCCCATACGCGACGCGCTCAGGGAGTTGACGTAAGTGCCGCGAATTCCGGCAAGTCCGCTGTCCACGCGGCCGTAGCCGATACACGCGCGCCGGCTGGGGAGGGCTTGGGCGAGCAGCGTCAGCGCCTCCTTTTCGATGAGCGGAAGGAGGCGGGTTATCGCCGTCCCCTCCTCAGCATCTAAAAAGATGGAGCAGTTCATTTGTGTGGTAACGGCGATGCAGTGCAGCAGCCCCTTTTGAGTGGAAGCAAACCGCGCTGCCGCGATCCCCGCCCGCCACAGCGCCTGAACGTCCTCTTGGGCAGGGCTCTGCCCCATGGGAAACTGGAGAGTCATGGCGAGGTATTGATTTCTGGCGACGCTGAGTCCCAGGGTGTTCCCCCGTTCAATCATCAGACCGGGGTCGGTGTAGGCCTCAAAGATGATGTCTTTGATGTATTTTTCCAGCACAACCCTGGGGTTTCGTTCCTCGAAGATGTAGTTCATCACGTTGACGATAATGTCGATGTAAGACAGCGTGTAGGGAATGCGAAGCAGGGCGATACCGTACTCGTCGGCCGCCGTCTTCAGTTCCGCAGAAATTTCTTTGACGTATTGACCTGTCTTGACGGCCACGCAGGCACAGGAGGCGCGCGCCAGTTTCTTGATCAGCCTGCACTGCTCCCCGGCATCGTCCTTCACGGCGTAGAGACTGGTGATGAGGAAGTCGTCACCCTTCAGCCACTGGATGATGTCCGGCACCTCCATGACGGTCACGTGCCCCACGCTGCGTTTCAGACCGCTGCGGCCGGCGATCACCTCGATACCTTGCAGCTTCGGCAGACGCAACAGCTTTTCCAACGCCACCATTGTTCGCAGCCACTCCCCTTCCTATGTTGG
>JAITGX010000098.1 GCA_031280275.1 Synergistaceae bacterium
TTTTGTGCTGATGCAATTTTACCCAAAAAGGCTCCATGCCGCTTCTTTTTCTCGCTAGTTATTGTGCTATCAGGTTTTACGCTCAGTTTTTTACTGCGAAGTTTGAGAAAATAACTGTAGTAACGATAAGGAGGTTTGGCGAAATGGACTATAATTTGGAATCAATCCTAAGCGAGGGTGAAAGCTATACAGTTGAATTCAAAGAAAGCCCTGACAAGTCACTATCATCCGAAGTATGTGCGTTTGCCAACGCTTCGGGCGGTAAGGTCTATATTGGTGTTCACGACAAGGGCTATGTTGTCGGAACAGATACGAGTAACGCCGCTCGCTCGCGCATACAGGATACCATTAATAAAATCGAGCCGCGATTGAACGTGAGCATTGATGTTGTTGACGACATCATCATGCTGACGGTTCCAGAGGGAACACATAAGCCATACTCGTGTCCGACCGGGTTCTATCTGCGTTCCGGTCCTAATTCACAAAAGTTGGGCAGAGATAGCATCGTTGAGTTCTTCCAAAGTGAAGGTCGTGTGCGTTACGATGAAATCGTCCGTGATGATTTGCCGATAGATGAGCGTTTTAATGACGCAGCGTATAAGCGCTATATGAAGACTGCTAATATAAGCGAAGTCATTGACAGGGACTCCATTCTGAAGAACTTGAATTGTGCGGGAATGTCCGGCTATGCGCAGTGCTTTACAAACGCCGGTGCCTTGTTCTTCCGTATGAACGATGAGGATGTTTTATTCCGTCACGCCGGTATCGTTTGCGCTTTATATAAAGGGACGGATAAAGCGACTATCCTTGACGCGAAAGAACTGAACGGCGATATTTGCAGCAATGTTGAAGATGCGATGGTTTTCTTGAAGAAGCACCTGCGGGTCAGCTACAAAATTGAAAGTCTTAAACGCGAAAACGTTCTTGAATTGCCGGAGGACGCACTCAGAGAAGCCGTGGTTAACGCCGTCTGCCATCGGGATTATTTCGAAAAGGGTTCGCGGGTTATGGTCGAGGTTTTCGACGATCGAGTAGATGTCGTGAGTCCGGGCGGCGTTTGCAAAGGCATTACTCGCGAGAATTTTGGAACCGTTACCATAACACGCAACCCAATCATCGCCAGTATGTTTTACCGCATCAATTATATTGAGCAGATGGGAACAGGGATTGGGCGAATGAGAGATGCTGCACGGAAAGCTCATGTGGCGGAACCTGTTTTTGAGTTTGATGGTTTTTTCAAGGTTACATTCAAACGATTGCCGCTCGAAACTTCTATCGGTCGCCAATCGGTCGCAGCGTCCGATAGAAAGCAGACTATCGCCGCTTATCTCGAAGAACATGGACAGGCAAAAGTCTCTGAACTCATTGAGGTCATCAGACTTAGTAATGGTCGCATCAGAGCTTTGCTTCGCGAGATGACCGCTGACGGAACCATTGAAAAAGTCGGCGATAAGAGATATGCTCATTATGTTCTAAAGCAGTAGTTTCTGCTACTCACGATATGCGAATAATGCGTAATACTGCAAAAACAGGAATTACGTCATTTTTTCGGAAGGGTGTGTCATGGTTTTGTTGAAAGAAATGTTTGGCGTTGAGAAGCCTATTCTCGGAATGGTTCATTTTCCGCCTCTTCCAGGTTCTCCGCTTTATGATGAATCCGGCGGGCTGCAAAAGATCAGAGAGACCGCCATGCGCGATGCCGAGGCTCTGGTGAAGGCAGGCTTTGACGGACTGTCATTCAGCAACGAGGGAGACCGTCCTTATCTTTCCAACGTGGACAAAACCACGGTTGCCGTCATGGCCTCCATAATCTCGGAGGTGTCGTCCCATTTCAAGATTCCCTTCGGACTGTCTGTCCTGGCCGACCCGGAGGCCGCCATCGCCATCGGTGCCGCCACTGGAGCCAACTACGTCCGCATTTTCCTCTCTTGGGTGTTCGTGGGAGACTGGGGCATTGTTGACCCGGGGGCCGGGGCACTTCAGCGCTTTCGCCGGAACAGCGGCGCTAGGAACATGAAGGTGTTCGCAAACATATCAGGCCATACGGAACCTTTGGGCGGCCGTAGCCTCAAGGACATCGCCGCCGGGGCCGTCAAGTTCGGCTTGGCTGACGCCCTGTGCCTGGCGGGGACCACTGCGGGCAGCCCTGTTTCGGAGGACGACCTGAACCAAGCTCGGGCTGGATCATTTGGTGTCCCTGTCATCGCGGGGACCGGCGTAAACGTTGACAACGCGGAAAAAATGCTTCGCCTGAGCGACGCGGTCATCATGGGAACCAGCGTCAAGGTCGGAGGAGACACCTTCAGCCCCGTAGACCCCGCCAAGGCTGCGGCGTTCATGGAAAAAGCCAAAAGCGTCCGACAGTCCCTTTTATAACGCCTATTACGCCATGCCTCTTCTCGAAACAAGAAACCTCGTCAAGCGCTTCACAGGCGTTACGGCGCTGGATCGTTTCGACGCCGCCTTCGAGGCCGGTGAAGTTCACGCGCTGGTGGGGGAAAACGGCGCTGGCAAGTCCACCTTGGTAAAAATCCTCTCCGGGGTCTACGCTCCCACCTCCGGGGAGGTTCTATGGGAGGGGCGGCCCGTTCGTTTCACCTCTCCTCGTGACGCCAAAAGCCTCGTGGGAGTAGTTTACCAGGAGCGCGAGCTGATTCCCCACTTCACGGGTTATGAAAACCTCTTTCTCGGGCTGGAGCACAGCGTATTCGGCTTCCTAAGCCGGAGGCGCATGGAGCGCGAGGCGCGAGAGTTCCTCGAACGCTACCGAATGAGGCTCGACCTATCTGTACCGGCCTACCGCCTCAGCAGTGGGCAGCAGGAGATGCTAACGATCCTCAAGGTACTTTTCCACGCGCCAGGCGGCCCGCGCGCCGTCATTTTCGACGAGCCCACGGCCCCCCTGAGCGTCGCCGAGTGCGAAATTCTCTTTTCCTTAATTGAGACCTTGAAAAAGGACGGGTGCGCCGTCTTGTATATTTCTCACCACCTGTCCGAGGTGCTCCGCGTGGCGGACCGGGTCACGGTCATGCGCAACGGTGCCAAGGTGGCCACGGTGGAGAGCGCGAATACCAGCGAGGACGGGTTGATTCGCCTGATGATCGCCAAAGACCTGGAAAACCAGTACCCTAAATTCCCCGCGAAGGTCGGCGATGTGATTTTTTCCGCTGAAGACTACCCCGTGCCGGTGGTAGCGTCTGAGGCGCTGAAAGCCCGGACGGACAGCCCCAGGGTGAGCTTCTTTATCCGCGCTGGGGAGATCGTGGGTTTCGCTGGACTGGTTGGCGCGGGGCGCACGGAGCTTGCCAAGAGCGCGTTTACCGGAGGGACCAGGGACAAGCGCGGTGTTCTTAAACTGAAGGGCAAAGAGTTCCGGCCCAAGAGCGCCCGGGACTCCATCGCCCGTGGCGTTGTGATGATCCCGGAAAACCGCAGAGAGGAGGGGCTGATCACGGACATGGATGTTGGGGCGAACCTGACGTTGCCTAACCTGGGGCTGCACACGCGCTTCGGCTTCGTGAGCGGTGAGAAAGCCACGTCCGCAGCCCAGGGCGCGATGAAGAAGTACGGAGTCAGGGCATTCGGGCTTTCCCAGCTTGTGCGAACGCTTTCGGGGGGCAACCAGCAGAAAGTTTCCGTGGGGAAGTGGGACCTGGCCCAAGCCGCTCTATGGATATTCGACGAGCCGACCCAGGGTATCGACGTGGACGCAAAGACGGAAATTTACTCCATCATGGGACGAATGGCTGTC
Source organism: Synergistaceae bacterium (assembly GCA_031280275.1). GTDB lineage: Bacteria > Synergistota > Synergistia > Synergistales > Aminobacteriaceae > JAITGK01. The sequence goes on from JAITGX010000098.1 coordinate 3,752, forward strand.
TCTGGGGCCGGAGTTTGGTTCATCAGCTCGGAGCTTCGGGAACTTACCGCCATAGCGGACCGTATCTATGTAATGAAAAACGGGCAGATCGCGGCGGAGTACTCCCGGCCCTACGACAGGGAAGCCATACTCGACAGCATGATCCTAGACTCGGAGGTGTGACATGGAAGCTAAAGAAAAAATATCAGCCCCGCGGGCGCAGGAAAGGATAGTGCGGCTGCTTTCTCTGTTCGGCACCTTTTTGGCGCTGGTGGTTCTTTTGGGGATATTCCTTT
>JAITGX010000114.1 GCA_031280275.1 Synergistaceae bacterium
GACAGCGCCCAGGCTTTTGCCGTCGGGATCAATCATTTTCTGAATCCCGCGCTTGTGGGGGTCATCTTTGCCACGGTCACGCTGATCATCGCCACAACCCTTTCTACCATGCTGCTTTCCGTCGGCACCGTCTTACGTATGGTCTACCGTGATTTCGTTCCCAACGCCACGGATACCAATCAACTCAAATACAGCCGTTTCGGAACCGTGGCGTTTGCCCTTTTAACGCTCTTCCCCACGCTGTTGATCGGCAGAACTACGTTAACGCCCATCTTTATGATCGTCCTTTCCATTGCACTCGGACCCCACAGCTTCCCTGTCACGATGGGGCTTTTTTTGAAAAAAATGAAAGAGTCCAGCGCTTTTTGGAGCATTATACTGTCAACTGCAGCGGGTTTCGCGTGGTGGCTTTTCGGAGACCCGACGGCGGTTCACCCGATTTACCCGACAGTGGCGACCTCGTGGATTGTGGGGCTGGCTGTGATGCTCCTGCCCGCTAAAAAACTCACCAGTGAAAATTGAGCAAAGAGGGGGAGAGGTTATATGGTCTTTCCGTTTCACACCCAAAGGACGCCCGTCTCCGGCAACAGAGGCATCGTGAGTTCAGCGCACCACCTGTCCACAAAAGCGGGTATTGAGATGTTCGCAAAAGGTGGTAACGCTTTTGACGCGGCGGCGGCAGTTTCTTTGGCGCTTTCGGTCGTCGAGCCCCATCATTCCGGTATCGGAGGCGGCTGCTTCTCTCTGATTCACGACGCGAAAACAAAAAAACTGCACGCGTTCGATGCCCGAGGGGTCGCGCCAGCTGAGGCCCGCAAAGACATGTTCGTGAAAAACGGCGCACCTCTGTTGGACGATATGCTGTTTGGGCATCGCGCCGTCGCCGTCCCAGCGCTTGTTGAGAACGTTTTTGGAATGCTGGAACGTTTTGGCGCGTTGGATTTCGCCACGGTGGCGGAACCCGCTATCAGATACGCTGAAGAGGGCTTCATCGTGTATCCGTTCCTGGAAACTGTGTTCAGCGAGGCGGAAACCAACGCCAAACTGAGGCTTTTCCCTGAAACACGGACCACTTACCTGAAAAAAAATGGAGAGATTTACAAAACTGGGGAGCTTTTCCGTCAGGAAGCACAGGGAAACACGCTGCGCAAAATCAGTAAATCCGGGAAGGATGTCTTTTACAAAGGCGAATTGGCTCAAGCGATAGCGCAAGAGATGTCCTCAGGCAAAGGCATCCTGTCCCCCAAAGATTTGGAAACTTGCCGCGTGAAGCCCATGACTCCTCTGTATGGCGCATACAGAAACTATGAGGTCTATGGAATGCCGCCTCCAAGTTCGGGAGGAGGACATGTCATTCAAATGCTCAACTTGTTGGAAGGTCACGACATTCGCGGCATGGGACGCTACTCGGCCGAATTCATTCACCTTTTGACGGAGTATATGAAAATCGCGTTCGCGGATCGTTCTGAAGTCATGGATGATCCCGCATTCTGGAATGTGCCCGTTGAAGCGCTCGTTTCAAAGGAATACGCCGACAAGAGGCGCAAAGAGGTGGAGCCTCGCCGAGCGAAAAACTATCAAGCGGCCTCGGAGTTGAAAGCCGCGCGCCATAAAGGAGGCACTACCCATTTTTCAGTGGCGGACGGAGAGGGTAACGTTGTTTCCATAACCCAAACGGTGCGCGATTGGTTCGGTTCGGGAGTTGTCGTGCCAGGCACAGGGATTTTGCTCAACAATATCATGGCGGATTTCAGCCCAATGGCCGGAGTCGCGACATCTCAAGGCCTGGTTTACGGGGAATCCAACGCCGTTGAAGGGGGAAAGACCCCCCTTAGCAGTATGTCGCCGACGATTGTCCTGAAAGACGGCTCTCCTTATATGGCGACAGGCGCCGCCGGGGGGCCGCGGATCATCACGGCCACGCTCCAGAGCATTGTCAACGTCCTTGATTTTGGAATGAACGTTCGAGACGCCATCTGGGCGGCGCGTACTCACTCAATGGGGGTGGGGCTCGAAATTGAGCGCGGCGCTCTCCTGCCAGAGGTTGTGAACGATTTGAAAGAACGTGGGCATGAGATTGTAGAGGTTCCGGCGAACGATTATTTCACGTGCTGGGCGCACGCCGTCACCCTTGGAGAGCGCCTTTACGGCGGCGCCGAATCCCGTATCGGCGGCATGGCGATGGGCTACAGCGAAGAAAACGGAACGCGCTCTTATAGCGGCGAGGGCTGTATTGATTTTGAAATTTAATTAAGGAAACGCTGATTAAGCCCTTGTGGGGCTCTGCACCACGCCCTGCTTAGGGATCTTGGACCCCAAGGGGCCTCAGGTCCTTAAGAACCCCGTTAATCAGTGCTTCGCTAGATTGACTATTCATCAATATTTGAGTTGAAACGCAAGTTATAATAATGATGCATAAGCGCCGTGGGAATTCCGGCGTACAAACTCTAGAAGGAGTGATGTTGTTTGGCGAAGGAAGTCGTACTTGCCGGCGCGTGCCGGACGGCAATTGGGAAGATGGGCGGTACCCTGGCGGGCGTACCCGTGGCCGAGCTGGGGGCAGTGGTGATCAAGGAGGCGCTCTCCCGTGCTGGGGTGAAACCGGATCAGGTGGACGAGGTCTACATGGGCTGCATCCTGCAGACCTCCCAAGGTCAGAACGTGGCGCGGCAGTCGTCTTTGAAGGCAGGGCTGCCCGTGGAGGTTCCAGCGCAGACCCTGAACATCGTGTGCGGTTCGGGTCTGAAGAGCGTCAACATCGCGGCGGACATGATTATCGCGGGCGAGGCCGATGTGATCGTGGCCGGGGGCATGGAGAACATGTCCGCGGCGGCCTATGCCCTGGACAAGGCCCGCTTCGGCTACCGCATGAACAACGGCGTCCTGGTGGACACTATGGTCAAAGACGCCCTGTGGGACGCCTTCAACGACTACCATATGGGTGTGACGGCGGAGAACGTGGCCGAGAAGTACGGCGTCACCCGCCAGATGCAGGACGAGTTCGCGGTCGGAAGTCAGCAGAAGTGCGAGGCCGCTCAGAAGGCCGGGAAGTTCCGCGACGAGATCGTCCCGGTGCCGATCAAGGTCAAGAGGGAAACGGTTCCTTTCGACAAGGACGAGTACCCGCGGGCGGGCGTGACGGTGGAAGCCATCGCGGGACTGTCGTCGGCGTTCAAGTCCGGCGGAACCGTCACGGCGGCCAACGCTTCCGGGATCAACGACGGGGCGGCAGCGGTGGTCGTGCTGAGCGCGGACAAGGCCAAGGAGCTGGGCGTGAAGCCGATGGCCGCCTGGCTCGGCGGCTCAACGGCCGGGGTAGACCCCGCCATTATGGGCATCGCTCCCGCCTTTTCCACGGAAAAGCTCCTGAAGAAACTGGGACTCGGTATTGACGGCATGGACTTGATCGAGGCCAACGAGGCCTTCGCGGCCCAGGCTGTGGCGGTCGGGCAGCTGCTGAAGTGGGACGCTTCAAAGGTCAACGTCAACGGAGGGGCCATTGCCCTGGGGCACCCAGTGGGCGCGTCGGGCTGCCGTATCCTCGTCACCCTGCTGCATGAAATGGTGAAGCGCGGCGTCCACACCGGGCTCGCGACGCTGTGCATCGGCGGAGGCATGGGCGTCTCCACCGTGGTGAAGAGATAAGGAGGGAATCGAAGATGAAGGTCGGAGTGGTCGGCGGCGGAACGATGGGAGTCGGTATCGCGCAGGCGTTTGCCTCCGCGGAGGGCTGCGAGGTGGTGCTATGCGGCGCCCGCGAGGGTTCCGCCGAAAAAGGGCGCAAAAAGATTGAGTCATCCCTGGCCGGACTGGTCGGCAAGGGGAAAATGGAACAGGCGAAAATGGACGGCGTCCTCGGCAGGCTCACCGCCGGGAAGCTGGAGGACTTGGCGGACTGCGGTTTAGTCGTGGAGGCTGTCCGCGAGGAAATGTCCCATAAAAAAGAGCTGTTCTTGAAGCTGCAAAAAATCTGCGGGGCGGACACGATCTTCGCCTCCAACACCTCTTCCCTGTCTCTGACGGAAATGTCCGACGGGCTGGATCGGGCGGTCGTGGGAATGCACTTTTTCAACCCGGCGCCGATCATGAAGCTGGTGGAGGTCATCGCGGGCATTCAGACGAAAGACGAAACCGTGGCAAAGGTTACAGCCATAGCCAAGGAGATCGGCAAAACCCCAGTCAACGTCAAAGAAGGGGCAGGATTTGTCGTCAACCGTCTTCTGATCCCGATGATCAACGAGGCTGCCGGCGTCTGCGCCGACGGACTGGCCTCCGCGGAGGACATCGACACGGCCATGAAGCTGGGTGCTGGCCATCCTATGGGCCCCTTGGCCCTTGCCGATATGATAGGGCTGGATATCTGCCTGGCGATCATGGAGGTGCTTTACAACGAGTTCGGCGACCCGAAGTACCGGGCCCACCCGCTTCTGAAAAAAATGGTGCGGGGGGGGCTGCTCGGCAAGAAGTCGGGCAAGGGCTTCCACGACTACTCCAAGTAGAGAATGGCGAAAGAGATACTTCCAGGGGTGTTCCAACTGGACGTCCCCTTCTCTCGGCACCCTCTGCGGGGAATCCACGACTACCTCTTCGTGGGGCGGGAACGGCACCTGCTGGTGGACACGGCGCTGAACGACGACGAGTGCGAAGCTTCGCTGCTGAGTCACCTGCGTGACCTGGGCGTGAGACTGGAAGACACGGATATCTTCCTCACCCACATGCACGTGGATCACAGCGGCCTGATCTCGCGCCTGAAACGCGAGGCAAACAAGGTCTACGCCAGCGCCGTGGATCGCGTGTACATCGACGCCTTCCAGTCCCCTAACCACTGGAAGTGGCTGACCCAGACCAACGTATGGTGCGGCGTCCCTGACGAACACGCGCTGAAGCCTGAGGAACACGTGGCCTACTCCAACAGGCCCTCCTTCTCCATCCCCATTCAGGAGGTGCGCCCAGGAGACGTGCTTCTCTGCGGCGGGTACGAGATGGAGGTGACGGACCTGGCCGGGCACACCCCTGGTCAGGTGGGTCTATGGCACGCCGAGACGGGGAGTTTGTTCAGCGGCGACCACATCCTGAATAAGATAACGCCGAACATCACCACCTGGACCTTGGATCGGGACTACTTAGAGATGTTCTGTGAGAGCCTGAAGCGCGTGAAGTCCATGCCGGTGCGCTGCCTTTACGCGGCTCACGGCGCACCCCTGCCCCACCTGCACGGCAGGATAGACGAGCTTCTGAAGCACCACGCCGACCGTCTGGCCGTGATGGAGTCCCTTGTGAGGGAGGCGGGGCGTCCCGTGCCCGCCTTTGACGTGGCGAAGGACGTGGAGTGGTCGAGGGGGGAAAAGTTCACGGAGATCACCATTCAGCAGAAGTGGTTCGCCTGCTCCGAGACCTTGGCTCACCTGCGCCGCCTGGTCAGCCAGGGAAAGCTCTACAGCCGCTGGGTCGGCGGCACCCTGTACTTTTCGAAGAGTGAACCATAGAGTCCCAAGAGTCCAAGAGAACCCTAAAAGAGAAATATTTAGCTGTTTTTTAGCGCACGGCCGCGCTGATAGGTGTAAAATCTACTTACCATTTACCATTGTCAAGCGCAGGGATACTGAATATGAAGTGATAAACCATTGAGCATGGGAGGGTTACGATGGATTTTGAACTGACCAGGGAACAGCAGATGGCCAGGGGCCTTTTCGAGGCGTTCGCTGAAAAGGAAGTGCGCCCTCTGGCGCAGGAGATCGACGAGGAGGAACGCTTCCCGGCCGAGACGGTAGAAAAGATGAAGCACTACGGATTCATGGGAATCCCTATCTCGCGGGAGTACGGCGGGCAGGGCTGTGACGTCCTGACCTACATCCTCTGCGTCGAGGAGCTTGCCAAGGTATGCGGCACCACGGGGGTCATTGTGGCCGCTCACACCTCGCTGGCGTGTGACCCCATCGAAAAGTACGGCACGGAGGAGCAGAAAAAGAAGTACCTGGTTCCCCTGGCGTCCGGGAAGGCTGTAGGTGCCTTCGGACTGACCGAACCCAACGCGGGCACTGATGCTTCCGGGCAGCAGACCAAGGCCGTCCTGGAAGGTGATCACTACGTTTTGAACGGCACCAAGATATTTATCACCAGCGGCGGCAAGTCCGACATCTACATCATCTTCGCCATGACCGACAAGTCCAAAGGCAACAGGGGCATCTCCGCTTTTATCGTGGAGAGGAATTCTCCGGGGTTCAGCATTGGCAAGAAGGAGCTGAAAATGGGAATTCGCGGCTCTGACACCTCCGAACTCGTGTTTCAAAACTGCATCGTGCCCAAGGAAAACCTGCTGGGCGAGGAGGGCAAGGGCTTTGGGATCGCGATGGGCACCCTGGACGGCGGCCGCATCAGTATCGCGGCCCAGGCTTTGGGCATCGCCCAGGGGGCCCTCAACGAGACCGTCAAGTACGTCAAGGAACGCAAGCAGTTCGGCTCCCCCCTGTCGAAGTTCCAGAACACTCAGTTCGTCATCGCCGACATGCACACCAAAGTCGAAGCGGCTCGCCTCCTGGTCTACAAGGCCGCGCGAGCCAAGGAGAGCGGGAAGCGATTCTCGGTGGACTCCGCGGCGGCGAAGCTCTTCGCTTCGGAAACGGCGATGGAGGTCACGACCAAGTGCGTCCAGCTTCACGGCGGCTATGGTTACATGCGGGACTACCCCGTGGAGCGGATGATGCGGGATGCTAAGATCACGGAAATCTACGAGGGGACCAGCGAAGTGCAGCGCATGGTCATCTCCGCCGCCGTCATACGTTAGGGGGAGTAGAGAGCGATGAAAGTCATTGTCTGCATCAAACAGGTGCCCAACACCAACGAGGTCAAGCTGGACCAGAAGACCGGAACCCTGATCCGCGAGGGCGTGCCCAGCATCATCAACCCCGACGACAAGGCGGGCCTGGAGGCCGCGCTGAAACTGAAGGATCAGTTCGGGGCCCGCGTAACGGTGCTGTCCATGGGACCGCCCCAGGCGGACGCGGCGCTCCGCGAGGCCCTGGCCATGGGCGTGGACGAGGCGGTGTTGATCTCCGATCGGGCCTTCGGCGGCGCTGACACGTGGGCTACATCGTCCACTCTGGCCGCTGCCATCAGAAAGCTGGAGTATGACATCATCATCACGGGCCGTCAGGCCATCGACGGAGACACCGCGCAGGTGGGCCCGCAGATATCGGAGCACCTGGGCATCCCCAACATCAGCTACGCCGAGGGTATCGAGGTCAAGGACGGGCACATCACCGTCAAGCGGCAGTACGAGGACCGTTACCACATGATCCGCGCCAAGCTGCCCTGCCTGATCACCGCCCTAAGCGAGCTGGGCGAGCCCCGCTACATGACCCCCAGCGGCATCTTCGACGCCTGGCAGAGGGAGATTCCCGTCTGGACGCGCAGCGACCTGACCATTGACGACAGCAGCATCGGCTTGAACGGCTCCCCCACGCGGGTAAAGAGGTCCTTCACGAAGGCCGTCAAGGGGAAGGGTACCGTGATCACCCTGGAACCTGAGGAGTCCGCCGGCTGGCTCGCGGACAGGCTGAGCGAGAAGTTCATCATCTAACGCAAAGCAGGTGAGTACATTGAATATCAAAGAATACAAAGGCGTGTTCGTATTCGCCCAGCAGGTGGACAACAAACTGGCCGGGGTCTCCTTCGAGCTTCTAGGCAAGGGCAGGGACTTGGCGAAGGACTTGGGCTGCGACGTTACGGCTGTTCTGCTCGGCAGCGGAGTGGAGCCCCTCTGCGCCAGCCTGACAGAGTATGGGGCGGACCGGGTGATCCTGGTGGACGACCCGGCCCTGGCCACTTATATGACTGAGCCCTACGCCCATGCCCTTTCCGAAGTACTCAAAAAGTACAAACCGGAGATCGTTCTGTACGGAGCCACAGCCATTGGACGTGACCTAGCGCCGCGAGTCTCCGCCCGGGTGCACACGGGCCTGACGGCGGACTGCACGGGGCTGGACATTGAGCCGGAAACGCAGCATCTTCTTATGACGCGCCCCGCCTTCGGCGGTAACATCATGGCCACCATCATTTGCGCGGAGTTCCGCCCCCAGATGGCCACGGTGAGGCCAGGGGTCATGCAGCGCCGCGAGCCCGACGCGTCGGCCCCCCTTAAGGTTGAGCGGTTCGAGGTGAAGGACCTGGCTTCTCGCGCTAACGTGGATATTTTGGATATTGTGAAAAAGGTCAGCGGTAAGATGGACATTCAGGACGCGAAAATTCTGGTCTCCGGCGGGCGCGGCATGGGCGGGCCGGAGAACTTCACAATTCTGGAGGCCCTGGCGAAGGTTCTGGGCGGCACCATCTCCTCGTCTCGCGCCGCCGTGGACGCGGGCTGGGTGGAGAAGGACCGCCAAGTGGGGCAGACCGGCAAGACCGTGCGGCCCAAGCTCTACATCGCCTGCGGTATCTCCGGGGCCATTCAGCACCTGGCGGGCATGGAGGAGTCCGATCTCATCGTTGCCATCAACAAGGACCCCGGTGCGCCCATCTTCGAGGTAGCGGACTTTGGTCTCGTGGGCGACCTTTTCAAGATAGTCCCCCTCTTCACAGAGGCCGTAAAGAAAGCCATCGCCAAGAAAGCAACGGCTTAAAGGGGTCGCAGACCCCTAAGAATCTTCATAACTTACAGGAGGTTGAACATTGTGAGGAAATTTGTGACGGTTTTGTTGTCGGTCGTGCTGCTGTTTGTGACGGTGGGGGCGGCAGGGGCCGCTTACCGGATCAACTTGGCTACGGCCACCACGGGCGGCGCGTACTACCCCATCGGCAACACGATGGCGAACATCTGGTCCACGAAGCTGGAGGGCGTCCGCGCGTCGGCTCAGTCCACCGCGGGCACCAACCAGAACATTGACCTGATGATGAACCAGGAAACCGAGATAGCCATGGGACAGAACGGTATCTGTTACTACGCCTACAACGGCGTAGACATCTACGAGGGCAAGCCGGGGTTTCCTTACAGGGACCTGCGCGGGATGTTTTCCTTGTGGCCGAACATCATGCACTGGGTTGTCCGTGCGGACGCGAAGATCAAGAGCGTGGCCGACCTGAAAGGCAAGCGCATCGTTCCCGGCCAAGTCGCCAGCGCCACGGAGATCAACAGCCGTGAAATGCTGGCCGCCTATAACCTCAACTACATGAGGGACAGGGGTGAGGTGAACGTCAAGGCCGAGTACCTGGGCTACAACGAGGCCGCCGACGCCATGAAAAACGGCCAGATTGACGCTACTCACATCGCCGGCGGTGTGCCCACGGCGGCCGTTACCGATATTCTCGCCTCCGGAGCGGGCGTGCTGCTCTCCATGGAGCCCGACAGCATCAAGCAAATCTGCGAGAAGTACCCCTGGTATTTCCCCTATACCATTCCTAAGGGAACTTACCTTAAACAGGACCAGGACGTCCACACCATTGCCCTGTCCAACATTCTCTTCACCAGCAAAAACCAGCCGGATGAGCTGATTTACATGTTGACTAAAGCGGTCTACGACTTCCACGGCGACATGATTCTGGGTCACAAAGCCACGGAGTACACTGTTCCCGAAAACGCCTTCAACGGCATGACGCTTCCCCTTCACAACGGCGCAATCAAGTACTTTGAAGAGAAGGGTCTCACCGTTCCCGCCGAGCTGAAAGCTCAGTAGTGCAGCACTGCTGACTCTCCAGGCGGCGCAGCCGCCTGGAGAGTCAAATAATCTGTTACAGTGGAGGCTGAGGCTATGCCCAACGAAGCGTCCCCTCCGGGGGTTACGAACACCCAGGAAGAAATTTCCCAGGAAAAAGCGGCGGAAGTTCTTGAACAGATCGACAAAGAATCAAGTTTCCGTAAATTCGATGGTTTTTGGGCCAAGGTGGTAGCGGCCATCGCGATCACCATGTCTATCTACCACTTCGTGGTCGCGTCCGGCGTGTTTTTTCCCACACAGCAAGACCGCCAAAGCGTGCATTTGACCTTTCTTCTGATTTTGACCTTTCTGCTCTACCCAATGTTTGGAAAAAGCAAAAAACCATCGCTTTTTGACTTAACGTGGTTTGTCGCTGTTATCGTTTCGGGTTTTCTTACCCTATTTTACTTTGAAGGCGACTTCTCAAAGAGCCTGGGAATTTCACAAGACATCTACAGGGGCGTCCTTGCCGTAGGGTGCGTCCTCGCTTTGAACTTTCTGTTCCATTCGGCGTGCAAAAAGAAACGGAGTTCTGGGCCATCGCTGTTCGACCTGGTGTGGCTCACCTGTTCCGTCGTGTCGAGTCTGTACATCTTTTTTTATTTTGAGGAATTCATCACAAGACAGACGCCGATTCCCAGAGATATCTGGATGGGTGTGGTTCTCATCGCCTGTGTTTTGGAGGCAACGCGGCGCTCCGTCGGCAAGGAGCTGGTCATTCTCTCCCTTGTTTTTCTGGCTTACGGCTTCTGGGGGCAAAACCTCCCGGAGTTTCTGGGCGAAATCGTGCACAGGGGTTTCACGCTCCGCAGGATAATCTGGCAGACCTACCTCTCCTCCGAGGGTATCTTTGGTATAGCGCTGGACATTTCCTCGACCTATATCTTCCTCTTTGTCCTCTTCGGCGCGTTCCTGTCCGAGACGGGCATGGGGGCGTTCATCAAAGACTTCGCCATGTGCCTGGCGGGGCGCACCATCGGCGGCGAAGCCAAGGTCTCCATCGTGACCTGCGGCCTGATGGGAATGATCAACGGCAGTGCCGTGGGCAACGTGGCGGCCACGGGAACCTTCACCATCCCCATGATGCGCCTGGCGGGCTTCAAGCCGGTCTTCTCCGCGGCGCTGGTGGCGGCGGCGGGCACCGGTGGAATGATTATGCCGCCGGTTATGGGCGCGGCGTCCTTTATCATGGCCGAGTACTTGCAGATGCACTACTCGCTAATCATGCTGGCGGCAGCTATTCCGGCAATTCTTTACTACCTCTCTCAGTACGTCTACGTTCACGTGGAGGCGCGGAAGCTGGGCATGACCCGCGTGCCCAGCGACAAGATCACCCCCATGATGACGGTGCTGAGGCGTCAGGGATACATGATCGTTCCCGTGGCCGTCATTGTCTACCTGCTGGTTATCGGGCGCACGCCCCTCTACGCGGCGTTTTACGGAATCGTGAGTTCCCTTGGCATCACGACGGTCGTAAGCCTCTGGAGGGATTTTACCGGCGAGGAGTTCGTCAAACTGAGGCGCTCTCCCGCGTCTTTTTCTCCCGTGCCGCTTGTTAAGTTTCTATGGCATGGGCACTCCGGCACGATCGTGAAAGCCTACGTGCGGGCCCTGGAACAGGGCGCGCGGCAAAGCGTCAGCGTCGGCGTGGCCTGCGCGGTGGTGGGCACCATCAACTCCATCACCAATCTGTCCGGCCTGGGTTTCACCCTCGGCAACGCCATCGTGTCCCTGGCGGCAGGCAGCGTTTTCTTCACGGCGTTCTTTACGACGATTCTCTCGATCATCTTGGGCATGGGCCTTCCCACCACGGCCTGCTACATCATCACGGCCACCATAGCCGCCCCGCCCCTGATCAAACTGGGCGTCAACCCTCTGGCGGCACACATGTTTGTCTACTACTTCGCGTGCCTGTCCAACTTGACGCCTCCTGTGGCCATCGCCTCCTACGGGGCAGCGGGCCTTTCGGGGCAGAATCCCTCGGAGGTGGGCTGGGCCGGTTTCCGCATCGCCCTGGCCGGGTTCATCATTCCTTTCACCTTTATTTACGCCCCAGCGCTGCTTTTTGTGGGTGATCTTCTATCCATCGTCCTCGCGACAACGACCGCCACCATCGGCGTGGTTGCCGCTGCTCTGGCCATGCAGTCGTATTTCTTCGCCCCCCTCACCACGCCCCAGCGGCTGCTGCTTTTCGTGGGAGCGTTCTGCCTGATCTTCCCCGAGACCTACACGGACATTGCCGGTCTGGGAATCATCAGTGGTATCGCGATAATGCAGAAATGGCAGCTGCTGCACAAGACGTCTTGACGTCATCTGCCCGTCCCCCTTTTCCCAAGGGGGATGTTTTTTATGGAAAAACGCACAATAGGAGGTTTTGCCATGTCCGATTACGACGTGATACACTTCGAGGCCCTGGGAGAGGAAGCAAAGCACCTAGAGGAGGAAACGGCGCTGGCTCAGGGGAAAGACGAGCTGCCGAAGGACTTGAAATACCTAATCCTCCCTGAGACGCTTCAGGAGTTTATGGGGAAAAACCCCAACGCTGCTCTGCCCTACCTAGTGACGACGAAGACGCACTCCGTCCTCCCTCAGGACTACCTAAGCGGCGCGAAAAAGAGCGTCATCACCCGGAGCGCGGGCTACGACCACTTCGAGCACCTGGCGGGGACCGCGAACATCGCCTCCCTGCGTCTGTACTGCGTCGAGGCCGTGGCCCAGACCGCGGTGAAGTTCCTCTACGCCGCCGCGGGCTGCCTGAATCACTACACGGAGAACACCCGCACTTTTGAGAGGAACAAAAGCCTCTCTTTCATGGAATTGAACCCCAAAAGGACGGCCGCCGTTTTTGGAGTGGGGAGGATCGGAAAGAAAACTTACGATCTTCTTGCCGCCAACGACCTGACGGTGCAGGCCGTGGACGTGCGCGAAGAGGAGCTGAAGGGCTTATACGGGGAAAGCGTTCACTTCGTCGCGAAGGAGGCGGCGATAAAGAACAGCGACGTCATCGTCAACACGATGAACCTCACCAAGAACCCCAAGAGCCGTTTTTACAACGTGAATTATTTTTCTAAGGAGTACCTCTTGCAGGCGAAGCCGGGCCTGATCTTCATCAACGTGACGCGGGGGGAGATCGCTGCGGAGTCCGGACTTTTGGAGCTTTTCGACAAGAAAATCATCGGAGGGCTGGGGCTGGACATCTTCACCGACGAGAACGCCTTCGCCAAAGTCGTCCGGGGCGGGGCCCCCGACAGGCCCGACCACGCCGCCGCTAAAGAACTGGCGGAGCGCGCCCTGAACCACTCCGCCAACGTCTACGTCCAGCCGCACCAGGCGTTCAACTCCGACATCGCCGCTGGCAGCAAGGCCAGGGAAGCAATCAGGCACATCGCTGCTTGGTATAAAAACGGCAAAAAACACTTCGACGAGCAGCTGCCCTATTACAAGGACTGACCAAGGGATTTAGAAAACGCTGATTAAAGGGGTTCTTAGGGGCCGTAGGCCCCTAAGCAGGGCTTGGGGCGGAGCTCCAGAGTGAGTTGAGCCTTCTCCGGTTTCCCGCCCGATACACTTTCGTTACACAACGTTCATCTTTCCGTTACACCTTTCCGTTATTCTTACCTTAAAATATCTTCGAAGGAGGAAAGAACATGAACAGGTGGAAAGCGCTGGCGGCGGTGTTGGGGGCGGCGGTGTTCGCGGGGCGTGCTTTGGCGGCGGAGGTGGTCATCAACGGCTCAACCACAGTGCTGCCTTTCGTTCAAGTCGCGGTGGAGCGATTCGCGGCGGCGCACCCCGAGGTCAAAATGTCCATATCGGGCGGCGGCACGGGCAATGGCATTAAGGCCCTGATCGACAAAACGAGCCAGATCGCCATGGCCTCGCGGGAGATCAAAAAAGGCGAGGTGGATCAGGCAAAGGTCAAAGGCGTGAACCCCTTCGAGACCACGGTAGCCCTTGATTGCATCGTTCCCTTGGTGCACCCCTCGAATCCCATTGAAAATCTGACCTTTGAACAGCTCAAAAAGATTTACACGGGCGAGATCACTAACTGGAAAGACGTAGGCGGCCCGGACGCTCCCTTGGCGGTGATAGGCCGCGACTCCAGTTCCGGTACCTACGGAACATGGCAGGAGATGGTGGTGGAAAAGGGCGGCGGCAAGCGGAGGGTTACACCCAGGGCCCAGGTCGCAGCCTCCAGCGGGGCCATGCTGACCATGGTAGCCGGAAACAAATTCGCCATTGGCTACGACGGAATCGGCTACGTGGACAGCACGGTGAAGGCCGTGAAGGTGGAGGGCTCCGCGGCCTCAGTGACTAGCGCCAAGGACGGCAGCTACCCCCTGTCCCGCAAACTCTACCTGTACACCGACGGTGAACCGGCGGGCGGCGTGAAGGCCTTCATTGACTACCTCCTCTCCGCCGATGGGCAGAAGATCGTGCTGGACACGGGTTTCATAAATATCCAGTAATAGAACATATAATACGGATTCGAGAGGGGTCTGGTCATCTTTTCAATTTGGGGGGGTGTTCCCATGACGGTGAAAAAAGCGGCGTGCTTCGGCGGCCTGGGTGACAGGATAGCGGCGTGGACGGCGCTGTCCATCTCCACGGTCTGTATCCTGATTATGGGATTCATCTTGTTTTTTCTGGTATGGGAGAGCCTGCCCGTCCTAAGGACGACGACGCTCTCCGACCTGCTCACCGGCATGGACTGGTACCCTCAAGAGGAACCCCCCGCGTTGGGGATGCTCCCCCTCATCGCGTCGAGTCTGGCCGTGAGCCTCCTTTCGAGCCTGGTTGGGCTGCCCGTCAGTCTCGCTATCGCCGTGTTCACTGCGGAGGCGGCCCCCCGCGCCCTGCGGAACCTGGTAAAGCCCCTGTTAGAACTCCTGGGCTTTCTGCCCTCCATCGTGTTCGGCTTCCTGGGTATGGCCGTACTGGCCCCCTGGATGCAGGAGCGATTCAACCTCCTGACAGGACTGAACCTGGCCAACGCCTCTGCACTCTTGGGGGTCATGATGATTCCCACCGTGGGTTCCCTGGCGGACGAAGCCCTTCGCGCCGTGCCTCAAGAGCTTCGCGCTGCTTCCTACGCCCTGGGGGCCACCCGCTGGGAGACCATACGCCGGGTGGTGGCGCCCGCCGCCCTGCCGGGCATTCTGTCCGCCTCGCTGCTGGGCGTCATGCGCGCCGCGGGCGAGACCATGGTGGTGCTGATGGCCGCGGGCGGGGCCGCTATCCTTCCCAAGAACCTCTTTGACCCCGTACGTCCTCTGACCTCCACCATCGCCGCCGAAATGGGCGAAACCCCTGTGGGCAGCGCTCACTACCACGCTCTCTTTTTCGCGGGCCTGATCCTCCTTTCGATCACCTTGATCATCAACCTGCTGTCCTCTTACGTTGAAACAAAAGGCTTGAGAATGAAGGGCGGAGGGTGATCCACATGCGCCGGGTCATCGACAAAACCGCGACGATTTTTCTCTGGGGAACGGCCCTGTTCTTGGGGGGACTGATCATGGGGGCTTTGTATTTCGTGGCGAGCCGGGGATGGGAGGCTCTTTCGTGGGAGTTCCTCTTCGAGCCGCCTCGGGACGGCATGACGGGCGGCGGCATCTGGACGCCTCTTTTGGGAACCCTGGAACTCATCGCCGTGTCTATGACCGCGGTGATCCCGGTTGGAGTCGGAACGGGATTGTATTTCTCGGAGTACGCGGGAGACTCGCTCTTTACTTCCGTTCTCCGTCAGTCGATACGGGCTCTGGCGGGGGTGCCCTCGGTGGTATTCGGGCTTTTTGGGCTGTCGCTGTTTGTGATTTTTTTGCGGTTCGGCTCCTCGCTGCTGTCAGCCTCCCTAACCCTGGCCTGCCTCTCCCTGCCCCTCATGGTCACGGCCTCCGAACAGGCGTTCCGCGCGGTGTCCCAGGACTACCGAAACGCCTCCTACGCCCTGGGCGCGACGAAGTGGCAGACGATCCGCAAGGTCGTCCTTCCCTCTGCAGCCCCTACGATTATCACGGGAGCCATCCTCTCCGTGGGTCGGGTGGCGGGCGAGACCGCGCCCATCATCTTCACCGGGGCTGCGTTTTACACACCCAGCGCGGCCCAGAGCCTTTTCGACGAGGTCATGGCCCTGCCCTACCACGTCTACGTCCTCGCCACGGCTGGAACCAATATCCAAGAGACCCGCCCCTTGCAGTACGGGGCGATCCTAGTGCTCGTCGGCCTTGTGCTGGGG
>JAITGX010000045.1 GCA_031280275.1 Synergistaceae bacterium
CCGGACTACAGAGCGGACGGCGAGATCACGGGGGCCGCCCTCCATTGCCTCAACGTCTTGTACCGCGTCCAGTTGAGCAGGGACAAGGCGGTCGAACTCTATGGACACCTGAAGCTCCTGGCCAACTCCTGCAAAAAGAACGAACATTACTCGCGCGACAACCTGTTCACCATCATGACGAACATCCTCGCCCGCAAACAGGAGAAAACGAGCAGCAGCCGCTACTCCAGCCGATCGAAGACCGAGACCGACGAGTGGGGAATCCCCATCGACGAGGGATACCATTACCACCAGGAGCCGATGATTGCGGACGAGCTGGACGAGTTGGGCGTCAGCCTCCGGGACGACCTCTGCGGGTACCTTGGCCAGATGAACGCCGACTCCCGCAGCCTGCTTCTGCGGGAGGTGGTGCGGGACGGCAGCGCCAGCCCCGTCCAGCGCGGCGTCCTGGTGCGATCCCTGGCCGACCGCAGCGGGTGGAACTCCGGCCAGGCCTGGCGCCGCCTCAAAAAATTGCCGCTTACCGACGACGAGGTCAAAACCCTGGAGGGTTTCCTGCGCTTCAAAGACGGGGCGATGCGGCAGCACGTCTATCTGAAACTTCTGGATCAGAACCCGAAGAAGCTGGGCGAGTCCATTCAGCGGCTGCGAAGCGACAAGGACAAGATGCGCGCCGCGGCGGGAGAGGAGCTTTTGTCGATTCTGGGAAGAAGGAAGGCCGAGCCGAAATACCAGGACGTGTGGCTTGCGTGCGCCGGCCCGGCGGCAGAGGACGGAGAAAAAGCCGCGGAGAAACAGACAGGCGGCGCTCCAGCCTTCGACCCGTTCTTTGACCTCTGCGACCCGGCGGCCCCGCTGACGGAGTTCTCCTTCGACGCGCCAGACCTGTCGCCCGAAAAGCTTTTCCCTATCACCTTCCAGCAGGTGAAAAAGTTCCTCGACACCTTCGACGCCGCCATTATCCAAAACGCCGAGTACCAGTACAAGGCCCAGGGCGGGTATACCGTCGTCCTGGGGGCAGAGGGCTGGCTGCGGTCCGTGTACCGGCCCGATGGGGACTACGACAGGGAAAGCCGCCGCGAGTTGGGACTGGACAACTACCCCCTGCCAGAGGTCTGGAGGGACCTGGCGCGGAAGCTGGGCGTGACGGCGAAGTTCATCGTCCTGTTCAATAAGCTGGAGCTGGCGCAAAAAAGCCGCAGCGACTACGACCAAAAGCCCGATTGGCTGTTCTCCCTGCCCTGGTTCTCCGGCTTCGCTCAAGTCGCCGCGGACGTCAGGGAATACTACAGCAAGAAATCTATAAAACACCCCCGCAAAATCGAGACCCTCGCTGGGATCCTCCAAACGGAAACCCCGCCCGCCGAGTGCTGCGCCGCCCTGCGCCCGATCGTCAGGGCGTTTTTGACGGAGGAGGCCGGAAACCCAAGAAAGTATTATAGCTGCGTGGACCCGTGGTTCGGCAGCCTGCGGGTCGCCGCCGTCTCCGACGAGGACTTCACGGATTGTTTCAAACTCACCTACGGCTGCATGTGCCGTTCTTTGGAGAAAAATAACTCCCTAAGCTTCGACGCAAGGGATTTCGCCCGCGCCCACGCCCTTGGCCTGCTGTCCGAGGAGGAGCTGACCCGGCTGCTTGTGAATTACGGCAAAGTCGCCCCTCCCCTTTTCTACACCTTAACGGAGCCGAAGCGAAGCGAAAAAATTTTCAAAACATACCCACGCTTCACGCCCGTCAGGGACAGAATCGTTCAACGCGTCGCTGAGACGGAAATCCGCAGGGGCGAGATGGCCACCAGCGTCAGCGGCATTGCCGGGCACATCGAGCATTTCGAGGGCGCGCGGCACTTCGTGGACATCTTGGAGCGGATGGGGAAAAACAAAAACCCCTTCGATCGCTCCGGGTACGGCACGAACACGAAGAGGGCCATGCTGAGTCACCTGATCCAGGCCTGCTGCCCAACTCCGGGGGAGGACGCCGCGGTGCTGGGAAAGCTGCTTGAGGGGAAGAACATCCCCACGCAGACGCTGCTTGACGGCGCGATGTACGCCCCCCAGTGGATCGGGCTCGTCGCCGAGCATCTGGGCTGGAAAGGCCTGGAGTCCGCCTGCTGGTACTTCCACGCTCACGTCAACGAAAGCTTCTCGGCGGAGAAGGAGACGATAGTGGCGCGGTTTTCGGACATTGCCCCCCAGGACTTCAACGACGGCGCCTTCGACGTGGAGTGGTTCCGGGAGGCTCACGCGGCGCTGGGGAAAGAACGGTTCGCGATGGTCTACAGCGCGGCGAAGTACATCTCCGGCGGGGCAAGCCACAGGCGCGCGCAGCTCTTCGCCGACGCGGTCACGGGCAAACTGAAACTGAGCGAGGCGGAGGCGGAGGTGGTGAAGAAGCGCTCCAAAAACTACGTTCTCTGTTACGGGCTCATTCCGTTTAAGAAGGGCGGGAAAAAGGGCGTGGGGACATCCGCCAAAAACGTCCTCCACCGCTACGAGGTGCTCCAGAAGTTTTTAAAGGAGAGCAAGCAGTTCGGGGCGCAGCGCCGGGCGTCGGAGGCCCTGGCCGTCCGCATCGCCACGGAGAACCTGGCGCGGGGCGCGGGGTACGGCAACGTCACCCGTTTCGTCTGGAGCATGGAGGGCGAGAAGCTGGACTCCGTCAGGCCGTACTTTGAAAAGAAGGACGTGGAGGACGTGACGCTGCATCTTCAGGTGGATACTTACGGCAAGGTGGAACTGAAGGCCGAAGCAAAGGGCAAGGAATTGAAGGACGTTCCCTCCAGGGTGAAAAAAGACCCCTACGTGGAGGAGCTTCGGGAGGTTCAGAAGTCGCTTCGTGACCAGTACTCTCGCGCCCGACTGGCCATGGAGCAAGCGATGGAACGGGAGGAGAAGTTCGAGGCCGGGGAGCTGGCGAAGCTGGCGGCCCACCCCGTCATCGGGCCGATTGTGAAGAAGCTGTTCTTCAAGTCGAAGGACGGACTGGGGTACATCGAGGACTTCAAGAAGCACGCCGGTGAGTTGACCGTCGCGCACCCGGTTCATCTGCTGGAGTCGGGGCGGTGGAGCGAGTTTCAGCGGGACCTGTTCGATAATGAGGTGCGGCAGCCCTTCAAGCAGGTTTTCCGGGAGCTTTACGTCCCCACGGAGGATGAGCTGAACGAGGGGAGTGTCTCCCGGCGTTACGCGGGGCATCAGGTTCAGCCGAAGCGGGGTGTGGCCCTGCTGAGAACCAGGGGCTGGACGGTGCACTATGAGGAGGGGCTTCAGAAGGTGTACCACAGGGAAAACCGGGTGGCGGAGATCTCCGCCGCGGCGGACTGGTTCTCCCCGGCGGACGTGGAGCCCCCGACCCTGGAGTACGTGACGTTCCGCAGCCGCAAGGACTACAAGACGATTTCCATCGCCGACGTGCCGAAGATCATTTTTTCCGAGGTGATGCGCGACGTTGACTTGATGGTGAGCGTGGCCCACGCGGGCGGGGTGGACCCGGAGGCCAGCGCTTCCACGGTGGAGATGCGGCGCGCCATCGCGGCGGAGGCCGTGAGGCTGTTCAAGCTGGACAACGTGCGTTTCGAGGGAATCCATGCCTTTATCAAGGGTATCAGGGGCGAGTACACCGTGCACCTGGGCAGCGCCCTGGCGCACAAAATGGCGGCGGGAGCGCTCTGCGTGCTGGCCGTCCCGTCGCAGCACCGGGGCCGCCTGTTTCTGCCCTTCGTGGACGAGGACCCCAGGACGGCCGAGGTGGTGAGCAAGATATTGCTTTTCGCCGAGGACGGGAAGATCAAAGACCCGGCGATACTGGATCAGATACGGGGCGGCTAAGGGTCGCGTCCCCTCCCCCTGGAGGGGAGTATGTCAAGGAGGGTTAAAATGTCCGCTGTTGTTTATCCGCTGAACATCCGCTCCGCGCGGGAGCTTGCCGCCGCGCTCGATCGTCTGGGGGCTGACCCTCGTTCGAACGCCTATCTCCAACCCAAGCGCTGCGTGAGGCACTTTTTCATCAAACAAGCGGACTTCCGCGCCGCCGCTTATATGAAGCAAGAGATGCTGGCGCGAGGAGGCGACGCCGCCGTGGCGAAGCACGTGATCGACGGCAAGGTCCAGCACAGCGACGTGCTTTTGATGGGAACAGACGGTCAACTGAGCGCCTTTTTGCAAAAAATGGAGGCCATGGACTGCTGGGGGCTTAGGGAGGTGCGGGACGCTCTGGCCGAGGCTCTGCGTGGTGCGCCAACTTGGGTTCTGCCTCTGCCGGGGGGGCGGGAACTGCGCCTCGGCGGCGAGACGAAAATTATGGGGATTTTGAACCTCACCGACGACTCTTTCCACGCCGCCAGTCGGGTAAAAAGCCTGGACGACCTCCTGGAACGCGCTGCGGTCATGCTGAGGGACGGGGCGGACGTGCTGGATCTGGGGGCGGAGTCCACGCGCCCCGGCTCAAAGCCCCTGCCTGAGAAAGAGGAACTCGCCCGCCTGATCCCCGCCGTGAAGGCCCTGAGGGCGGCCTTCCCAAACGCCGTGATCTCCGCGGACACGTACAAAGGGAACGCGGCGCTGGCGGCTGCGGAGGCCGGGGCCGACATCATCAACGACGTGGGAGGCTTCGGCTTCGACCCCGCCATGCTGCCCTGCGCCGTCCGCAGTGAACTTCCCTACGTCCTCTCCCACATCAAGGGAACGCCGGAACACATGCAGGACGCGCCCGCCTACGACGACCTTCTGGGCGAACTTCACCTTTATTTTCGCGAAAAGATTGAGGAAGCGGAGCGGGCGGGCCTGCCGCGGGAGCGTTTGATCCTGGACCCCGGTCTGGGTTTCGGCAAACGCGCCCAGGACAACCTTCTGATTCTCAAGGAAATTGAGAGCCTTGGCGTTTTCGGCCGTCCCATTTTGGTGGGGTACTCCAGAAAAAAATTTACGGGAACCCTTGGGGACGAAAATGAGGCGGGTACTTGGGACGCGCGGCTGACAAGCGCCACGGCCATTTCGGCTCTGGTGGAGGGGCGCGTGCAGCTGACGCGGGTGCACGACGTTCGGGAAAACAGGCGCGCTCTGCTCACGGCCCAAGCGATACGGGAGGCGTTCTGATGGCTGCCGCAGCGCTCGGGCTTGGGAGCAACCTGGGCAACAGGATGGTGAACCTGCGCACCGCGCTGAAGCACCTAGAAAAAGAGTTTGAAGTCCTGGCGGCCAGCGACGTTTTCGAGACCGCGCCCTGGGGCGTGACGGATCAGCCGCACTTCCTGAACGCCTGCCTTCTGGTGGAGTGCTCCCTGCCCCCGGAGAGTCTGCTGGCGCTTCTAAAGGACATAGAGAAGGTGATGGGGCGCGTGGAGACGCGGCGGTGGGGCGAGCGGGTGATTGACTTGGACGTCCTGACCCTGGGGGCGCTGGTCTACGAGTCCCCGATTCTCCGCATCCCCCACGCCCGCATGCACCAGCGGGACTTCGTGCTGATTCCCTTGGCGCAGGTCATCCCCGGCTGGGTTCACCCCCTGACGGGGCACTCCGTGTCCGAAATGGCCTTGGACCTCTTGGCCCCCTCCGACCCCTTGCGGATATGCCATTTACCTGTAAAGACCCGGGGTTATGCCCGTTAGCGAAGGAATGGCGGAATACAGCCGCTTCACTTCTTCGCTTTGTCGTTCAGGGCTATTTTGGTGATTTTCATATGACGCACGCCCTTGGGAACCTTCACGAAAACCTCGTCACCCACGGACTTTCCCAATATAGCCTGCCCCACAGGGCTTTTCTGCGAAATGCAAGAGGTTTTGGGGTCGGCTTCCTCCGAGCCCACGAGGGTGTAGGTGTAGGACTTCGAGGGCGGCGTCATCTCCCTCAGGGTGACAGTGAGCCCCAGCGAGACCTTCTTTGTGTCGAGATTGTCTTCGTCTAGGACCTTCGCTTTGCTCAACTGCATCTCCAGCTGCAAAATCCGCGCTTCCAGCTTGGACTGCTCTTCTTTGGCCGCGGCGTACTCCGCGTTCTCGCTGAGGTCGCCGAAGGACCGCGCCTCTTCCAACTGCCGCGCTATCTCGGCCCGGCGTTCCGTCCTCAGCTCCACCAGCTCCGCGCTCAGCCGCTCGTAGCCGTTTCGCGTCATTGTCGCCTCGTTGTCGATTCCCTTTGCCGCCATTTTTCAGCGCCTCCACGTTTTTAGAGCCTTCGACTCTTTTGAGTGTGCAGATTCTTGGCGCCGAGTTCACTCGAAACGCCATGAAAAACGCGCCGTATTTTAGCAGTTATCGAAACAAGAGACAATAGGAACGGAAAAACGAGGGAGAAAATATGCTATATTCAAGCTAAGGGAACAGCGCCGCGATCACACGATATTTAGGGGAGGAATGCAGTATGCTGGACATCAAGCTGTTTCGGACGGACCCGGAATTGATCAGGAAAAACCTGAGCAAAAAATTTCAGGAGCATAAACTGCCCCTGGTGGACGCCATTATCGAGTTGGACCGTCAGAGCCGCGAGGCGCGGACGAGGGCCGACGCGCTGAGAAACCGCCGCAACTCCCTCAGCAGGGAAATCGGCGCTGCGGTGGCTCAGGGGCGCAATGAGGACGCGGAGCGCGACAAGGCCCAGGTCATGGGGATGGCCAAGGAATTGGCCGATCTGGAGACCCTGGAGGAAACCCTCGCGGCCCAGGTCAGGGAAAAGTTGATGCTTATCCCCAACATCATCGATCCATCGGTGCCCATCGGCAGGGACGACCGCGAAAACGTGGAAGCCGAGCGGTTCGGGGAACCGAAGGCGCCCGCTTTCGAGGTGCCCTACCACATCGACATCATGGAGACGTTCAACGGCATTGACCTGGACAGCGCGCGGAAAACCAGCGGGAATGGCTTTTACTACCTCTGCGGGGACGTGGCGCGGCTGCACTCCGCCGTGCTCTCCTACGCGCGGGACTTCATGATAGCGAGGGGCTTCACCTACTGTGTCCCGCCCTTCATGATTCGCGGGAACGTGGTCAGCGGAGTCATGAGTTTCACCGAGATGGAAAACATGATGTACAAGATCGAAGGTGAAGACCTGTACCTCATCGGCACCAGCGAGCACTCCATGATCGGCAAGTTCATCGACACGATTCTGGAGGAGGAAACCCTGCCCCAGGCCTGGACCAGCTATTCACCCTGCTTCCGCAGGGAAGTAGGGGCCCACGGCATTGAGGAGCGGGGCGTGTACCGCATTCACCAGTTCGAGAAACAGGAGATGATCGTCGTCTGCAAGCCGGAGGAAAGCCCGGAGTGGTTCGTCAGACTTTACCGGAACACGGTGGACTTTTTCCGATCTCTGGACATCCCCGTGCGAACGCTGGAGTGCTGTTCGGGCGACTTAGCGGACTTGAAAGTGAAAAGCATCGACGTGGAGGCCTGGTCGCCCCGCCAGCGAAAGTACTTCGAGGTGGGGAGCTGCTCCAACCTGGGCGAGGCCCAGGCACGGCGGCTGGGTATCCGTGTCCGGAACAAGGAAAAGGGAAACTACTTCGCCCACACGCTCAACAACACGGTGACAGCTCCGCCGCGTATGCTGATCGCGTTTTTGGAGAACAACCTGCAGGAGGACGGCTCCATCGCCATCCCCGCCCCTCTGCGCCCCTACATGGGCGGTCAGGAGAGCGTAACCAAGGGATAACATGATATCCCCGCCCGTCAATCGTGGTAAAATATTTTTGCCGACATGGGATAAAATTCTATGGCAATGAACCTTGAAAAAGAGTGGGGACACCCGCTCTTAGGGGAGAAGATGTAAGACTGGCGCGCGAGCCAGCAATCTTTGCCGAGGCTGGAATCCCCCTCGCTTTAGCGAGTGAGTATGTCAAATAACTGTCATGGTGGCGTTTTGCCCGACCGGCGCGGGAGGCTGGGCCGTCGAGTCCCTGAACGCGGATCCGGCTGTCCGGCGCTGCGGGGGCGCGTTTTTGGGGGAGGCAGCATATATGGAAGCCAGAAAAAAACTTGGCGAAATTCTTCTCGACGCGGGCAGCATCACCAAAAGCCAGCTCGACGAGGCCCTAAGAGAACAAGTAAGTTCCAACGACAGACTGGGAGAGCTGCTGGTCGCGAAAGGAGTTTTGACGCCCCAGCAGGTGACAGAAGCCCTTGGGCTGCAGTTCATGTACCCTGTCGTCAACGTCAGGGATTACTTCGGCAGCATCTCTGCCGTCAACTCTCTGCCCAGGGACCTTCGGGAGCGCCTGGGCGTCTTTCCCTTGGAGCTGCAAAGCAACGGAACCGTCCTTCTGGTGGCGATCTCCGACCCGCTCAACAACTCGGTTCAGGACGAGCTGCGCATCTCGACGCCTCTCAACGTCAAGTTCGCCTTGGCGACGGAAGAGGACATTCAAGGGGCCCTCATCTCCATCTCCAGCGAGGCCGTGCCGCCCCCGCCCTCTGAGCCCGCCCCCCTACTCTACGAAAATCAGCCGGTCCTCCTGGACTCCATACCTGCCGAGGTGGAGTTTGTCCCAGTGCCGGAACCCCCTGTGGAACTCGAAGCGGAGCCCGAATTCGTGCCGGAGCAGCCCGTCCTGGAGGTTCAGCCTATCCCTCCAGAACCGCCCATACAGCAGGCTCCGCCTGTACAACAGATTGTTCAGCCTCTTCAGCCTCAGCCGGTTCCTCAGCCTCCGGCGCAGTCCGTGGCTCCCCTGCAGACGGGGAATATTCTGGACATGATGCGCACCCAGCCTAAGCTGGGCGACATCCTGATTCAGGCCGGGGCCATCACGGAAACGCAGCTCACGGAGTCCCTTAAAAGGCAGAAGCTGTTGGGGAAGCGCCTGGGTGAAATTCTCGTTTCCGAGAACTTCATATCGGAGACCAAGCTGGCAGAGGCCCTTTCTACCCAGCTCAAGCTGCCTATGTTCACGCTGACCCGCTACCGTCCCATGCCGGAAGCTATCAAGTCCGTGCCGCGCCATATCTCCGAGCGTTTGCAGCTCATTCCGCTCTCCATCGTGGAAGGGGATTTGCTGCTCATCGCCATGGCCAATCCCCTGGACCTCCTGGCTCAGGACGAGGTTCGTATGCTCACGGGCCGTGACATCAAGGTCGGAATTACGACGCTTTCGGAGATACAGAACAACCTGGACAGGCTTTACAACCTCCAAGACAACTTGGAGGAGGCCATCGTGGAGATCTACGGCGACGCCGATTTTGTCGCCCAGGAAAACATCACGGAGGCCAGCGCTGACGACGCGCCGGTCATCCAACTGGTCAGCAACGTGCTGGAACAGGCGGTGCGGGAGGGAGCCTCGGACGTTCACGTGGAACCCTACGAGAAGACCGCCCGCATCCGTTACCGCGTGGACGGCGCGCTTTACACGGCCTTCGACTATCCCGTGGCGCTCCACGCGGCCGTCTCCGCCCGCCTGAAGATCATGGGCGGCATGGACATCGCCGAGAGACGGAAGCCCCAGGACGGCCGCATTCTGATCCGGGTGGCGAGGCGGCGGATTGACCTGCGCGTCAATACCCTGCCCACGCTGAACGGCGAGAAAATCGTCTTGCGTATTCTGGACCAGGAAAGCTCCGCGGTGGGCCTGGAGCGGCTGGGGCTGTAGTCCGATGATATGGAGAAAATTGATATTTTCTGCAACACACCCTGGGGCATCCTATTGGTGACAGGCCCCACGGGGAGCGGAAAGTCCACGACGCTTTACTCCATCCTTCAAAAGGTCAACCAGCCCGACGTGAACATCATCACGGTGGAAGACCCTGTCGAGTTCACGGTGGCGGGGATCAACCAGGTTCACGTGAACGAGAAGGCGGGGCTGACCTTCGAATCCGCCCTGAGGGCTATCCTTCGCCAAGACCCCGATAAGGTCATGGTGGGGGAGATCCGGGATCAAAAAACCGCCCAGATCGCCATAAGGGCGGCCCTCACGGGGCACTTCGTCCTCTCCACCCTCCATACCAACGACGCGCCCTCTGCCGCAACCCGTATCGTGGATATGGGCGTCGCGCCCTTCTTGGTGTCGGCCTCACTTTCCGGGGTTATCGCCCAAAGGCTGGTGCGCAAGCTCTGCCCTTTCTGCAAGGAGGAGTATGAACTGGACAGAAACACCTGCGACGCTTTGGAGGTTCCTCATGGTTCCCGCGCCTGGCGGCCCAAGGGCTGCAATGAATGCCGTCAGGGCTACAAGGGAAGAAAGGGTATTTACGAGATTCTCATGATCGACGATGGCCTGAGGAAGATGATCTTGGAGGGAGCCAGCAACATCACCATCCGCGCCGAGGCCATGGCGAAGGGAATGAAAACGCTCCGCAAGTCGGGGATCAACAA
Organism: Synergistaceae bacterium; assembly: GCA_031280275.1. Classification (GTDB taxonomy): domain Bacteria; phylum Synergistota; class Synergistia; order Synergistales; family Aminobacteriaceae; genus JAITGK01. The sequence continues at coordinate 10,297 of JAITGX010000045.1, forward strand.
CGCCCTGGCCGGTTTGACCAGCATCGAGGAGGTCTTCGCGACGACACTGTAAGATTCGCCGATAGCAAAACTTTGCGAGGTAAAGCCGCACACGGGAGGGGTCTATTTTGTCATTGGATTTGAAAACTCTGCTAGGTGATGTCATCAAGAGAAAGGCCAGCGACCTGCACATCAGCGTGGGAGTCGCCCCCGCTATGAGAATCGACGGGGAACTGCACTACATTGAGGAACTGGGGGTGCTCACAGGGCACGACGTGGAGCAGGCCCTCCAGACAATCATGACCCCTGAGCAGATGCACACTTACAGAACCACGAACGAGTTGGATTTCAGCTTCTCCTACAAAGGCGTGGACGTGGAGGCGCGTTTCAGGGGAAACGCTTACTTCGAATCGCGCAACATGGCGGCGGCCTTCCGTCTGATTCCCCTGAACATACGCTCTATCGACGACCTGAGCCTGCCTCCCATCCTGAAGGAAATCAGCAAAAAGCGCAGGGGGCTCTTTTTGGTGACGGGACCCACGGGGCACGGCAAAAGCACGACTCTGGCCGCTATACTCAACGAGATCAACAAAACGCGCTACGAGCACATCATCACCATCGAGGACCCCATTGAGTACGTCTACCGGTCGATGCACTGCCTGGTGCACCAGAGGGAGATCGGCGCAGATACGGTGAGTTTCAGCGAGGGCCTGAGGCGCGCCCTGCGGCAGGACCCGGATGTTCTCCTCATCGGTGAGCTGCGGGACCTGGACACCATTGGCTCAGCTCTCACCGCCTCCGAGACAGGGCACTTGGTGTTCGGCACGCTTCACACCCAGGACGCCGCCCAGTCCATCGACCGTGTTGTAGACGTATTCCCCCCTCACCAGCAGACGCAGATACGCATCCAATTGTCCACGGTGCTGGTGGGCATCTGCTCCCAGCAGTTGATTCCCAAGACCGGAGGCGGCCGCCTATGCTCAACGGAAATTTTGTTGGCGAACCCCGCGGTTCGAAACTGCATCCGCGAGGGTAAGACCAATCAGATTAAGACGCTGATCCAGACTGGCTTCAGCTCAGGAATGCGCACCATGGAGCAAAGTCTGGCCGGGTTCGTGAAAAGCGGCGAATTGACGCTGGACATAGCCCTGACCTACGCCTATGACCCAAAAGACCTTCAGCGTGTTCTTCAGGAGCAGCAAGGGGGGCAGCGGTAAAGGACGGTTCCAATTCACGTTTTCTTTTCTATACTTTAAACAGGAGGGCGCCATGAATTTCAAGTACAGAGCGCGTGCTGCCGACGGGAAAATCGTCGAGGGGCTTTTGGATGCCGAGAGTCAGGGTATGGTGTTGGAATCCCTGAAACAAAAGGGGATGATGCCATTGTCCGTGAACCAGGCTGGGCGCGGGGGCGCGGCCATCATTGCCAACAAGCGCACGATGACGTTTTTCGACAAACTGCAGCGTATCGGAACGGTTCCATCCAAGTCGAAGATGGTCTTTTTCCGCCAGTTGGCGACCATGGTGCAGGCTGGCCTCAGTTTGACCATGGCGCTGGACATCATTGTGGAGCAGGAGAAAAGCCTGATCTTCCGCGATACCATCAACGCGGTCAAGAACGGCATTGATCAGGGGCTTCCCATGAGCCATGTGATGAAGCAGCAGCCGGTGTTCACCACCATGATGACCTCGCTGGTGCAGGCGGGGGAGGAGGGCGGGATCCTGGACGGCGCGCTGGATCGGGTAGCGAGCCTCCTGGAGAAGCAAGCGGCGTTGACGAGCAAAATCAAATCGGCGATGTTCTACCCCTCCTTCGTTATCTTTTTCGCGGTGAGCGTCGTGGTGATATTCATCGCCTTCATCTTGCCCAAGTTTAAAGAGGTCTTCAGCGGAATGGGGGTAGAACTGCCCGCCCTGACCCAGGCGATGTTTGAGCTGGGGGACTACTGCACAGAAAACTGGAAAATGATTATAATTGTAACCGTGTCAGCGATCAGTACCTTTATCTGGCTCTGTTCAAGTCAAACCACCAAGCCCCTGATGGACGCCTTCAAGTTAAAGGCTCCGGTCATCAAGGGTTTGGTCTTCAAGTCCACTATGGCCCGATCGACCCAGACCCTGGCCTCCTTGGTTTCGGCGGGCGTCCCCATTCTGCGCGGACTGGAAATGGCTAGGGAGGTGGCGGGAAACTCCCTGATCCAGAAAGGTTTTGAAGACCTGCTGGAGGCGGCGAAGCGCGGAAGCAGCCTGGGCGATGCCGCGCGGGCTGCCAAGATATTCCCCATTCTGGTCTGCCAAATGGTCCGCATCGGCGAGGAAACGGGCCACTTGGATGACATGCTGGAAAAGGTGGCGACTTGGTACGATCAGGAGCTGGACGAACAGATCAAGGCCATGACGTCTCTGATGGAGCCCATTATGATTATCTTCGTGGGCGGTATCGTGGCGGTGATCGCCCTGGCCATCTTCGGCCCCATGACCGCGGCCATGCAACAGATGTAAGCTGAGCCGTCAGGGATAAGGGAGGCGAGGTTCCGCCTCCCTTTTGCGTTTTTCACGCTTCTAGTAGCCTGGGGCCCCGTCGTTGCTGGGGTCGCCACCTGCACGGTCGTCATACCCTATCCCATACGACTGCCCTGTGGCGGACAGGCTGAAATCGTTGCCGGAGACCTCGGTGAGGACCTCGTCAAGAAAGTCGACATTACTGCCAATGACGCCGCCCGCGAAAATTAGACCCTCAGTCGTGGCGGTGCTGACCCTGCCGACGGGTTTGTGACAAGATGTCACCGTGCCGCCGTTTAGTCCCACGACGCCGCCGGAGGAGGAGTAGGAGGAGGAAACGCTGCCGCTTGACGTACAGTTCAACACCGTGCCGGAGTTGCATCCCACGACGCCGCCCGAGTAAGAGTCGGAGTAGGAGGAAACGCTGCCGCTTGACGTACAGTTCAACACCGTGCCGGAGTTCCATCCCACGACGCCACCCGAGTGGGAGGAGGTGAGAGAGGAAGAGGCAATACTCATGTTAGTCAACCTGATATTTTTGGCGGCCGCGCAGGCGTCAATGCCCCCAAACAATCCAGCATTCGGTACTTCTCCAGTGATCGTCATGTTCGTTATCGTGTTATTGTTCCCTTCGAAAATACCTGCGAAGTGGTCAGAATCCCCGATCGGTGTCCATTCCTTCCCGGCGAGGTCGATGTTGTTTGCGAGCCTGACCGTCTTATCGGAAAATGTTGTCTCACTATTGACCAGCTTCGCCAGCCCGGCGAGCTGCTCGGCGGTGGTGATGGTAAAGGAACTCTGACTTGGGTCGTACCAGGACGTGTCGGCCGCGTCGATCCAGTTGGAGGCAGGGGGTAATTCTTTCTGCCGTATCAAAAATTTATTCACGAACATCGCTTCCTATTCAAAATTCTTTAAAATTTTGCGGTGATCGCCCTGGCCATCTTCGGCCCCATGACCGCGGCCATGCAGCAGATGTAAGCTGAAAGAGACGTAAGCTGCCTATCTGCAATTCCCAAAAAGCCCTCTCTTTGGGAGGGGGCTTTTTGGGAAGAATTTCTATGCGGGGCTCTGCCCCGCAGGTTTATCCGAGCTTGCTGATCGCTTCCAAAACAGTTTGAGGCTCGAAGGGCTTAGAGATGAAGGCATCCACTCCAGCCTCCTTCGCTTTCATCACCAGGGGAAGCGTGGCATGGGCGCTGACCAAAACGACCTTCACGCTCGGAACCAGGGAACGCAACGCGGAGACCGTTGCCATCCCATCCATTTTGGGCATATGAAAGTCCACCGTCACAATATCGGGAAAAGACGCCGAAGGCAAAGCCCGGATGGCATCTAGGGCCTTTTCCCCGTTCAGAGCAATTCCCACCACGGTGTGACCCGCCTCCCGCAGAATCACGCGCAGCATTTCCACCATAAAATCAGCGTCGTCAACGATGAATATTTTCTTCGCCACAGACGCCTTCCTCCGTCTTCAGCACTCCTTGCTATTTGACGGTTTTGCCGGACAAAAGACTCTTCAGGCCCTCGATATAAGCTTTCTGGTTTTCCGCTTCCTTTTGAAGATTTTCGAGTTTCGCTTCCTCCGCCTTGATGACGGCGTTCAACTTGGCCTCAAAACTCCCAGCCGCTTCTTTGATGGAGGCCACCTCGACCCTGAGTTCAGCCAAATCGATAGACTCCGGCCGCTTAGACGCCTCTTCCTCCAACTTGACCAGACGCGCGGCGGTTTCCTGCCTCACGGCCTCGACTTCGTTTTTCGTCATGGTCCACATCACGTTCGCCAAGATGATGAGCACGACAACCGCGATAATCTTGCCTTTCACGCCGCACAGTCCCAGCTTTGCCACCCAGGCCCCAAAACCCTCGTTTTCCGCCGAAGCGCCGTTTCCCTTCGTGTTCTTGTTTTCCATGATACGTTCCTCCTTAGACTTTGATAGAATTGATAGAGCCATTGACTCTTTATTCCGCGCGGGCCGCCCGCGACGGAAACAGTTTATCACAAATTATTTCCAGCGCGAAAGTACCTGTCTTAAGGAAACGCTGATTAAGTTCTTTGCGGGGCTCTGCCCCACACCCCGCTTAGGGGCCTCAGGCCCCTAAGAACCCCATTAATCAGGGTTTCTCTAAGAAAACGCCAAAGTCCAGGGGAATATCCTGGCGGCGGATTACTTAACCTCGACTTCGGCGCCGGCTTCAACAAGCTTTTTCTTGATCTCCTCGGCTTCTTCTTTAGAAATACCCTCTTTGATGGACTTGGGCGGATTCTCCACCAGGTCTTTGGCCTCTTTCAGACCCAGGCCGGAGATGATCTCGCGCACGGCTTTGATCACGTTGATCTTGTTCGCACCAGGAGCCTTGTAGATAACATCGAACTCCGTCTTTTCCTCCTCGGCGGCGGCCGGCGCGCCCACGCCGGACATGGCCGTCATGGGCATAGCCATAGCTGGGGCCGAGGCGGAAACCCCAAATTTCTCCTCTAGGGCCTTCACCAGCTCAGAAAGCTCCAGTACCGTCATTTCCCCGATAGCATTAATCAGTTCTTCACGCGTCATGTTTTTTTCCTCCTGTTTTCGTTCACATATTGGTGAACCATCAATATTACATAATCACATATACAAAAGCAGAATTACAGCGCCCGACGGAATCAGCAACGGCAACGTCATCGTCAACAGGACGACCGCTTAAGCCGCTTTTTCCTTTTGGTCCCGAATTTGGCTGAGGCACGTAACAAACCCGCGCAGCGTGCCGGAGAGAGCGGTGACGAGCCCTGTAAGGGGCGCCGCGATGGTGCGCACCGTCTGAGCGATAAGGACTTCCCGCGGCGGAAGGTCCGCCAGTGCCTGAACCTGTGCCGTGCTCAAAACGACCTTGCCCAACAAGCCGCCCTTCAAAATAAAGGCCTTCTGGGTCTTGTCCACGGCGTAATCCCTCAAAACCTTCGCGACGGCGACGGGGTCTTTGTAGCACAGAGCGTAGACGTTGGGACCCACAGCCAAGGATGAGGGCAAAGGCTCCATCCCCGCCTCCTTCATAGCGATGGCGAAGAGCGTGTTCTTGGCGATCTTAAGTTCTCCGCCCACCTCACGCACCTTGGCGCGGATCTGGGTGCTCTGGGCTACCGTCATGCCCCGATACTCTCCGACGAAAACGGCCGCGGACTTTTCAAGCTTGCTCCGCAGCAGGTCTACCTGCTCATACTTGATTTTTGCTGGCATAAATTTTCACCTCCCGCTAAGAAATTTTTTTCAAAAAAATAAAAAATCCCCTGACCCGCATGGCCAAGGGATACAGCAGACACACAACCCCTTGAGGGGGGGGAGTGAGGGGGCAAAAGCCCCATTTTCCTTCAGCCTCGGCAGGAAATTAAGCCTCTTCTGGCCCAAGGCCAAGCGAAGCACCTGCTGTCTCTGGTAAATTAAATTGTAAAATATCGTTTTAACCGGCCGCCATCTCCTTCGTCGCCGCGAGGACGTCTACCGCGATTCCCGGCCCCATTGTGGAGGCCACGGAAATGCCCTTGACATACGTCCCCTTCACGGAGGCGGGACGCGCCTTCATTATGGCCTGCAACAGCGCCCTAGCGTTGTCGAAAAGCTGGTCCGCCGTGAACTCCCTCTTACCAACGCAGTTGTGAATGATGCCCGCTTTGTCCACGCGGAACTCAACCCGCCCTGCCTTTACCTCTTTGATGGCATCTGCTATGTCAAAGGTGACGGTGCCCGTCTTCGCGCTGGGCATGAGGCCGCGAGGCCCTAAAATCTTGCCCAGACGACCCACGGATTTCATCATGTCCGGGGTGGCTATGACGGCGTCGAAGTCCAGCCAGCCGCCCACGATCTTCTGCACCAGGTCTTCCCCGCCCACGAAATCGGCCCCGGCGTCTTCCGCCTCTTTGATCTTTTCGCCCATGGCCAGAGCCAGCACCCTCTTGGTCACGCCCGTGCCGTGGGGCAGGCCCACAGTGCTCCTAACCTGCTGGTCCGCGTGACGCGGGTCCACACCAAGACGCACGTGAACCTCCAGGCTCTCGTTAAACTTCGCCGTGGCAATCTCCTTAAACAGGGCGATAGCCTCGCGCAGGCTGTACTGCTTTGCCTGGTCGATCTTGGCCAGGGCCTCCCGGTAACGCTTGCTCCGCTTCATAAAAACAACCTCCACGTGTGGTATTGGCGGACGAAAACGTCCTCCCACGAAATGAATTACCCCTGAACCTCAATTCCCATGGAACGTGCCGTGCCCTCGATCATGCGAGCGGCCGCATCCAGGTCATTGGCGTTGAGATCTTGCTTTTTCAGCTCGGCGATCTCCCTCACCTTGACCCGCGAGATCTGGGCCACTTTTTTCTTGTTGGGCGTGGCGGAGCCGGATTCAACGCCTGCGGCCTTTTTCAAGAGCACACTGGCCGGCGGCGCCTTCAGCTCGAAAGAAAAGCTCCGATCGGCGTATACCGTGACAACGGCGGGAATAATCATCCCCGGCTGATCTGCGGTTTTCGCGTTGAACTGCTTACAAAACTCCATGATATTGATGCCGTGCTGGCCCAAGGCGGGCCCCACAGGCGGAGCTGGCGTGGCCTTGCCCGCCGGCAGCTGCAGCTTCACCTGTCCCACTACCTTCTTTGCCATAAAACAAAATCCCCTCTCGTGAACACGCGCCCGGCACGGCGCCGAACGCTTCTTTGCCCTCTATATTTTTTCCAGCAGAAAGTAATCCGTCTCCACCGGCGTCTCACGCCCGAACACGCTGACCGTGAGCTTGACCTTGCCCTTTTCGGGGACGATATCCACCACCGGCCCCACCTGCCCCTCGAACGGGCCGCTTTTCACCTTCACCGTGTCCCCCAGTTTCAGGTTGATCTCCACCTTTGGCTTGGCCTGCTCCTTGCCGATGCGCAGCATAATCTCGCGCACCTCTTTCTCGGAGAGGGGCAGAGGGTAGCTTCCCGCCCCCACGAAACCGGCCACTCCAGGGGTATGACGCACTACGTACCACGACTGCTCGTCAAGGTACATCTCCACCAACACGTAACTGGGGTAAAGTTTTCGCGCAACTCTCCGGCTTTTGCCGTCTTTCACGAAAACACGTTCCTCTATGGGAATGAGAACGGTGAAGATGCTGTTTTCCATTCCCATGGTGGCAATGCGCTGTTCCAGGTTGGTTTTTACACGATTTTCATAACCAGCGTATGTCTGAACGACATACCACCGGCGCGTGTCCTGAGCCTCCATATTTGGGTTTCCGGCTTTCGGCCCGAATTCAGCCTAAAATTCCCGTAAAAAGCCACTTGAAAAACTCTCCCAAAATTTTATCGAGAACCGCCAGATAAACGGCAACGCACAGGGTAAAGACGATGACGATAAGGGTCGAGTACCAAATCTGCCTTTTTCCCGGCCACGTGACCTTCTTCAGCTCGGCCTTCGCCTCGCGCAGGAACCCCAAGCCGGGGATGGAACGGACTATCTCCTTGGACATCATATGGCCTCCCGTCACGCCACAAGTCAAACTTCACCAAATAAAAATTGGCAGGCCCGGCAAGACTCGAACTTGCAGCACCCGGTTTTGGAGACCGGTACTCTACCAATTGAGCTACGGACCTGCGCTCAAACAACGGGGGCTATTTTACACTACTTTGACTCTTTATGCAAGACGGAGGCCCTGCACCACTTGCAGTATTTTTTAACTTCCAGTTTCTTCGGCTGCTTCTTCTTGTTCACCGTCGTCGTGTAATTGCGCCTCTTGCACGTGGTGCATACCAGTCCAACAATATCGGCCATGATTCCCTGACCTCCTTCCTGCTTATTAAAGCCGCGGTTTTCTACTTTATGATCTGGGTGACGACGCCCGCGCCCACCGTGTGGCCGCCCTCGCGCACCGCGAACCGAAGACCCTCCTCCATCGCTATCGGCACGATCAGGTCCACCTCGAAGTTCGCGTTGTCCCCCGGCATCACCATCTCCACTCCGTCCGGCAGCTTAATCGCACCCGTCACGTCCGTCGTCCG
>JAITGX010000012.1 GCA_031280275.1 Synergistaceae bacterium
CGCCGAACCTGAATGTCCAGCCTGGCGGCTTTGTCTTCCAGGTAGTTCGGGTTCAGTTCCGTGTTGATAAGGGTTATTTCCTCTGGTTCTATCGGCGTAACGAGCACATCGGTCAGGAAATCCGCCAGAATGTCCTTGGTGTCCTCACGGCCGAAAATACGTTTGAAGGCGTAGTCGTTTTTTCGATTTATCTTCACTGGTTCTCTCCCCCCCTCTTTGACGTGATTACACAACATATAACGTGAACTTCGAGGACAGAAACGGAGTTGTTAACCCTCCGTAAAAATCTTGCGTTTATCTGAAAGAACTGATAAAAATGACTATGGTGATAAAAACAAGGGAAATGCACTATTTTTATTACTAAAAAATACATGAATTCCGAGCTATATGATAGGGCGTGTTTTAAAACTCCTGTTTGACTATAAATGCATTCAGGAAAGTGCCTAAAACAGGCGGTTTTTATTGGAGCAGTTAATTTTCAAACACACCCTAATCAAGGTTCACCTGAAAAAGCTTAAATGCAAAAAGAATATTTAGTATGGCGCATTAGCGTAAACGCAAAACATTATTGCAGGGTTAATTATTCTTCCGTGTTTTGTGAGCGCTGTGTTCGACGGCGCGGGGCGCCCGCAGGCAGGCATGAGAGATAGCGCTCAGGCGTTCAGCCTTTTCAAGAGCCAGGCCATGTTGGCGCTTAGATTCTTCATCGTCTCCTTGGCTTCCTCGTCTTTTTCCACGTCGCCCGCCTTCAGCCCATACCCCATGTTCCAGTAGCTGGAGCCCGGCACCACCATCTGCAAGATGCCGAAAAAGGCCATGAGCGCGTTGCAGGTCTGTGGGGTCGTCGCCGAAAGCGCAGCGCTCCAGTTTTTTCTCGTGACACTGGCCGCAGGCGGCGCAGCCCCGGATTTTGTTGTTCCCCATCCTCACCTCCTTGGTGGAGATACCCTCGGACTCCAACGCGGATAAAACCACCTTCACCAGCCGCGAGGTGTTGCCGTTCTCGCGCGGGCTTCCGCTGAAAACGACGACCTTAAGAGCATTCACATCCATACCTCCCTGAGGAAGCACTGATTGATGGGGTTAGGGGCCTGCGACGGAGCCCCGCAAGGGAGCTATTCAGCGTTTCCTTAATTTCGACAGACATTTTCCTCTGTGCCACCGAAATGGTTCCGCCCCCTAACGAGGATTCATTGGTGCTGACTATACCACTTTTGAACCCAGTCTACAAGTGAATTTTGAAAGGGTTTGGAGCCGAGTGGAGGGGGTGGCAAAAAAGTGTATAATTTAAAAAAAAGGCAAGACTGAAAGGGTTGAGAGGTAACTATCACGCCAAAAGCAAGCGAACAACGCGAACGGGGACACGAAGACGATTCTCACGCCAAGGGCTTAGGGAAATGGAACGTTCGTACCTTGACCGCTGTAGGGGTTGGACCTGGAGACCCTGAATTGATCACCCTCGCTGGGAAGGAGCCGTCAGTGCCGTTCTGCCCGTCATAGAGGACTCCGCCCTGTACGCGGCTGCGGCGTATTTTTATGATGTTGGGAAGGCTATTGACCCGTCCATGGAGCTGGAGCTGATTCCAGGGGTCTCGGCTCACTCCCTGTCCGCCTCGCGAGCGGGGCGCTTTCTCGCTCTGGGGGACGAGGTTTTCTCTGTGGTGCCCGGAACGGTGGGGCGGGAGGCAGTTGCCCTGGCGCTGAAAAACTGCGGTGCCGCCGCGCTGTACAAGCCCTCGGCGCTTGGAGAGGAACTGCGGTCCGTGGCGGAGTCCGCCGGACCCTGGAGGGAAATTCTGCGGACAGATCGCGCGGGCCTGCCGGAGGAGCGCCTTGTGGAGGGCATCGCGGCTTTATCCTGTCCCGACGAGTACCTCTCGACCCTGCTGCTCTGGCGGCGGAGCCGGTGAAAGTGTAAGCTTTACTCTCAAGTCGTACGTCTCCGTACAGAGAATTTCCTGAATTTGTTGACTTTATTACATTGAAGTTGTACTATGACATAATTCAAATTTTTAGGAGGTTTTGTATATGCTGCGTCGTTTTGCGTTAGTCGCGATTTTGGTGTTTCACAGTGCGGTGGCGTTTGCCGCGGATGTGAGCCGGGAAGTCTTTCCGCTCGAACGCGGAGGCGTCCAGCTTCACCTGGAGTGCTATCAGGTCGGCGAAGGGGAAAAAACGCCGCTTCTCATGGTGCACGGCCTAACATACTCGTCGCATGAATTCGACGTGGACTACGGCGACTATAGCTTGGCGCGTTTCTTCGCAAACAGCGGATACTCCGTATGGCTGCTGGACATCGCCGGATATGGGCAGTCGCAGAAGGTACAGGATGGCTTTATGCCCAACTCCGACTACGCGGCCGAGGACATCGCAGTCGCGGCCAAGCGCATTTTGGAACTGACAAAGGCAAAGAAACTAAACGTCTTGGGATGGAGCTGGGGAACCGTCACGGGCGGGCGCTTTGCCGCAAAGTACCCCGGACTGGTGGACAAGCTGGTGCTTTACGCACCCATCGTAGCGGGACTGGCGAAAGTAGATGTCACCGCGCCGTTCAACAAAAACACATGGGCTCACGCCGCCAGTGACTTCCAGGTCAAAGCCGACAAAACCATCGATCACGACACAGTGGAGGCTCCTGTGGCGGCAACGTTCCTAGCCAACTGCTGGCGTTACGACGGAGAGGGGAGTCCCAATGGAGGAAGGCGCGACCTGCTTGTGGACCCCAGCGAGCGCCTGATACCCACGGAGAAGATCAAAGCCGCGACGCTGCTCATCGTGGGCGGCAAGGACGAATATGTTACTGCGGCCCTGTGTCAGGAGGCGTTGAAGACCCTCCCCGCAGAGTCGGAGCTGAAGGTCATCGAGGGCGGCGCCCACGCTATGATGATGGAAAAGCCCTATTATAAAACCTTCCGTGAGGCCGTCTTGGATTTCCTGAAAAAATGACGTCGGCCAACTTCCAGAGAGACTCTTAAATGGTGGTGTGGGAGGACGGCCGCTCACGGCCGCTCAACCAATGAGCGGCCTCCTACCCGATTGGCAAGGTCATTTTGACGGGTTCTCCTTGTAATATTTAGCGAATTCCTTGTCATGGACCAGAATGTGCCCTTTGAGCCAGTTCGCGGCGGCCTTGTTGATCTTCATCAGCAATGACAGCTTGTCGCTCCCTTTGTCATAGTCCTCTTTCAATTTTTTGAAAGCGGCTACGAAATCCGCGTGCAGCTTCCTATGGGGCGCGGCCTTGGGGTAGCGCGCCCTGATGTGGATAAGCTGCTCATCCCGGAAGTGCTTTTCCACGTACTCGCCAAGGAACTTCAGCGTTTGGGGAACACGCTCGGCGTTGTTCCTGTCGAACAAAATGTCGATCTGTCTGAAAAGCTCTTTGTGCTGGTCGTCAATGGCAGGGATTCCAAGTTCGAGAGATTTGTTCCAAAGCATTATCAAATCGCCTCCTCAATTTTTACAACGCTTTTTTTTTACAGCGCTCTTTTTTACATACCATTTTTACGTACTAAATTTTACGTACCAATGAACAATACGGAAACAGTTTATCACAAATTTTGTAAGTAAAACCAAAAAATGCGGTAAATTCACGATATGGCCGCGAAACACCAGTCCCTATCTTTCACACATCTCGTCGAAGACCGCCGCTTATGGTATTTTATGATATTCTATTGAGGAAGGGTGGGAGGTTTTGAAAATGGGAGAGGAGCGTTACCGTTTCACGTACCCGATCACGTGGGAAAGAATTCATCAGGACTGCAAGATGCTGGCGGCGCGCCTGCACGCAGTGGGTAAATGGAAGCGCATCGTGGGCGTGGCGCGGGGCGGACTGATCCCCGCGGCAATCATCGCGCGGGAGCTGAGCGTCAAGCTGGTGGACACGGTGTGCGTCACCAGTTACACCGTTCGAACCCAGGGAGAGGCCACCGTCCTCAAAGAGGTTCACTCCGAGGACAACGGGCGGGACTGGCTCATCGTGGACGACCTGGTGGACACGGGAAAGACGGCGCGGGTGGTGCGCGGACTGCTTCCCAACGCCTACTTTGCCACGGTGTACTCCAAACCCGAAGGACGCCCCTACGTGGACACCTACGTCATGGAGATGACGCAGGATACATGGATTCTCTTCCCTTGGGACGCGGAGTACACCTACAGCAAGCCCCTGGTGGAGGACAATTGACGTACTCCCCCTGCTAGGACGACGGCCTGATAAAAAGGGCTTTGAGGCGCGTGCAGGTCTCGCCGAGGGGCTCCTGGCGGACTTTGCGAACGTCGAAGCGCAGCAGGGTGAACACCGTTTGCACGGCGAAGCCTACGCCCAGCGCCGCCAGCACCGTCCCAACCCCCGCGCAGCCCCCCAGGAGCCACCCAAAAAACAGCACCGTTCCCTCGACGCAGCAACGGCAGAAACCCACGGGTTTCCCCGTGTACTTGGCCAGGATGACCATCAGGGAGTCCCTGGGGCCCGAGCCGTAACCAGCCCCGATGTAGAAAAAACTCCCTGCCGCGATGACGAAAAGCCCGCAGAACATCATGATGACACCCGACACGAACCCCCCCATCACGGGAATCCAGCCCGACCGCGTCAAGAGGTCGATGAACCCGCCTATGGCCACCATGTTGCAAAGCGTGCCAAAACCTACAGACTCCTTGATCGCCAGAAAAGCCGCCACAATGACCACCGAGAAGACGATGTTGGCGGCGCCTATAGAGAGGTTCATATGCCGTCCCAGGCCCGCGTGGAAAACGTCCCAAGGGGAGTAACCCAGGTTGGCGTGAATGGTCAGGACAATCCCCGCCCCGTAAAGAAAAAGCCCAAAGAAAAGCCGTGCGATCCTCAAACTCTCGTGGTACACTTACTAATTCCTCCGTTTTTGGTGCATTTATTCTATATCTCTTTCCCTAAGGCCCCCGACCAACGGGAGGGCTTGTACACTTGCAGCTATATGCCCGAAGGGCTATCGGGGCTTGCCCCTTGTTTCCAACGGTTGTGAAGCCAGAACCATAGTTCCGGCTGAGGGGCGATTATCCTCTCCAAAGCGCCGATAACTTGACGCGTCAAGCGCTCTGTTTTTTCCTGGCGGCGTCCTTCCGGAATGGGGAGCGGCGGGAAAAACTCCACCACGTGACGAAAAGGCCCCTCCCGGTAAAGCGCCACCGGCACGATGGGCACGGACGCGGCAAGTCCCAAAACGGCGGGCCCCGTGGTGTTGGTGCAGGGCTGCCCCATGAAGGGCAGGACAACTCCCTCCCCCCAGGAGATGTCCGGCGTAAGGGCGATGTGCGCCCCCGCCTTCAAAAGCCGCACCATTTGCAAAGCGGACGTCGTCTTTCGGGGCAGGAGCTTTATCCCGGCGTTATGCCGGTAGCGGGCGATAAGGCGGGAAATATCCTGGTCTTTCGTTTCCTGAGAAATCATGTGAAAACCATCGCTTCCCCGTAGCTTCAGGTACTGGGCGTACCAGGCGGCCAAGAGTTCCCAGTTGCCGTAATGGCCGCTCAAAAAAAGCACACCCTTCCCCTCCGTCAAAGGGCCGTCAATATGCTTCCTCCCCCGCACCTCGGCGACCCATTCTAAAGCCTGAGCGTGGTCACGCTGCAAAGTCAAAAGCTCCGTCACCATCCAGGCCAGGTGCGCGTAAAGACGCTGCCGCAGGTCTTTGCGCCAGGCCTCGCTCCTTTCAGGGTAGACCAGGCGGAGGTTTGCCAGCACCCGCTCCCCCCTGGGGGCAAAGCCCTTCAGTATCGCAGAGATCAACGCCGCGACGCAGGACGCGGACCGCCCACGTCTGGACAGGGCGCGTAACCCCTCAATAGCCCAAGCTGCGGCCTTCATTCGGCTTTCTTTGAGCAGCCGGTCACGGCTCGATAGAGCGTTTCCAGAGACTCCCCGGCGGCGGACGCGGAGTAGTTTGCCTTGAGAAAGCGCCTGGCGCTGGCGGAGGCCGAGCGTCCCGCCTCGGACATGACCTCGCGGAAAGCCTTTTTCCAATCCTCCTTGCCGTCCCCCCCAGGGACCACGCAACCCCCTGACCCCAACACGGCCCGGACCAGCGGCGTGTTCTTGGCAACCACCGGCACCCCCTGCAGGGTCAGGTAAGCGGCTAGAAGCACATAGGACGGGGAGCCATCGATGAAGAGGGCTTTTCCCTTCTTCAGGGACGACGGCGAGCCCAAGGCGTTGAGGGAAACGCTCTCCCCAATCTCGGCCAGGGCCTCGCGCTGTACCTCGCTAGGCTCGGCGGCCAGGAGCAGCGCGTCGGGCTGGAAGTCTTCCCCGCCCCCGCCGTCCATCCACGCCACCTTGACCTCGAAGGCCGGGACGACAAGGCTTTCCCCGTCGCTGGCCTGCTCTGCGAAAAGGCGCGTAGGGTGTCCCCACCATCTGGGGTGGGTGTCAAGGGAGGTGTGGACCGTCCGGGCTCGAAGCCGCACCCACCTCCACCACAGGGGAGCGTCTCCCCAGAGGTGCCACAAGCGGCCCCGGAACAGCACCAGCGCCGCACGCTCAAAGAAGTTGAGGGAGCCCCACGAAAGCACGCCGTCCACGCGAAAGTTGGCCGTGCCCCCGCTCACGTAGACCCGCAGGGGTTTCGCCAGAAAATCCCGCGCCTTCAGCGCCGCCGCCAGGTTGGAAAGCACAGCGGCCTCCCAAGGGCGGCGAAAGCCGGACACATACCAAATACAGTCTATCTTGGCCCGCACGGTACAATCCTCCCGATCACTCGAAGGCGACGAGGTGGAAGCGCTTCCTGCCCAGACGCACGAAAAGGTAGCGGCCGCGCAGCAGGGACTCGCGGGTTATTGTGCTTCCCTCGTCCTCCACGCGGGCCTCGTTCACCGAGACCCCACCCTGCCGGATGGCCCGCTTGGCCTCACCCTTGCTCCCACAGGCTCCGCAAGCGGCCAGCGCGTCTACCACCGCCGTGGGCAGGGACAGAGGCAAGGCCGAGAAGGGAATCTCGTCTTTCAGCATGGTGAAGGTCTCCTCTTCGGCTCCTCTCAGGGCCTCCGGTCCCGCGCCGAAAAGCAGGGCACTGGCCGTCTCCGCGCTCTGGGCAGCGGCCTCTCCGTGAACGAGCTTCGCCGCCTCGAAAGCCAGGCGGCGCTGAGCCGTCCGCGCGCTGGGATCCTTCCCGTGCACCGACATGACGGAGGCAATTTCTTCTAAGGGCAGGAAGGTGAAGAGCTTCAGCAAACGCTCCACGTCATTATCTTCGGTGTTGATCCAAAATTGGTAGAATTTGTAGGGGCTGGTCTTGGCCGGATCAAGCCACACCGCGCCCTCCTCTGTCTTGCCGAACTTGGAACCAGAGGACGTCAGGAGCAGGGGCTGAGTCAGGCCAAACACCTCACCGCCCGTGGTCTTGCGGACGTAGTCGATCCCCGCTACTAGGTTGCCCTGTTGGTCGTTGCCGCCCATTTGCAGGCGGCAGCCGTAGGTCTCATAGAGGTGGCGGAAGTCCATCGCTTGAAGCAGCACGTAGGAAAACTCCGTGTAAGAAATGCTTTTGTCGGGGTCGTCCAGACGGCTCTTGACGTATTCCCTGGAGATCAGGGTGTTGACCGAAAAATGCTTGCCCACGTCTCGCAGCACGTCAATGAAGGAAAACGTGGACAGCCAATCGTAGTTGTTGACCAAAAGCGCGGAGTTCCCCCCGCAGTCGAAGTCCAAAAAGCGCGCAAGCTGGGGGCGGACACCCTCCACGTTTTTGAGCACTGCCTCCACCGTGATCAGATTACGCTCCTTGCTCTTGCCCGATGGATCTCCGATGAGTCCCGTGCCCCCGCCCGCTATGGCGATGGGACGGTGCCCTGAACGCTGAATCCACCCCAGCGCCATGATAGGAATGAGGTGCCCCACGTGCAGGCTGTCTGCCGTGGGGTCGAAGCCGACGTAGGCCGTCGTCATTCCCTCCCGGAAGACCTCCCGCAGCCGTTCGGGCTGGCTGCACCATTCCACGAATCCGCGCTCTTGCAAAACCTCATAGGCGTTGACGGCCATACAACAAACCTCCAAACATAATACCCTGCCAGGGCACGAGCGGCCTTGGCGGCCCCCATCTTCCAGGCTTCCTTCGGTGTTTCTATTATATAGCCTTTCGCGTCAAGGAAGAGGAGTGCTGTTTGTTCTGTTGAGGAAATACTGATTGAGAAAACACTGATTAAATGGGGTTCTTAGGGGCCCAAGGCCCCTAAGGTTTTGCTTTATTTCGCTTTCTTAGAAAGGCGTTCGACCTCCTGGATCAAGGGAAGGATACGTTTATCCGTGGCAGAGGTCTTTAGTGCGTCATCCGCGCTCATGGTTTTCCCCCAGTACTCCTTGTTCCTCTTGACGCTGATGCTCAGCACGGAACCGTCCAGGGAAACCCCCGCGAACAGCCCTTTCGTCATGGAATAACTGTAGATGGAGGCCTTGAGCTGCGCGTCTGTAGCGGCGTCCCCCCGCCGCCCCATCGGCCCGGCGGCCACAGTAGCGTCCGCGCCCAGCTTGGTTTTGCTCCGCAAGAAAGCGTCAACGCCCTTTTCGTTATTAACGACTAAGATGAAAGCCGTTTTTTGCACCCCAAGCTGAAGCCCCACGGAACCGCCCGCCAGGTTGTAAAAACTAGGGCCAAACCACTTGCCGTTCTGCTTGCGGAGGATAAGTCCCTCTCCGTACTCGCCGCCGAAAATGAACCCGGCCTTGTACATTGCGGGAATGAAGGCCACCGCGTGAGCACCTTTGACAACGTCCGCCATGTCGCTCACGTCTTTTTCCTGGGTCATGGCCTTGATAACGTCGATGGAGTCCCGAATCAGGCTGTCAGGGGTCGTCTCGGCGCTTGCGGGGACGACCGCAAAAAATCCCAGCAAAAGGATAAACGCCCCAACTCGCTCCAACGCTTTCTTTTTCACCATTACCATTTGCTGCACCTCCGAAATTTTTCAGCCGCTCGCCGGGGCCAAGGCCCGATGCGGTGAAACGGCAAACTATCTGAATCATAACAGCTTGTGAAATTATCTACAAGACCTCGGGGTACCCTTGAAAAGAACTTCCTGCTTCATGCTTAAGTATTGTGGCGCACCGCCCTGCAGCGCGGACTTTACCGCCTTGGCCGCGGCTTGGGCTTTGGCGGCCGCTTCTGCATCGTTCCAGCCCAGTTTGATCGAGATTGAGATACAGCGGGACATCCACCGGTCGGACGCGGAGAAATCCGCCTTGGAGTAGTCGGGCATGGACGCCAGCAGAGAAGGCGCGACGGGGTTGGCAAAGCGGCGCTCCTTGAGATGTCGCCAGTTTCGGACGTAGTGCCAGTTGTTATCGTACCAGTGGAACACGCCCTCTGCGCCGGATTCTTTCAGGGCGCGGGCCGCGGCGCGGGCACGGGCCTCGTCCGGCATGAAAAAGCACAGGAACGTGCCGCAGTCTCCCTCCGAGTCCGGCAGGCGGCGGAAGGTGATATCGGGAATCTCAGCCAAAGCGTCTTTGAAGTATTTTTTGCTTCGGCGCGAGCGCGCCACGAAGTCGTCCAGCTTCGCGATCTGAGCGCAGCCCACAGCAGCGTGCAGCTCGGAGATGCGGTAGTTATAGCCAGGGAACGGGTGCCCCTCGGCGCCCCGGTCGTCGTCGCCGTGGTCGTGGCCGTGGTCGTGGTACATGTCGGCTCTTTTGTAAAACTCATCGTCGTCAGTCACCACGGCGCCGCCCTCGCCGCAGGTTACGATCTTATTGAAGTCGAAAGAATAGCACCCAGCGCCGCCGAGCCCCCCCAGAAACTTTCCCTTGTAGCTGGCCCCGAAGGCCTGACAGGCGTCCTCCACCAAAAAGAGGCCGCGGCTTTTGCAGACCTCTTTCAGCGCGTCCACGTCCGCCGCGGCACCGCACATGTGCACCGGCATGACCACCTTCGTGCGTGGGGTAATGACCTTCACCACG
The DNA here is from genome assembly GCA_031280275.1 of Synergistaceae bacterium. Taxonomy (GTDB): domain Bacteria; phylum Synergistota; class Synergistia; order Synergistales; family Aminobacteriaceae; genus JAITGK01. The sequence continues at coordinate 9,923 of JAITGX010000012.1, forward strand.
GCGTCCGGGTTGAGACAGAGGGTGTCGTCCACGTCAGCCAGTATCGGCGTCGCGCCTGCGGTCATCACTGACTCGAAGCTTGCCACGAACGTGAACGTGGGCATGATGACCTCGTCGCCGCTGCCGACCCCCAGCGCTGCCAGCGCCGTCGTTAAAGCCGCCGTTCCGTCCGCCAGCAGCAAGGCGTGCTTCACCCCGGCTTTTTTGCGAATAGCCTCCTCCATTTCCCGGGCCTTCCAGCGCCCGGCCCGGACATCCTTAAAGCCGTAACGCATCAGCACCCCCGTCTCCATTACCTCCGCGACCTCTTTGCGTTCCCTCTCGTCGAACAGTTCGTAGCCAGGCATGCAAAAAACCTCCATAGCTTATTGATGAATAATCGGTGCAATATCAAGCGATATGACATCAAGCTTCTGTTACAGGAACAGTTTATCACAAATTATTTCGTGTGCCATCCAAAACTCACCTCCAGGCGCTGCGCTGCCGATAAAGGCTTTCCTCTACGTTCTGACGCTCGAATTACTCTTTCTCGAAATTTTTTAGAATATAGCTTGATTTTTATATTGTATACACTTTATTCGCATTTTTGCAGCACGCTATAATTCTGGGGAATTTTTTACCCAGTTCAAAATCCCCCATTTTGTGACTCGCTTGAATGGCATCATAGTCATAGCGAAAACGACACACAGTTTTTCGTATTTGTGATTCAGGAGGGATTTCTGTGAATGCTGAGTCATGGCAAAGAATCGCGGACTACGAGGCGCCGGCCATGCGGAAAAAATTTCCTCAATTCAAGCTCTTCCAAGGTAACTCTAAGCTGCCTTTCGCGCAGAACGGCGAAACGTTCTGGGGCGGAAACCTGAGGACAAATTTTGGAACGGAGTACAGCGTCGCGGTCGTCTACCCGCGAAACTACCCTCACGGACAGATCAAGTCCTTCGTGAGAGAACTGATGACCACCGCCACCCCGCACAAGTACGTAGACGGCCACCTGTGTCTGTACTCCAACGACCATGACTGCGGCGGAGACGGTATCGGCACGGAGACCACGGCATCTACCATCGTGGCCTGGACAGCGGCATGGCTCAACGCCTGGGAGGTCTTTCAGCGCAGGGGAGCCTGGCCTGGCCGGGAGTGAGACCATGGAGCGGCTTTATTGCGACGCTTCGTACTTTGGGGGATGGGCGGGAATGTCGGTCGTTGGCCCTCCATGGGTTTGGGGGCTTAAAAGCAAGTGGTGCTCCCGTTGGAGGGTTTGGCGCATCCGCGCGAATCTCTCCGAAACCTCTGGCAGAAAAAGAAGATCGTTCTGAGCAAGGTCAAGGCGCACTCTGGCAATGCAGGAAACGATTTGGCAGACAAATGGGCAAAATACGCAAGATACACAACTATCTCTAGACTGAGCAAAGTTTATGCAGGGCGTGGGGTTCCAGATCCACAAGGAGGAGCGCTTCCTTAAGGAAGCACTGATTAATAGGGTTCTTAGGGGCCTCAGGCCTTCGGGGTCTGAGACTCCCTAAGCGGAGCGTGGGGCAGAGCCCCACAAGGGCTTAATCAGCGTTTCCTTAATCAGATTATAAAAGAGCCATTGGCTCAAGGAGGGAAAATTTCTATGAAAGTGCCTTTTGTTAACGGTAAGCAAGACAGTAGATATGGCAAAGAAGGGCGTTCCAACGATTTCCGCAAGAACCCCCTGGAAACGGGGGGCATGCTGGTCGGCAATTGGGAGCGCGGGAGCGACGGAACCCTTAAGGTACACGTGGAGCGCGCAAGCGGCCCAGGCTCACGCGCAACACACAAGGCGGTTCTGTTCTCCCCGGCGCTTGACCACTACCGCGCACGAGCGAGCTATTACAGACAAAAACGCTCTTGGGACTATATTGGCGAATGGCACAAACATCCAGGCGATTTTGCCTCGCTCAGCGCCACAGACGTTGAGACGGCCCAAACGCTGCTCCAGGAGGAAGGGTGGCCGCTGCTCCTGCTGCCGATCGTCACCTGCCGGGATGGAAGCCTCTCCATTGACAATCACGTCATGCTCTCCCGCCAGCTTGGCGGAGGGGGAATTTTTTACGCCGGAAGGTTCTCCTCGACGCTTCGGCCCTCAGCTCAAAGGGAAATACAAGCGTACATTGACGACACATTGATCCGTGACTTTCGCGGCTCATCCAAAGAGGAAGAAGAATACCCTGGGCTCCACAACCACGGCGAAAGCTACATTTTCATCCCCTTGGCAAGCGGCAACGACGCACGGCTTCGGCTGGTCCGCGCGGGAAAGGACATCCCCTTCACCGACACAGCCGGATGCGTCACCGCCATTGTCGGAGAATCGGACGTCCGCTGCTACCATGTGAACGAGGGAGAGATTCTGCCGCTGCCTCACGTCCTCATCGACCCAGGAAGTTCAATTTACGAGCGCAACTCCGGCCTGATGGAAACGTCCGTCCTGCGCGGCAAAACGGTTACATTGGTGGGGTGCGGCAGTCTGGGCTCGACGATGAGCATGGCCCTGGCTCGGGCTGGGGTCGGCGCCATGCACCTCTTTGACTATGACACCCTTTCCCCGGCCAACATCGCACGCCATCAGGGAGACCTTCGCGATCTCGGACGCTGCAAGGCCTCGGTGGTACGCGAGCATATCCAGCGCGTCAACCCCACGCTGAACGTCAGCGTCCACAAATACGACGTCGTTGAGGAGCCGGAAGGCTTGAGCACCTTGGAAAACCTCGCGCTTAAAAGCGACCTTCTGATCTGCGCCACGGACACAGACGACTCTCGGATGCTGGTAAACAGCCTGGCCGTTCGCCTGAGAATCAAAAGCCTGCAGGCAGGGCTGCACGAAAGAGCCTCCTCTGGTATCGTCCACCTCTACGACCCCGAGGAACAACAAGCCTGTTTTGCCTGCCATCGCCGGCGCATACTCAGCGAAAGCGGTAAAAGAGCCGAGGGCCTCTCTTACACCGAAGCCGAGAACATCCGGGAGCTGACCGCTCAGCCAGGATTTTCCGCCCAAATCGACCTGGTGGCCCAGGTGGGGGCTCTGAGGGCAATTGAGGCACTGAGCGGCCCCTCTGCGCTTCCAGCCCTCAGCATCGTTTACGTGGATAAGACCCAGGCCTCCGGTAACGGCATGGAGACGGACGCGCCCCGGCGGCTTCAGCTCCGCATTGCCCACCTTACGCTGGAGCGCGTCGATGCCTGTCCCATCTGCGGCGCCTGGGATGAAAACGCAAACCTCGCTCAAGACGTCCCTGATGAGGACTGCGGTGAAGGCCTTGATGGAAGTGAGGAGGCAGGAGGTGCGGCTTTATGAGAAGTTGGATTTCATGGACCATGGCCATAGCGGGCACGGCGTTGGTGGGACGCTTGGTGATTCCGTTGATTTCAGATTTTTTCGACCTTCAGGAGGCGGAGCCACCAACGCCTGGCGGCTCGCAAAGTTCAGCGAACGCCGCCGAGCCAGTAAAATCTCCTGCCAAGAGTCCCTGCAGGCCTAAGATGAAGACCCCGCCCGAGAAAGATTTCGCTCTGCGCGTTTTTCAAATTGTGAACCCCGAGGGGGAAATCCACACTATCGACACAGCGGACGTCTCCTCGCCTTTTTATGGACCAGTCTGGACCCGCATTTTCGACGCGTACTTAAAAGGCGCCTTTTTGCGGGGGCGAGCTTTTACGCGGCGCATCAGCTGCGAAAACAGGTTTTCCGGTTACTCGGTCAGCATCGACGGGATAGAGGCCTTTTTGCCGCAAAGCAAGTCGCATTTCTTTTATGATACAGAAAGGGACGCGACGAACAAGTGCATTGCCTTGAAGGTGGAGATGGTCTACCCCAACGGCGCTCACCTAGGCAGGGTCATTGTGGACGCGAAAGCCCCTTGGAAGCAGGCGGTTGAGGAGTTCCGGAAAATGGCGCCAGGCAAGGCCATGTACGCTCTGGCCGTTGACCACGAAGAGGGGATGTTGATCTTTCCAGGTCCGCGGAGTCAAAACATCTTTGTCTCCGCAGACGAAGCGCTGAAACTGGCTGAGAAATCCGGGGCCGCCGCCGTCCCAGATTTCCTGACAGGCCTCTACTGGAGACTGGAGCTGCGATCTTTGACAAATGGAAAATGGCTGGCCAGGCCGCTTGAGATTTTACTCTGAAGCTGTTGGCTTTTGCCGCTGAGACAAACAGCCCTAACAAGGAGGCAAGTGATGTCCAAAATGCTTCGTCTGCTTTCTTACGACATAACAGACAGCAAAAGGCGCCGGCGGCTTGTCAAAGTCATGGAAGGAAACGCGCGGCGCGTGCAATACAGTGTTTTTGAGACCTTTATGACGGAAGTGGAGCTGTCCGCGCTTGTCTCCAAAACGCTGCCCTTCGTCAACACCGCCGAGGGAGATTCTCTTCTAGTCTACCGGATCTGCGGAAGCTGCGCAAAACAGCGGCGCGCCTGGGGGCACCTAACGATCGACTGGGAAGAAGCTATTGTCGTCTAGACGTCTGGATAAGGAGGAACTTGTCGTGAACGAGAGTCTGTACCGCCGCCTATGCGAGCCTCAATTTTTATACGAATCTTGGCTGCGCGTCGCCCGAAAAAAAGGAACCTCCGGCGTGGACAGTCAGGGAATACGGGACTTCGCCTCTTCTTTGAAGAAGAACCTTCTCAAAATTGCTCAAGCCCTTCAAGAGGAAACCTACATCCCCTCGCCGCTGCGTTCGGTCCAAATTCCTAAAGAGCAAGGCGGAGCTTTCCGCCGCCTGGGCATTCCGACTATTCAGGACCGTGTGGTCTTCCTGGGGGTAAACGCACTGCTGCAAGAGGTGTGGACACCGCGTTTTTCCCCCCTTTCCTTTGCCTACCGGCCAAAGATGGGGGTCTCCGACGCGGTACAGACGGTTTCCACGCTGATCAGAAACGGCAGGCATTGGTTCATCAAAGGCGACATCCGTGGGTGCTTCGACGAGTTGAACTGGGACATTTTGTCTCTTGCCCTGAAGGAGTGGCTTCCGGACGAACCTTTGAGGCAGCTGATCAACAAGGCATTGCGTGTCCCCGTTGTCTCTGAGGGGAGAATCCTTTCGCGCCGCAAAGGAGTGCCTCAGGGCTCACCGCTTTCGCCCATCCTGGCAAACCTGTACTTTTATCCCTTTGACTACGAGATGTTGTCCCACCGTTTCCCCCT
>JAITGX010000073.1 GCA_031280275.1 Synergistaceae bacterium
GTGGTCAACATCGTCATCGAGAGCGTGGGAACCATCGAGCCCTACACAAAGCTCGCGGCCGTCGATCCCTTCCCCTACCTCTACCGGGACATCGACCACTTCAAAAAGGTGTGGTACAGCGACATAGGGGCTAAGCTCCTGGATAAGATCGGGAACGACGGGGGCTTCAAGCTGCTGGGAGCCCAGTACCGCGGGGCGCGCTACGTCACCAGCAAGAAAAAGTTCACGGCCCTTGACGAGCTGAAGGGCCTCAAAATCCGCGCTCCACAGCTCAAGATGTACCTGAAAACCTGGGAGCTTCTGGGCGCCGCGCCTACCCCCATGGCCGCCACCGAGATCTACACGGGCCTGCAGCAGGGCACTGTGGACGCGCAGGAAAACCCCCTGGATTTTAACTACAGCAACGCCTTCTACGAGGTGTGCCCCTACCTGGTGGAGACGCGCCACGTGTTCAGCAACGACGTGTTCATTTTCGACCTGGACTACTTCAACAGCCTGCCGAAGAACATTCAGGCCGCTCTGATCGAGGCCGCTAACGAGGTGGGCGCCTGGCGCACAAACTACTCCATCGAGCAGGAGGCCGAGTACGTCAGGAAGTTCCAGGAGAAAAAAGTGGAGGTTGTTCCCATCGACACCGCCCCGCTTCGTCAGAACGTGAGCGGCATCATCCAGTCCTTCCCCGACCTCAAGGAGATCGTCGCCGAAATTCAGGCCGTGAAGTAAGAGTGGGCCTGAAGCGGGAGGGCGTGAGGTCGGGCCTCACCCTTCCGGTCATAATTTGAAGGAGTGTTACGAGTGCTGACCCGTATTTTGGATATACTGGAAAAAGTTCTGCGCGTTGTCGTCTCCTGCTTCTTCGCCGTCATGGTTTTTTCCATTGCTTACCAGATCGTTCTCCGCTACGTTTTCGCCAAGGCCAACGCCTGGTCGGAGGAGCTGGCGCGCTATTCCTTCGTGTGGCTCGTCATGCTGGCGGCGTCCATCGGAACGCGCAGGGCCCGGCACATGAACATCGACTTCTTGCTGAACAAACTGCCCCGTTTTCTGAAACTTTCCGCCGAGCTGGCTACCCACGGCCTTGCCCTGATGTTTTTTGGCGTGCTGGGCTGGAAGGGTGCGGAGCTTTGCCGGATGACCATGCGCCAGAACTCTACCGGCCTGGAGCTCCCCATGGGCTATGTTTACCTGGCCATTCCCATCGGGGCGGCGTTCATGATTCTCTTCACCCTGGAGGACACGTGGAACATCCTGCGCGCGCGGCCGCGTTTGGCGAAGGAGGCGTGAGTCAATGCACAGTATCCTGATCTACTCCATTCTGGGCCTCAGTCTGTTGGGGATGCCTATCGGGTACGCCCTTGGCGCCGCGACGCTCCTAGCGCTTCTCTACGCCGACAGGTTCCCTTTGATCCTCATTCCGCAGCAATTTTTTTCCGGTATCGACTCCTTCCCCATCATGGCCATTCCGTTTTTCATCCTGGCGGGCAATCTGATGACCGCGGGGGGGATCAACCAAAAGCTCATTCGGTTCTGCAACGCCCTGGTGGGGTGGGTACCGGGCAGTCTGGCCCTGGTGACGGTGGTGGCGTCGATGTTCTTCGCCGCCATCTCTGGCTCCGCCGTGGCCACCGTGGCGGCCATCGGGGGCATCACCATCGCCGCCATGAAACGGGAGGGCTACCCGGCGGGGTTCGCCGCCGCCGTGTCCTCGTCGGCGGGGGTCTGCGGGCCGATCATTCCCCCCAGTATTCCTCTGATCGTCTACGGCTCCGCCTTATCCATGTCCGTGAGCGACCTGTTCCTGGCCTCCGCCACGCCGGGGGTTATCCTGGGAGTCGTGCTGTGCGGCGCGGCTTACACCATCTCCAAACGCCGCGACTTTCCCCGCCACCCGCGCGCGTCCAAGGGCACAGCCAGCCGTTGCGCGCGGGAGGGTTTTTTCGCCCTCATCATGCCGGTGGTGGTCTTGGGGGCCATCTTCTCAGGCATCGTCACCCCCACGGAGGCCTCTGTACTGGCCGTGGTCTACTCGCTGGCCGTGGGGCTCTTCATCTACCGCGACTTGAAGTTTTCGATGATTCACCAAATCCTCTGCGACTCCGCCGTGGCCACGTCCACGATCATGTTCATCTTGGCGGCGTCGAAAGCGTCCAGTTGGGTCATCGTCACGTCGCGGCTTCCTGAGGCCCTGTCCGCCGCCATTCTCAGCCTGACCACCAACAAGTACCTCATTCTGCTGCTTGTGAACCTGCTGCTTCTGGTGGTTGGCTGTTTGATGGAGGGCAACGCGGCCATCGTCATCTTGGTTCCGATTCTGGTGCCCCTGCTCACCAAGGTAGGCGTCTCGACGCTGCACTTCGGGATTCTCATGACGTTCAACCTGTGCCTGGGGCTTCTGACCCCGCCGGTGGGGGCGGCGCTGCTTTTGGGCAACGACATCGCAGAGGAGAAACTGGAGCGCTCCCTGAAAGAAACGCTCCCGTTTTTTATCGTAGGTTTAGCCGTGCTTTTTCTGATCACCTACGTTCCCAGCGTCTGTACCTGGCTGCCAGAGCTTTTGAAAAAATAGAATTTGGGGCTCTGTCCCAAACCCCGCTTAAGGGCCGTGAACTCCTATAAGAACCTCTTGAAAAGGTCGTGTGCGTGTTGAAAAAATTTTTAGCCCTTCTGACCGTTTTATTCTCTGTTTTGGCCGCCCCCGCTTGGGCTGCCCCCATCGTCATGCGGCTGGCCAACATGACACGGCCCCGCTCTGTCAGAGCGTAAGCGGCGTTATCGAGTCCTTCCCGGAGCTTAAAGATCTGACGGCTGAAATCCAGGCCATCAAATAGAGCCGATGGCTCTTTTATGGGAAAACTTTTGCGGTTAGGGAGGTTTTTTATGAAATTCGACTTTACTGGAAAGACCGCAGTGCTCACGGGCGGTGCTCGGGGTATTGGGGAGAGCGCGGGCAAAAGGTTCGCGGAGCTGGGGGCGAAGGTGGCCCTCCTTGACATGTTAGAGGAAGAGGGCAGGACCGCCGCCAGGGCCATCACCGCCGCCGGGGGTACGGCGCGTTTCCACAAGACCGACGTGACGGACGCGGCGGGGGTACGGCGGGTGATAGACGCCATTTCCGCCGCGTGGGGCAAGATCGACATCCTGGTTTGCTGCGCGGGTATCGTCCTGACCAAGCCCTGCATGGAGTGCACGGAGGCCGACTGGGACCGGGTCATGGGGATCAACGCCAAGGGCGTGTTCAACTGCTGTCACAGCGCTCTGCCGGGGATGATGGAGCGGCGCTACGGGAAGATCGTCAACATCTCCTCCATCGCGGCCAAGACGGGTGGGGGGTTTTTCGGCAACCTGATCTACGGCGCGTCCAAGGCCGCGGTGATCGCCTACTCCAAGGGCATAGCCCGGGAAGCCGGGCCCTTCAACGTGAACGTTAACGTAATCTGTCCCGGCCCCACCGATACGCCCATGCTGGCCGGAATGTCAGACGACCTGCGCAAGGCCACGGCGGAGAGTATCCTCCTGAAGCGCCTCGGGAACTCCGAGGAAATCGCGAGCGTTATTTTGTTCCTGGCCTCCGATTTCTCCAGCTTCATGACCTCCGAGGTACTCAACGTGGAGGGAGGGATCATGAAAGGGAATTAGGGCAGCGCTTTAATATGGATTGAAAAAAATGAAGTCGGGAATCTTATCGAAATCATCCGGCGAAAGGTCGGAATTTTTAAAGGGGGTAGTTTGCAATGAAGAAGTTTTTGCTTTTCGCGTTGATGGCCGCGTTCCTGTTCGCCAGCTCGGTGCCAGCTCCGGCGGCGTACAAGAACGAGTACAAGCTCGACATTGTACCCAGCCTCACCACGGGCTGGGGCATGGGGGCTCAGTACTTCACGGACCTGGTGAAGGAGCGCAGCAGCGGCAAGATCAACATCAAGGTCTACCCAAACGCGCAGCTCACGGTTGGCAAGCAGACGAACGCATTTATGCTTTTGCGCAACGGAACGATCGACTTCGCCTGCCAGTCCACGATCAACTACTCCCCTCAGATCCCCGAGCTGAACCTCTTCGCCCTGCCGTTCTTCATGTCAGGGCAGCCTGACCGGTACAAGGCGCTCGACGCCATCACCAATGGCAGGGCCAGCCAACTGATCGCCAAGGCCATTGAGGACAAGGGCGGCAAATTCCTCTGTTTCGGGGAGAACGGGTTCCGCGAGCTGACGAACAGCAAAAAGGAAATCCGCAAGCCCGAGGACCTCAAGGGTCTGAAGATGCGCGTCGTCGGCAGCCCTCTGTTTCTCGACACGTTCAACGCGCTGGGTTCCAACCCTGTGGCCATGCCCTGGAGCGACACCATGGCCGCCTTGCAGCAGGGCACGGTAGACGGGCAGGAAAACCCCATCAACACTTTCTATCCCCTCAAGGTCTACGAGTACAACAAGTACGTCACCAACTGGCACTACATGGGTGACCCCACGATGTTCGTGGTGAACCCCGCCGTCTGGAAATCCTTCTCCGCCGAGGATCAGGAGCTTATCCTAAAGGCGGCAAAGGAGGCCGCGGCCTACCAGATCGCCCTAGCCCGGGTGGGTATCGACGAGAACGACGGCGGCAAGAACCTGGAGTACCTGAAGAGCATCGGCAAGGCCCCAGAGGTCACCGACTGGTCCGCGGAGCTTCAGAGGGTCGATATGACCGTCACGAACCTGACGCCTGAGGAGACGCGGAAGTTCGTCGAACTGACAAAGCCCGTCACCGAAAAGTGGCGCAAGACGATCGGGGAAGAGCTGGTTCAGGCCGCCGAGGCTGACATGGCGTCGGTAAAGTAAGAGAGCAAGGGAAACGGTTAAATAAAGGAGGGGGAGCTCTCCTTCTCCTCCTTCCTAATTTGTGACGAAAACCGGATATAAACGGCAAAAACTTTGCGCAGAAAAGAGTCAATGGCTCTAATTCGCTACAGGAAAGGTGCGGTTCATTTGGTCAAAAAATTCTGCAACCACTTCGAGGAAATGTTGAGTGCCGTAATTTTGGCCGTCATGGTTTCTATCGCGTTTGTCAACGTGGTGACGCGATACTTTATCGTGTACCCGCTGGCGTTCACGGAAGAGGTAACGGTCAGCATGTTCGTGTGGATCGTTTTGCTGGGGACTTCCGCGGCCTTTCGCAAGAAATCCCACCTGTCTATGACCTTCGTCTACGATTTTTTGCCTCTTTCTCTGAAGAAGCTCTGTTTTGTGATCTCCAACGTCATGTGCGTGTTTTTTTTCGGACTTCTCACCTGGCTTGGAAGTATTCAAGTTCTGGAAGAATACGAACTTAACGTCACCTCGGAAGCTCTGGCGATCCCCACGGCCTTCTATTCTGCGGGAATTCCGGTCTTTTCGGCGCTGGTCATCCTGCGCATTTTGCAGTCCTGTTATGGCGCCGTCCGAAGCGGTGATTATCAGTAGGAGGAAAAAGACCATGCCCTTGCTGAAAGACCCTGTTTTCTGGACTCTGGTACTCTTTATCGCTCCTTTGGCTGTGCGCGTTCCTATCGGGGTCGCGCTCGGCATGGCGACTATCGTCGTCGTGTGGGTCTGGGACATGGGGTACCAAATGCTTTCCTACAGTTTTTACGCTGGAATCGCGAAATTTCCCCTTCTGGCAATTCCTTTTTTCATCCTGGCCGGCATTATCATGGAAAAAGTCGGTATCGCCGAGCGTATAGTCGGACTGATTAAGCAGGCCGTCGGGGACATTACGGGCGGACTTGCTGTGGCGACGGTGGTCGTGGCCGCGTTTTGGGGAGCGGTCAGCGGCTCCGGGCCGGCGACGGTGGCGGCTATCGGCCTGATCCTCATCCCCAGCATGGCCGGGGCCGGTTACGACAAAGCCTTCGCCACGTCCGTGATCGCGGTGTCCTCCGGCCTGGCCATCGTCATCCCCCCTAGTATCGCCTTTATCGTCTATGGCGACATCATGCAGCAGTCCGTGGGCGCTATGTTCGCGGCGGGTGTGGTTCCGGGGCTGATCATCGCCGCGTTTCTCTGCGTGTTCGTCTACGCCATCAGCAAAAAGCACGGCTACAAGGGCCAGCCGCGCGGAGACAGGGCTGTGGTGTTGTGCGCCATAAAGGACGCCGCTTTTGGACTTTTGACCCCGGTCATCATCCTTGGCGGAATTTACGGCGGGGTGTTCACCCCAACAGAGGCCGCTGCAGTCGCCGTTTTTTACGGACTGTTCGTGGGGCTTTTCGTCTACCGCACTCTGACGTTCCGTATGCTCTACGAGATATTGAGCGAAAGCGTCGTCTCTACGGCGGTGGTCATGCTGGTTGTGGCCTGCGCGGGGCTTTATTCCTGGCTTGGGGCCACGGTGGGGCTTATCGACAAAATAGCCGGAATCTTGCTCAGCGCATCGAGCAACCCGGCGACCATCATGCTGATGATCAACATCATTCTGCTTTTCGCCGGTATGCTACTCGACGCGAACTCTATCATGTACATCTTCGTGCCGATTCTGACCCCGATCATTCGAGCGCTAAATTGGGACCCGGTATGGTTCGGCGTGATGATGACCGTCAACTTGGCCATAGGGCAGGTCACGCCGCCGGTGGCCGTCAACCTGTTCGTGGGCGCGCGGATCAGCGGTCTGACGATGGAACAAATATCGCGGCCCGCGATTCCGCTGATCGTGGCAGCGCTTCTGGCCCTGGCGCTTCTGTGCGTTTTCCCGTCGTTGACGCTTTTCCTGCCGCGGACGATGGGTTTGATGTAACAAAGAGTTACAGTAAATAGTAAAACGGTCAAGCATGGGGACGCTGCGCGCCCCCATGCTTTCTTTCGCCGTAAAGACCGAAAGGCGGAGCAGAGGAAAGCTATAGGATAAATTAAAACAGTATAGTTCATCTATGATGAAAAAGCAAGCGTCAAAAAGGTTTACGACAGGGCAAACGCATGAACCTCCCCTTGAATTATTGCAACAACTGGCTTTGCGTTATTTACCTAGGTATTTTCGCCTAGAGAATAAATTCAGTCATATCAAGATTTTACGTCTTCATACGTTTGCCCTGAGGTTTACGACAGGGTAAACATATGAAAACCATAGATCCATAATATCACTTAATTGATAGATTTTACATGCAAAATATTAAATTAAAAAAGAATCCTCTAAGCGGGGCGTAAGGCTCCAGTCCCACAAGGGCAGCGTTTCCTTAAATCGGCAGGCCGTCGTTGTGGCGGGTTTCGTCGTGGTATTCAGCGGCCACAGCCTCGAAAGAGTCGAACACTTTGGCGGAGAACTCCATCAGGTGGGGATCGAAGTGGGAGCCCGTCTCTCGCTTCATGATGATAAGGGTCTCCTCGTGAGTGAGGGGCATTTTATAAGGGCGGTGGGAACGCAGGGAGTCGTACACGTCGGCAATGGCCATAACGCGGGCCGAAATGGGTATCGCCATACCAGAGAGCCTGTCGGGATAACCCAATCCGTTCCACCACTCATGATGGGCCATCACGATCTCGCGAGCCACGTGGAGAAACGAGGAGTCGTCTCCCAGGTTGGCGATGGCGTCGTCGATCATGCGAGCCCCGTAGGTGGTGTGCAGCTTGATGAGTTGAAACTCCGCCATGGAGAGCTTCGCGGGTTTCAGCAGGATGCTGTCCGGCACGGCCACTTTGCCGATGTCGTGGAGCTTCGCGGACTTTATAACGTGATCGGCGTAGTTCCTGTCCACGGGGTAGTCCGGATGCCCCAGCTCCAGCAGGTTCTCGATCAAAAGCTGAGAGTAGAGCGTGGTGCGCTGAATATGATAGCCGGTGTCGCTGTCGCGGAACGCCGTAACGTTGGCAAGAATGTCTAAAATGGCGTCCTGCGCCCGCTGAAGCTGAAGAGTCTTGTGCTCCACCAGGTGCTCCAAGTACTTCCGGTGAGCTCCCAATTCCAGGTGAAGCTTGACACGCGACAGGACGATGCCGGCGGAAATGGGCTTCAGGATGTAATCCACGGCTCCTAAGGAGAAGGCGAGTTCTTCCTTGTCCCGATCTTCCTGCGCCGTCAAGAACAGAACGGGAATAGCGCGCCACCGCCCGTCCCCCTTCAAGCGGCCGATAAACTCATAGCCGTTCATGCCCGGCATCTCCACGTCCAGCAGAACCAGGTCGGGCACGCGCCTCTCCAGGAAAGTCAACGCCTTTCCGCCCGAAGGAGCGGAGTACACCTTGTACTCCCGCCGGAGAATTTCCTGGAGCAGCCGCAGGTTTGTCGGGTCGTCGTCCACAACGAGTATGCTGAAAAGCGGGAGCGCACCGTCGTCATTTCGCATCGCGAGGCTTCCTTTCTGGTTTTCCGTCTGGACTTAGGGGCGGTCCAGGGCGGCCAAGCAGGCATGGATACCCGCCAGGGCCGAATTGTAGTCGAAGGCGTCCACCGCTTGACGTATGGCTTTCAGCGTTTCGTCCGTGGACTCCCCATAGGTGAAGACCATAGCGCCATCCAAAAGCCCCGCCGCCATGTCCTGCTCCAAGTTTTCCAAAAGACGGGCTGTCTCCCTCAGCTTAACCTTCAGGGCCTCCGCGTCCCCGACCTCCGCTTCTTTCGGGCTCTCCGCGTCCCCTCCGTCCAGGATTTGCGCGATTTTTTCCGCTAACTGGGAGACCTGAACGGTGAACTCCGGGAAGCGAAGCGCGATGGACACTCCGTCAGACTCCTCCGCCGCCAGCTCCAGGGTTTTGGCGTGAAGGGACAGCCTCCGCGCCCCCAGGTTGGCCAAAGCGCTTTTGAGCCCGTGAAGCTCAATTCGGAACGCTTCCCACTCGGACCCCCCTCGGTACTTTTCCAGAAGCTCCAGACGGGCCGGGAGAGTTCGCGAAAACACCCGAAGGATGTTCAGGTAAATCTCCTGGGAGCCGCCGATGCCCCTCAGCGCCGCCGCCGTCTCCAGGTCGTCCCCTAGGCTCAAGGCCAGGTCGTGAAGCGCTCCGGGGCTGTCTTCACCGTCCCTGGACGGCGCTTCGCTCTTGTCAGGCGCCCCTTCGACGATTTTGTCCTCCGGGAGCCAAGCGTGAAGAACCCGTTCCAGCTCGTCCAAATCCAGGGGTTTGCTGAGAAAATCGTTCAAGGAGTTTTGCAGGAAGAGTTCTTTCATTCCCGTGACAGCGTTGGCGGTGAGGGCCACGATGGGCAGTGAGGCGTATCCGTCACCCAGAGCGCGGATGCGCTTTGTGGTCTCCACCCCGTCAATGCCTGGCATCATATGATCCATAAACACCAGGTCGTAGGGCTTGGCGGTAATTTTTTTCAATGCCTCCAGGCCGCTTTCCGCCAAATCCGCCTCGATACCGTACTGACGCAGCAGTTCGTCCGCGACCAGCAGGTTAATCCGGTTGTCGTCCACGATGAGGACGCTCGCGTTCATCGCTCTGAACGCGCCCAAGGATTCGCTTTCCCGCTTTTCTCGTGGATCAGCGCCCAGCGTGGGCTTGTTCAGCGCATCCGCCAGGGTGGTGACGAGCAGGGGCTCGAAGAGCGCCTCCACGTAGGAGTCCGTGTGCTGCTTGGAGACGCGCTTCATGTTTTTTATGGCGAAGACCCTGGAGCCGTAGCGCCACGGGGCGTACCGCTTGATGAGTTTATGCCCGCCCTCGTAGCGGTAGATGACGTGGGAGTAGTCGCACCGGGCCAGTGCCTCAGCGAATTCCTTCTCGTCCGCGCACCGCTCGCAGGAGACGAAAAGGCGGTGCAGCATCTTCTCGCAGCTTGCGCCCCGCGCGCTCTCCTCGAAAAGCAACACCCTCTTCTGACTGGGCTTGTCTACCACGGCCAGAGGCGTTTTCGACGCGGCTTCCTGGGGAATGGAGCAGGAAAAAACGCGGCCCTCCGCGTCCAGTTTGCCCCCCATCAGACGGGTCAGGCGAAAGCTAAGGGGCAGGTCCAAGCCGCTGCTCTGGAATCCGCCGTTTTCCTCCCGCGAAAAGATATCGAAAAAGTGCGGTATCTCCACCTCCCGAACGCCATCGCCGCTGTCTTCCACACGGAAAAGGAGTTCGACTCCCCCGTCCTCTCGCTCTCGGCACTCGACGGAAAGCCGCACGAAACCCTGTTCCGTGGACCTGATCGCGTGGTTCAGCAGGCGGAGCAACACCTGTTTAACCCTCGCTCCGTCACCCACAAGCGACGCGGGCATAAGGGGGTCTACATCCGCCAGGAAGTCCAAGCCCTTTTCCGAGGCTCGAAGGTTCGCGACGCTGGCCGCGTCGGAGAGCAGGGTCCCCAGGTCGTAGGGTGCGTTCACGATCTTCAGCTTTTCCGCGTCGATCTTCGAGAAGTCCAGAATATCGCCCACCACCGTCAACAGGGAGTCCACGGCTCCCAGAATGTGGCGGGCGTAGTTCGCTTGGGTGTCGTCCAGCCGCGTCAGGAGGAGGAGGTCGCTCATGCCCTTGATGGCGTGCATGGGAGTGCGTATCTCGTGGCTCATGTTGGCCAGGAAGACGGTCTTCGCCCGGGCTGCCGCGCGCTCCCGCTCCACGGCCCGGAAAAGCTCCGTCACGTCGTGCATGGCCAGGACGACTCCCCGGCACTGACCGTTGCCGTCCACGGCAGGTGAGATGCTGGTGTGGACGTCGGCGGGGGGGCCGTCCAAATAGGGCAGCCTATCGTCGTAGCGCAGAGGGGAGGCCGTTTCCAGCGCCTTCTCGAAATTGGCCAGGGTAGCGTCCACCCAGTCCGCCCGGAGCCGGGAGGAGAAAATCTCACGGAAGTGCATCCCTACCATTTCATCGGACGAGGGGAACCCCAGCGTTCGTGCCAGAGTATCCGTGCCCGCGGCGAAGCACATGTCCCGGTCTAACACCAAAATGAAGTCCGCGCAGGTTTTAAGTAAAAGCTGGTTGTAAAGGGAAAGAAGCTCTCTCCGTACAGCGTGAAAGTCCCGCAGGTGTTCTACCGCCTCGTACATGGCGGCTAGGTGGCGGTAGTCCTGTTCCAGGCGCTGGAACCGCCGCTGCAGAACGCGCAGTTCGGCGTTCGCCTCGCGGAGTTTCATCTCTTTAGTGACATATTTTTGGGGGGTGTGCGAGGTCTTCATGGGCGGCTAGAAGGCGCAGAAGACAATAGAAAGGTTGTGGGCGCGATTCAGGTTCTTGCCGCCGCGAGCGGAGGTGGGGCAAAGTTCTCCGTAGCCGTAAAGGCCGAAGAGGTTCAGGCTTGGAGAGCTCAGCTCGGTCAGGCAGCGGCCTTCCAGACCCCGGTCTCCGGCCAGGAGAATGTAGCGCCCCTGGCAGGAAATGGCGAAGGCCGTGGAGTACACGTACCCCTCGCTTTCTCCGGCCTGGATCTGTTCGGCCAAGTCTTGGAGGGTCAGGCGGCAGGAGAGTTCCACGTCCTGAGAGTTCAAGGAAACAAACGAGAGGTCCGCCCCCTGAGGTATCCTGCCGATGGACGCGCCGAAACCCTCTTCCAGGTTCAGCGCGCAGAGCGTGCGCACGAGAGGGAAGCCGTCGTTGTTTTCGTCCTGGGGTGCTTCCAGCAGCAGAAGGATGGGCAAGAACGGCAGGGAATCCGGCGAGGCGGCGATCTTTTCCACCGCTATTCCCGACTGGCGCATGTGCTCCACGAATGAAACGTCTCCCACCTTATACACCACGCTGCCCTTGGCGGAGGTGACAGGACGCTTGTGCTCCGCTAGGCTTTTCAGCACGTTCTTGACGGAAAAAACGGGGCGAATGCCGCCCCCCAGCAAGACCAAGAGCGTGCGGTCGGAGTAAGCTCTTCCACTGAGAACGACGCGGCTTTCCTCGCTGCCCATGCTGAAGCCGGGTACGCCGCCGAACACGGGTACGCCACCGGAGAGTTCGTCCAGCGCCTCCGCGCAGTCGTCCAGCACCATGTCGGCGTCGTTGGGTGAGAAGACCAAGATGAGCTTGGGAGCTTCCCCCAGCTTCGAGGCGGCTTCACTGTAAGCCGCGCCTAGACGCTCCGCCGTGCTGCCCGCGCCGGTGGGCTCAGAGAGCGCGCAGGCGAAGCGGACGTCGTCCCCCGTCATCACCATGAGCGAGACGTTGAAGTCCCGAAAGCCCTTTTTGTTGTCCAGCGTGGCGATGGTGCTGCACCCGGCCACCGGAATGGAGAGTTTTTTTTCGAGAGTCGCGGCGAGCGCCCCGCAGTCCGTGGCAACGTCGAAAAACAGCAGGCCGCAGCTATGGCCCGCCAAAGACAAAGAAACCTGGGCCGCGAGTTCGTTCGCCGCCTTCTCCGTGTTGTCCAGTTCGTAAGAGACGGCCAGAGTCGATTTCATTCTTCAAACACCCTCATTTCTCCAACGCCTTTCCCTCACGACGCTCTCTTCCTAATTAGATTTACGAAGTGATTATACCACGCGATGGTCCCACAGACGGTTAAAAGCGTCAGGGCTTCCTTAAGCACCCAAGTTTCTGAAGTTACGGGCTTTGATAACCTCGGAGACGTGGCCCAGGGTCAATTTCAGGTAAGCCGCCGTGAACTTCCAGTCCTCGTCCTCGAAGAGTCCCGATTCCCTGGCAAAGTTGCGCAGACACAGCCCAAGCTGCGGGTCATTTTTGATCGCGTTCAGAATGGCGCTCTTTGCCTCCGCGTCCAGGTCCCGGGCGGGTTCCCCGGTCTCCTTGATACCCAAAAGCTCGCGAACGTCGCACGAAAGCGCGTCCGACAAGGCTATCAGCATCTCCGCGCTAGGTCCTTTGGTGTTCGATTCAATACGACTCACGTTTGCCTGGGTCAACCCCAGTTTCTTCGCCAGCTCCTCTTGGTTCATTCTCAGCTCAAGGCGTCTCGCCCTGATGTTCGCCCCTATTGACCGCTCCAACCGAATTTCCTCCGTATTGTACTTCACAACTATCCCTCCCAAGAATAACGCCGTCCAGTCCGAACGGCTTTGTTTTCCAAAACCGACTCCGAAATCAAAACCCCGCCCTTTATTTTCAATACAAGTATATAGTTTTTTTGCATAAAATCAAGAAAAAACATACGAAAATTTCGCGAGACGTACTATAATGGCGGTGCTTCGAAAACTCTTTTGGAGGGATTGCGCTTGTTTTACCTGGTAATCGGGATCGTGTTCGCCGCCGTCGTCGGGGCCTTTATCACGCAACGCACCCGCCGCGACGTTCCGCCGGGCGCGAGTCTTCTGGTCTGGCCGGAGGACGTTCGGGAGGAAAGCGCCCAACCCGAAAGGGCCGTGTTGAGCGCCGTCCCGCCCGATGACGTCGAGTTCCAGTCCGCCTTTACGACGGACATGTTGGTGCTTTCCCGCTCCGCCGGGGAAGTAAGCCCCCCAACAGAGGGGTCCCCGGCCGCTCCACTGAACCCCGGCGTTTCCCAGGCGGCGGTGCTGGAAATAACTCCCCAGGAAACGCCCACCTTGAACATGGGCGCGCCTGTTCAGACGGTGGCGCCAATCAGCGCCCCGGACACCCTGAGCGGCGCCACATACTCGTCCGTCGCGCCCCCCACTCACGGGGATTCACCCTACGCTTTCGGGACCTCGGAGGAGGAGAAACCCAAACCCACCGTGGGACTGCTGCGATGGAGCGGCAAGGCGGGAACCATCCAGGTGGGGAGCCTGACCCTGCGCGGACCCGTCACCTACTGGTCCGAAGGTCCAAACAGCACGCCGGAACCCTGCTGCATCGACGTTACGCTCCCGGTGGAGTTCCCCGAAGGGGAGAGCGCTTTCCCCTCGGAGGGCGCGAGTTCCTACGCCGAGATGACGCCCCTTCAGCGGGGAACCTACCTTCTGTGGCTGGCTGGAGGACGGATTCAGCCGCCGTCCAACGTCTCCTATCCCGTTCTCTGGCTGTTCGGGCTAGAGCGGCGCGTGCTGGCCGACCGACTCGACGTCTCCATCTGCGTGGGCGAGGCCATGCGCCTGCTGCCCCTGGTGCGCTGGGAGACCCTGCGGCAAAACCTCATCCGTTTCATCTCCTGGATGACAATCAAGGCGTGGCTGCCGGAGGACCATATTATGGCCTTCTGCCGGGGGCTTCCCGTGGTGCCCATGGAGATATTGAACCTGCTGCTGCGCTCTTACGCGGACACAAAGCTGCCCCTGCCCTCGGTCGTGGCCTTCACGCTCATGCGCGGCTCCTCCTTCGCGGCGAGTCGGGGAATCGGCGCGGGCCACCCCCCCGTAGCCCAAACGGAGGAGCTTGTAACGGCGTTTGGGGTGCGGTACAAGACCCGGTGCGCGGGCGGACTCGTGATTCCCAAGACCAAGAACGTCCTTCAGGTGACTTACACCCCCACCAACCCGGCGCTGGCACGCGACAAAAAAGTGGCCGGGGGCGTTTTGGAGCTTCCCGATTTTTTCAAAGACCCCATGGCCTTGCTGCCGCTGGCCGAGGCGTGGGGGGAGTTCCTGGGCGACATTGAGGAGCCGTCTTCCCCGTACAGCGCCGCCGAGGAGTTGGAGACCCGCCCCGACTGGGACGCCTTCCTCCGCAGGCTTCTGAACCTGCCTCCCGCAGACCCGGACGACCCTCCCGCTGAGCCCCTTGCTGTCCTCGATCCCGTGGTTACGAGCCTTGCGGCGCTGGCGGAACTGCTGCGAATTGACCACCCGAGCCAAGAGGGGGACGGGAAAAAAGCCAGGAGCCGTAAAAAGCCCGGCGCGGCCGATCGAAAGAAAATCCGCGACGCCGCGCGGGTGGAAGGCTTTTTGGTACTGCCTGACCTGGGCATCGCGGGAAAGGAGTACCTCTGGGACGACCCTGTGGCCCTGGCCCCTTTCCCGTCGGGTACCCGCCTTTCCAGCGAGTACAACGCCGCCGCCCTCCTGCTGGAATACGCCCTGGCCCTGGAGTCCATTGCGGCCTTGAACGCCGCCAACAAGTCAGAAAATCCGGAAAAAACTGAACCTCCGCTTACGAAGAAATTCTCGGTATCCCTGACGGACCGGCTGAAAACGTGTTTCTCCCTGGAGGACGATGACTGTGCGCGGCTCGCGGCGCTGTCCGATATCCTCCTTGCGGCGGAGGGCACGGATCCGGAAAACATCGGGGAATGCCTGCAATTTTGGCTTCAGCCTGACCAACGGGGCCCCGTGAGGGACATCCTGGCCTATCTGCTGCTGCCCGACGCCGCCCCGGACTCGCCGCCCGACGCTCAGACTCGGCTCCGCGCCATCCGCAGGTCGCTCAACATGCGCCAAGAAGACGCAAAAACCGCCGAAACGCCAGTCCAACCCGAAGAACTTGGTGCAAAGGTCAAAAAAATCTTGAGTCCTTTGTTTAAAGATTGAGAAATCGCTGAGCAAATGAGATTTTTAGAGAAACGCTGATTAATGGGGGGCGCAAAGATGTTTGAGTACGTGATTGTGGCGGACGATTACACGGGCGCGGTGGAGACGGCGTCGAAGTTCACGAACGGCGGGTACCGCGCTGTCATCGCGCTGGATTCCGACTCACTGGGCGTGTCGCGCAGCTGCGAGGTCGTGGCGTTGAACACGGAGACCATCTTGTCTCTTCCTGGTGAGGCGGAGCGGCGGCTGTCCGCCGTGGCCCGCTCCCTGCTTCCGTGGAAGGGCAGCGTCGTGTTTTTCAAGCGTGTGGACGCGGCTTTGCGGGGAAACGTGGGACTTGAGGTCCGGGCCATCGCCCGCGAGTTGGAACCCGATCTCATCGTTGCCGCGCCGGGACTTTCCCGGGGACGCCAAGCGCTGGAAGAGGGTATGACCTACATGGAGCCTCAGGATGCGCCGCCTCCTGAGGAAGCCGAGCTAGAGCGGCGCGAGCCCGCCTCTCTGACGGCCACGGCCGAGGCGCTGCGCCGGGAGGGCTTTCACCCAGTGGAGGTAGGCCTGGACGACATTCGGAACCGGAAAGTCGCGGAATTTGCCGCACGAAAGGGGTGTCTGTGCTTCGGCGCCGAGGTTGACGAGGACTTCAAGGCCATCGTACAAGGCGTTCTACAGACGGCGCAGGCCAAAAACGTTTTGTGGGTGGGGAACGTAGGACTTGCCGAGGCGTTGGCCATGACGCCTCGGCCCTTTGTCGTCGTGGTAGGGACGGCGCATCCGCGCAGCATCCGCCAGGCCCGCCAGCTTCTGGACCACGCCGCGGCCCACCCTGTCCAGATCGACGCGGGAACTCTGCGGGACGGGGCATCGCTTGGCCTGGAGGCCGAGCGCACCCGGGTCGTGGAGGAGGCGGAGAATTTGCTGCGCTGCGGGCAGCCGGTACTTTTGGCGGCGACGATGGACGGGCGTTTCGTTCAAGGAGGGTATCCCGGCGGCAGCCTGGACGGATTCCTGAGTTTCATCGCGGACACCGTGCGCGACATTATGGGACGCGTGCGAATTGGCGGGCTCTGCGTTACCGGCGGAGACTGCGCCGCGCGGATCGCGCGGAAAGCCAGGGCGGAGAGCGTTTCCGTGGTGGAGGAAATTCAAGAGGGAATCACCCTCTCGCGGCTTAACGGCGGCCCCTTCCACGACCTGCCCCTTGTCACGAAAAGCGGCGCCTTGGGCGGCGACCGGGCGCTTCTTCACTGCATGGAGTTTCTCACGGGACAAACCAGGGCGCAAACGCTTTGACTTCGTGACATGTTCCGCTATCTTACTATCTTAGGCTTGCTCTCCGGGCTTGTTTTTGCGCGCGCCTATCATCTTTCGCTTGACTTCTTCCTTTTTATATATACAATAGGGGGGTATCCTATTTGAGGGAGGGGTCATTGTGATTCAGTGCATGAACGTGGAGGCGACGGTGCGGAGGCTGAAACGCATCGAGGGGCAGGTGCGGGGCGTTATGAAGATGGTGGAGGAGGACAAGCCCTGCGAGGACATCCTGATCCAGATCGGTTCGATTAAGGCCGCGCTGCACAAGGTCGGGCAGTGTATCTTGGAGGAGCACCTGCATCACTGCGTGCTCGACGGCATCAAAAACGGCAGCGGCGACGAGGTACTCGACAAGCTGTCAGGCGCTCTCGAACAGTTTTCGAGGCTGGTCTAGCCATGAGCGCCCCTGTGGAACACCTTGCAAAACACGCGGAAGAAGAACATCATTCCCCATCCTCAGCTTCAAAATACCCCCATGGGGCTTGCTGTGCTTCCGAGGGGTGTTGCGCTTCTAAAAGAAGCTGTGCCTCCCGCGATGATGACGAGGATGGCGGGCCGGGCCGGATGGACGCCGTCCTGTTGGTCCTTGGAGGGCTGGCTCTGGCGGCGGGACTGTTGCTGGGAGAACATCTTTTCCCCTGGCAGAGCTGGACGCTCTATGGTATTTCTTACCTGATCTGTGGATATCCCGTGTTGAGCGCAGCCTGGGCCAGCGTCCGCAAGGGACGCTTTTTCGACGAGTTCACCTTGATGGGTGGGGCAACCTTCGCGGCCCTGGCTCTAGGGGAGCCCGCCGAGGCCCTGGGGGTCATGATCTTTTACCGGGTCGGCGAGATGTGCCAGGACTACGCGGCGGGCAAGTCGCGGGGTTCTATCAGGAGCCTGCTGGCGACGAAGCCGGCGATAGCCCGTGTTCTAAAGGAAGACGGCTTCACCTTGACCGCCCCTGAAAACGTGGAAAAAGGCATGAGGGTACTGGTGAAGCCGGGTGAGAAAATCCCTGTCGATGGCCTGGTGGCCGCTGGCGAGTCGCGGGTGGACACCTCTCCCATCACGGGTGAGCCCGTTCCCGTGCGCGCGCAGGTGGGAACGCGGGTCTTCGGCGGTACGGTCAGCCTGGACGGGGCCTTGACCGTGGAGGCGTCGGGGCCTTTCGCGGACTCCAACATTGCCCGTGTGATGGAGATGGTCGAGAACGCCGTGGCGCGCAAGTCTCCCACGGAGCGCTTCATCTCTCGCTTCGCCGCCCTGTACACGCCGGCCATGTTTGGCGTTGCCTTTCTAACGGCGGCGGTGCCGCCCCTCTTCTTCACCGGCGAGCCCTGGCACGAGTGGATCTACCGTTCTCTCGTGATCCTGATGATCTCCTGCCCCTGCGCCCTCGTGGTCTCTATTCCCCTGGGTTATTTCGGGGGAATCGGAGCCGCGTCGAAGCGGGGAATTCTGGTCAAGGGCGGCGGGGTACTGGACGCCGTAAACGAGGTTTCGGTCGTCGCCTTCGACAAGACGGGCACCCTCACGCGCGGCGTGTTCGAGGTAACGGGTTTATACCCCGCGCCGGGAGTAGAGGAGAGGGAACTCAAACATACTGCCTGGGTCGCCGAGTCGCTATCCAACCACCCCGTGGCCCGCTCCATCCAAAAGGCCTTCGGCGGTGAAGGGGCGGGGCCGGCGGGGGCCGTCTCCCGCGAGGCCGCGGGCAAGGGGGTCGTGACCGTTCACGAGGGCGTGGAGTACGCCGCGGGCAGCAAGGCCCTGATGAGGGACCTAGGAGTTCCGGACGCGGAGGTGGGTAGTACCGGGGGCACGGTGGTCTGTGTGGCGCGGGGCGGGCGCTTTTTGGGGAGCGTCGTCGTCTCCGACGTTTTGAAAGACGACGCGGTAAAGGCCGTCGTCCGCCTAAGGGAGCGCGGGGTCAAAAGCTACATGCTGACGGGGGACCGAGAGGAAGGAGCCGCTTGGGCGGCTCGGGAACTGGCCCTTGACGGGTACCGTTCCGGCCTGCTTCCCGGTATGAAGGTGACGGCGCTGGAGGAGCTGGCGGGAAGCGCCAAGGCCGCGTTTGTCGGCGATGGGGTGAATGACGCCCCGCTTCTGGCCGGGGCCCATGTGGGTGTGGCCATGGGGGGCCTAGGTTCGGAGGCGGCTATCGAGGTGGCGGACGCCGTCGTCCTCAACGACGCCCCGTCCCGCGTGGCGGACCTGATGGACATCGCGCGGCGCACGCGGCGAATTGTGCGGGAGAACATCGCCATGGCGCTGACGGTGAAAGCCGTCTTCATGGTGCTGGGAGCCGCGGGAGCCGCGGGGCTCTGGGAAGCGGTGTTCGCTGACGTGGGCGTGGCCCTTCTGGCCATTTTAAACGCTGCCCGCGCCGGCGGCAAACCCCAAATGTAACCGCTCTCTTTTTCTTGACCAAAACTGACCTTAAGGTTAAAATGGTTTTAAGGAAACACTGATTAATGGGGTTCTTAGGGGTCTCGACCCCTAAGCGGGGCGTGGGGCGGAGCCCCACAAGGGCTTAATCAGCGCTTTCCTCTCCAGAGAGGAATGATGTTGTGTGTTTTTATTTTGGAAGGTTCTGACATGTCCAACTTGAGCAGCACCATCGAGCGGTACATCAACGAGCTTTTCGGCTCCGAAGTCGAGAGCGGGAAGTCCTCCGTGTTCCTACGGCGCAAGGAGCTGGCCGCTTCCTTCGGGTGCGTCCCCAGTCAGATCAACTACGTTCTTCGCAGCCGCTTCACCCCGGAAAAGGGGTACCTCGTGGAAAGCCAAAGGGGCGGGCACGGCTTCATCCGCATCGTGCGCCTGTCTTACGAGAACATTGAGGACAGGCTGAAGCACGTGGACGACATCGTGGGAGAGTCTCTTTCCGGGCAAGACCGCGAAAAGATTCTGGCGGCTCTGCACGATAGAGGCTTGATAAATGCCAAGGAACGCCTGATAATTGAGGTGGCCTTGAGGTACGCGGACGAGCTGGGGCGCTCCGAGTTCGACCTATCGCCCTACAAGCGCGGCGTTATCCAGGCCAGCATGCTGAGGCGCATCTTGCGAAGCCTGGCCTTGGCGTAATGGAGGTACGCGAAATATGTGGCAGTTTTTTACCGAACGAGGGAAGAAAGCCATCCAATTGGCCCATCGCGAGGCCCTGAAAATGGGGCACAACGTCATTGAGCCAGAGCACATCCTGCTGGGGATCATCTACGAGGGAAGCGGCTTGGGTTATCAGGCCCTGGTCTCCCTGGGATTGAGCCTGGACGAGGTGCGTCTTCAGATTGAGGAGGGCATGGGGCGCTCCCAACCCACTTTGAAGGCCATTGACCTGCCCCTCAGCCCCCGCGTGAAGAAGGCCTTGGAGCTGGCCATGCGCGAGGCCCGTAACATGGGGGTCAACTACGTGGGAACCGAGCACATCCTGCTGGGCATCCTCCTGGACACAAACAGTATGGTCTCCCAGTATTTCATGACGATGGGGGTGGATGCCCCTGCGGTTCAAAAGCAAATTCTGGCTGCCATGCCGGAAAACTCCGCCGGGGGATCGCCCCAGGGCGTGGAGCCCCTGGTGGACAGACTGAGGAAGAAGGGGCGCACCAAGACCCCCACTCTGGATCAGCTTGGCCTCGACTTAACCCAGAAGGGGCGTGACGGCGAATTGGACCCGGTCATCGGCAGGGACCGGGAGATCAAGCGCCTGATGCAGGTGCTCTGCCGTCGGACCAAGTGCAACCCTGTCCTGGTCGGCGACCCCGGCGTGGGCAAAACCGCCATCGTCGAGGGCTTGGCGCGGCAAATCTCCGACGGAAACGTCCCGGAGCTCCTGCGGGACAAGCGCGTCGTCCAGCTCAACACGGGCAACCTGGTGGCGGGAACCAAGTACCGGGGTGAGTTCGAGGAGCGTCTCCGCCGAATCGTCAAGGAACTCACCGAGTCCAAGGAGGTTATTCTCTTCGTGGACGAGGTTCACACCATCATCGGGGCCGGCAGCGCCGAGGGCACCGTGGACGCGGCCAACATCCTGAAACCCAGCCTTTCGAGGGGGGCCTTTCAGCTCATCGGCGCGACGACTCAAGAGGAATACCGCAAGTACGTGGAACGCGACGCCGCTTTGGAAAGGCGCTTCCAGCCCGTGAAGGTAGAGGAACCCAGCGAGTCCGACGCGGTGCGCATTTTAGAGGGCCTGAGAGACCGCTACGAGGTGCACCACCAGGCCGAGATTGAGGACTCGGCGCTTCAGGCCGCCGTCCACCTTTCCGCCCGCTATGTTAAGGACCGATTCCTCCCCGACAAGGGCATCGACCTTATTGACGAGGCCGGAGCCAGAGCGAGGCTGAAGATGCTGGATCCCCCTGACTTCGTCCGGGAGCTGGAGCGCCGCCTGGACACCACTCGCAGAGAAAAAGAAGGTGCGGTGCTGGCGCAGAACTTCGAGCTGGCGGCCAAGCTGCGGGACGAGGAGCACACCCTCGCCGACGAGCTGGAAAAGGCGCGAGGCGAGTGGCGGAACAGCGCCAGCAGTCAGAAGGCCGTGGTCACGGCGGAGGACATCGCCAAGGTGGTCTCCGAACTCACAGGCGTTCCAGTAGTGCGGCTCACGGAGGAGGAGTCCGCCCGGCTGCTGCGGATGGAGGAGGAGATCTCCGCTCGCCTGGTGGGTCAGGACGAGGCCATCAGCGCCGTGTCCCGGGCCATTCGCAGGGCGCGCAGCGGGCTTCGCGACCCCAAACGCCCAATAGGCAGTTTTTTGTTCATGGGCCCAACGGGCGTGGGCAAGACGGAGCTGGCGCGCTGCCTGGCTCGGTTCCTGTTCGGCAGTGAGGACGCCATGATCCGTCTGGACATGAGCGAGTTCATGGAGAGGCACGAGGTCTCGAAGCTCCTGGGCGCGCCTCCCGGCTACGTGGGTCACGACAACGGCGGTAAGCTCACCGAGATGGTTCGCAGGCGACCCTACTCTGTTATCTTGTTCGACGAGATAGAAAAGGCCCATCAAGAGGTGTACAACGTCCTGCTGCAAATTTTGGAGGACGGGCAGCTCACAGACGGCCAGGGCCGCAAAGTGGACTTCCGCAACACCGTGGTGATCATGACCAGCAACGTGGGGGCCAAGGAGGCCGCTCACGGAAACCTGCTGGGCTTCGGCGCGGGGACGGCGGACGCGCTGGATTGGCGGCGCACGAAAAAAATCATCATGGAGGAGGCCCAGCGTCTGTTCCGGCCGGAGTTTCTGAACCGGGTGGACGACATGGTGGTGTTTCGGCCCCTGTCGCGGGAAAACCTGCTGCGTATCGTCGAACTCATGCTCTCGGACGTGAGGTCCCGCCTGCAGGAACAGGGCATCGGCATCGGCGTCGACAGCGCGGCGAAGGAGATGATCTTGGACAAGGGCTTTCAGCCCAAGTTCGGCGCGCGGCCTTTGAGGCGCGCCATTCAGTCCATGATCGAGGACAAGCTGGCGGATTCCGTCCTCGCCGGAAAAATCGGCAAGGGCGACAACATCGTTGTCTGCGTCTCCGACAATGAACTCCTCTTCGACCAAGGGGCAAGCCCCTTGACCTGGTAGCCTTCAGGGGGCTGCGTGAGGGGCTTTCTGGCTGTGGGGGCGGTCTTGTTTTTATTTACGGCTCTTGCGGCGGGAGCGGAGTTGGGTTCAGCACTGTCTCCCGAAAGCGGTTCTGCGGAGACCGAACCGCCCTCTGAAAGTGCCCTGGACGTTCTTATAAAAAACCTGGTGAACGAGGACGTTTTCGACGGGAAACCCTATGGACTCGAAAAAGGCAACTACGTGGTCGCGCGCAGGGAAAAAGGCATTCTAGGAACCAGCGGCGTGGTGGGTCGCGTCCGGCTTATCGCCCTTAGGCGGGAGGACGGGATTTACGATCGGGCGCTGTTCCTAGAAATCACTCCCGGCGCGCCCGAGGTCCCGCCTTTTCTTATTACCCTTCCTTCGGACGTTCAGGGTTTCGACTCGAAAATCGAGATCAAACGCTTCACCGCCCTGGACAGGGCGGAGATTCTCCTGTCCCTGCGCTCCGGGCGGAGAGGACGGGAACGCCTCCTCATCATTGAAGCCAAGGAGGGGGGGCGGGTCCTCTACGATTCCCAAACCACCAAACTGCCCACGATAAAAGGAAGGTTTTTTGACGGCTACCGCGCGGAGGTAGTCGCCGAGGGAACCAGCGAAAGGCTTCCCATCGACCTATCTAACCGCAAGGAACTCTACAACAAACGACTCGTCTACAATGAATCGTCGGGCACGCTGCGAAGCCCCGTGACTGTGTGGGGAGACCGCTACGAGGTCTTCCGCCCGATGGACGTGGACGGCGACGGCCTATACGAGCTGAAGGGCGTCCTCGAACTCTACGGCGTAGGACGCGCCGATCGCGTCGCTTACGTGGACGCAACGTTGAAGTACGCGGGCGGTCAGTGGACGGTGGCGGACTGCTGGCTCGTTCCCGCCGAAGACCTATCTCGCCTCCCCGAACCCATCCGCCTCCGCTAGGAAGGGGCATAGGAAGTGGGGCTCCAGCCCCACAAGGGCTTAATCAGCGTGTCAAAACGGACACGCCCGTGTCCACCGGCTCGGGGCTGACGGCCTTGCCCTGCAGAGCGGCCACGGCGGCCTTCATGCCCTCGTAGCCCATGACGCCAGGATTTTGTACCATGGTGGCAGCCAGGTGGCCCTCCTGGATGAGAGCCATCAGAGCGTCTGAGGCGTCAAACCCGACCCCCAAGACCTTGCACTCCGCGTTCCGAATGGCGTTGCCCACGCCCACGGAAGAGCCCTCGTTGGCGCCGAAGAGCCCCACGATTCCCTGTGCGATGAGACCGGTGGTGATCATAGCGCTCCGCGTCACGTCACCCTCGCCGTATTGGGTTTCGAGAAGCGTGTACTTCATCCCCTCGAAAGCCTTGCGAAAACCCCTCTCCCTGGCGGCCGTGGAGGCGGTGGCCGCGTTCACGTTGATGACGCCGATCTTGCCCTCCGTCACGCCCGCCTTCTCTAAAGCCTTGAGCAGTTCCCTGCCAGCGGCGGCCCCCGCGGTCTCATTGTTGGTGGTGAAGGTGGCCGCGGCGGGGAAGTTTGCTGGGGAGTCCACGTACACCAGCTTAACCCCCGCCGCCGCTGCTTCCTCCAGCGCGGATGTCACGGCGTCCGGATCGTTCGCGGCGAGCAGTATCGCGTTCACGCCTTCACCGATCTCGTTTTTGATGAACTGGATCTGCTTGGCGTCGTCCTTCACGTCGGGTGCCGTCCACTTGTACTCCACGCCGCCCAACTCCGCCGCGGCCTTGGCCGCGCCCTCGTCGACAGCGGCCCAGTAGCGATCCATCTGGTCCATCGTTATCAGCGAGACCTTGTATGGAGCGGCATATGCCGCTCCATATCCCATGAACAGCGCCGCGAGCACAGCCGAACGCACCGCTTTCATCGCTCATGCTCCTTTTCAGAAGACGGCGTAGTCGCTGTCCCTGGTATCCGCGATGAACATGTACCCCGGCGCGTGGGTAATGGCAAACTCCGGCTTGACCGCCATGATTGCCGCCTGGGGGGTGACGCCGCAGGCCCAGAACACGGGAACCTCGCCCTCGTTAATGGGCACGGAATCCCCGAAGTCTGGTTTGCTGATGTCCTTGACGCCCAGGGCCTCCGGCTCCCCGATGTGCACCGGCGCGCCATGGACCGCCGGGAAGCGCCCCGTGCAGAGCACGGCCTTTGGTACCAACGCGGCGGGGATAGGGCGCATCGAGACGACCATCTGCCCCTTCAGCCGCCCCGCTGGAACGCAAGGTCGGTTGGTGATGTACATGGGAACGTTGCGGTCCAGCTCAATGTGACGCACGGGGATGTTGGCCTGCAGCAGCGCCCCCTCGAAAGAGAAAGAACACCCCAGCAGAAAACCCACCAGGTCGTCCCGCCAGTATTTCGTCACGTCGGTGGGTTCTTCCACGCAAACCCCGTTTTTCCAGATACGGTAGCGGGGGATGTCCGTGGCCAGGTTGGCCCCTGGTGCGACGATCTTGGGTTCCGTCTCCCCCGGCTCCGTCACGTCCAGGATTGGGCAGGGTTTGGGGTTGCGCTGCGCGAATACCAGAAAGTCGCAGGCCAGGTCCTTGGGCAGTACCACCAAGTTGCCCTGGGCGTGCCCCGCGCACATGCCGGACGTGGGGCGGTCCCACTTGCCCTCCCGGATCATCGCCCGCACCTGAGCGGGGCTGTGGTTGGCGTAGTCAATCATTGCCGTCATCTCAAAACCTCCCTCAAGTTTTTGACCGCGACGCCGTTTTTTTCGAGCGCGGCCTTCACGACCTCCGCCATCTTCACCGCCGCGGGGTTGTCACCATGCATACAGATAGTGTGGGCCTGGAGCTTCAGCGTCTGCCCGTCAGGGGTCTCCACAGTGCCCTCCTTAACCAGCTTCAGCATACGGCCCGCCGCCTGGTCAGGGTCGTGGATGAAGGCCCCCGGCTGACTGCGCGGCACCAGGCTGCCGTCTGCCATGTAGCCCCGGTCCGCGAAAGCCTCCGCCGCGAAGGGGATTCCCTGTTCCGCCGCCGCCGCCTCGAAGGCGGATCGGGCCAGACCCATGAGGATGATTTCCCTGCCCAGGCTCTTGACGGCTTTGGCGATGGCCTCAGCCAGTTTGGGGTCTTTGGCCGCCTGATTGTACATGGCCCCGTGGGGTTTTACGTGCTGCAGTTCTGCGCCCTCGGCGGCGCAGACTCCCATCAGGGCTCCCACCTGGTAGAGCGTGTAGGCGTAAAGCTCCTCCGGCGTGCAGGTCATGCTGCGCCGCCCGAAGCCCAGCAGGTCTGGATAGCCAGGGTGCGCCCCCACCGCCACGCCCCGCGCCTTGGCCGCGCGCACCGTGCGCAGCATGACCTCAGCGTCCCCTCCGTGCCAGCCGCAGGCCACGTTAGACGACGTGACGTGGATCATGACCTCCTCGTCCATGCCCATGCTCCACGCGCCGAAACTCTCTCCCAAATCGCTGTTCAAGTCTATTACCGCCATGTGTGCACCTCCAGTACAAAACCTCTTGGGGCTTTGCCCCAAACCCCACTCAAGGGTCGCGGACCCTTGAGAATCCCATTTGTTTACGCTAATTTAAGGCTTCCCACTGGACCTGGTGCGGCTGACCGTTCACAAAGACGCGCAGAGCGCCGCTCGTTCCCCGTACTGAAGCAAAGGACGAAGAGGCCGGTCTTGACCTCCAGGCCGCCCGAAGCTGTCTCAGGTTCTCGAAAAGTTCCGCTTCTTTTTTCAGCAGGGATACGGCCTCGGCGGCGGTGGTTTTCTCGAAGCGCACTTTCTGTCCTGGCAGGCGCTGAGCCAGGCTGCCCAGGTCAACCGTGCAGACGACGCCGATTTTCGTGTAGCCGCCCGTGGTCTGCCGGTCTGCCAGCATCACGATCGGCTGTCCATGGCCGGGAACTTGCACGCTGCCCAGGCATATTCCGTCGGAGATGATGTCCGCGCCTTCTTTGTGAGCGATGACTGGGCCCTCCATCCGGTACCCCATCCGGTCGGCGGAGCTGGATATGGCGTACTCGGAGGAATAAAAAGTCTGAACTCCCTCCTCCGTGAACGCGTCGTCCTGCGGGCCGGGAATCACCCGCAGCGGCGCGGCGGGGCTGCGGGACGGGCGCAGGGCGGGGGGGCAGGCGAGGCCCTCGCACTCCGCCCAAAGGATGTTTGCACCCCAAGCGCCTGTTTTCAGAACGTCGCCGGCCCGGAGGGCGCGCCCTTCATGGCCGCCGAAGCCGCCTCTGGTGTAGGTGGAGCGGCTGCCCATTGAGAGCGGCACGTCGAACCCCCCGGTGACGCAGAGGTAGGCACGGGCGCCGCCGCGCGGCGGGGTGAAGGCAAGGGTATCGCCTGCCTGGATTTTGTGCGCCGTCCAGCAGGGAAGGGGTGAGCCGTTTTTCGAAAGCCCAGCCTCCGCCCCCGTGACGGCGAAACAGGCCGCGCCCGAAAGGGCCTTCAGCGTGGGGCCGGTCATGGTGATCTCCAGGGCCGCCGCGTTCTCGCTGTTTCCCAGCAGGATGTTGCCCAGGCGCAGCGCCGGGGCGTCCATCGCCCCCGCCACGGGAACGCCCTGCATCTGCCGGCCGAAGCGTCCTAGGTCTTGTACCGTGGTAAACATTCCAGATCGTTCCACTTCCAGGACAAGCATCTTATCCTACCTCCTTCCGGGCCGTTTCTGCCCGAATGTCGGGCTTCCAGTCCGGCAGGGCGGCCAAGACCGCCGTTTTCTCGAATTCCGCCGCGTCAATAGGGACGAAGCGCACCCACATCCCCGCCTCCAGAAAAATCGCGGGGATTCTGGCGGGATCGAACAAACGCAGGGGTGTCTTGCCAATCAGGTTCCACCCGCCGGGGCTCTCGATGGGGTATATGCCCGTCTGCTTGCCCCCTATGGCAACGCTGCCCGCGGGGATCTTTTCTCTTGGTTCCTTCAGGCGCGGCGTCTCCAGCGAGGGGTCCATCCCCCCCAGGTAAGAGTACCCCGGAACGAACCCCAGCATGTAGCAGTAGCAGTCTCTGGCACTGTGGCGGCGAACCACCTCGTCGGCCGTGATGCCCGCGTTCACAGCGACTTTTTCGATGTCAGGGGCGAAATCCTCCTCGTAACAGGTTGGAACCACCAGGATTTTTCTCTCCGCTGCCTCCGCCGTCTCCGATTTTTCCGCCGCCTCGGCGAGACGCAGCAACAGCTTGTCGAAGCCTTCCGGGACCCGGAGCGGGTCGAAACAGACGGTCAGCGACCGGTAGGTGGGCACCGTCTCGATGAACCCCCGGAACGGCTTGCTCTCGATCTCCCGGCGCAGCGCCTGAACTCGCGCGTTGATCTCCATGTCGATGGAGTTGCCGAACTCCACGACGAGGCAGCTGTCACCCGTGTAAAGAACACGTGGATTCATGGCTTTATTTCACGAGGTTGAGCAGACCCTGCAGGGAACCCCAACCCATCCAGGCGGTGAAGACCACCATGATCCAGCCCAAGGCCGTCAGCCAAATGGGGTGCTTGTAGTCCCCGATGATATCCTTGCGGTAGGCGGCCATGAGGATAGATGCCAGGGAGAGCGGCAGAATCAGGCCGTTGATGGAGCCCGCCAGCACCAGAAGCGTTACGGGCCGGCCGGCGGGAGTGAGGGTAGAGAGGGTGAAGATGGAGGTGGAGGCGATGATGAACCCGATGATCCAGCAGCGGTAAAACCGCTCGACGAAGGGAAAGAGTGTTCTCAGGAAGGACACGGAGGTGTAGGAACAACCCACCACTGACGTGATGGCCGCCGCCCAGAGGATGACGCCGAAGATGCGATAGCCGACGTCCCCAGCCGCGATACGGAACGCGTCCGCCGCGGGGTTGTCCTTGTTCAGGGCATGTCCGGCCACCACAACGCCCAGAATGGCCAGGAAGAGCAGGAAACGCATGACGCCCGTGATGACGATTCCGTTTGTGGCTCCAATGCTGACGCGGCGCAGGTTTTCCTTTCCAACAAGGCCCGCGTCGATGATACGGTGCGCGCCGGAGAAGGTGATGTAGCCTCCCACGGTACCGCCCACTAGGGTCAGAACCACAGGCCATTCGATTTTAGAGGGGACGAAGGTCTCCTTGGCCGCCAGGGCGAAGGGCGGAACGGTCTTGGCAACCACGTAGGCGATCATAGCGATCATCACGAAGCCCAGAACCTGGACGAACTTGTCCATGACCTTGCCCAGGTCCTTCCACAGAAAGATGATGATGGCAATGGCGGCGCTCAGGATTCCCCCGATAATTGGTCCAATGATTGGTCCATAGAGTTGGTCCATGTCGAACATGACATTGACGCCCAGGGCCGTGCCGCCCACGTTGCCGATGTTGAAGGCCAGCCCGCCCAGCGCCACGGCGAAGGCCAGAAAATAGCCTAGACCCGGCAGCACTTTGTTGGCCACGTCCTGCCCCCGGAGCCCCGACACGGACAGAATGCGCCACACGTTCAGCTGAACGACGACGTCGATCAAAATAGAGACAAGGATCGCGAAGGAAAAAGCCGCTTTAAGCTGTGCGGTGAAAACGGTGGTCTGGGTGATGAATCCAGGCCCGATAGCGGAGGTCGCCATCAGGAACGCCGCCCCAAGCAAGATGCTCAGGGTCTCTCCGTGACTGCGCTTTTGGTTCAGTTTACTCATTGCTCTGTCCTCCCCATTTTATGCTGTGAATCGCGGCGCGGCGCTTCCGGCATGCGTGGGCGAAACGACGAAACTCCCCTCCTTTCCCTGCGGGCTGCCGGGTGCTTCAGCCGTGTGACGCCAAACTTCAAAGGGCATTTCAGAAAGATTTTACCAAAAGGCATTTTTTATTTTACATTAATATTTGCGGAAAATAAGCGGAAACCAAAAAGGAAACAGCTTGCTTTTTCGACGAAAGCAAGTATAATGACCTAAAAATCCCCCCTGTGGGGTTTGCGCAGGCAAACGCAAAACCTTGCGGAAAAGAGCTGAATATCGTGTATTTTACGGATGACACCGCTAATTTAAAATGGTATAATATCCGCAGGACCGCAGGACCGCAGGACCGCAGGACCGCAGGACCGCAGG
>JAITGX010000083.1 GCA_031280275.1 Synergistaceae bacterium
CGCTGACGATCGCCAGCGTACAGGCACAGGATAGCGGCGACAAGTTTTACTGCATCGTGAGGGACAGCAGCGGCTCCAGCGTAACCTCCGAAACCGCGGCACTGACGGTATCGGGCGGCAGCGGCGACAGCGGCGGCGGCGGCGGCTGCAGCAGCGGATTTTTCAGTGCCGCTTCAGCTCTGCTGGCCTTGTTCTCACTGTGGGTCATACGGAAGAAGCGGTAGCTGATTAACCCCCTTGTGGGGCTCTGCCCCACACCCCGCTTAGGGGCCTGAGGCCCCTAAGAACCCCATTAATCAGTGTTTCCAAAAAAATCGGGGGGCGGAAGCCCCCTTTTTTCACGCTTGGGTTCCGTCCCCCTATCAGCTTTTTGTTGGAGCGGCTGGTTTTAAAACACACACTAATTATTTTGAGCGCGGCTGGACTCCAACCAGCTTTGGAGGATGAGCGCGGCCGCGATCTTATCGACCTTCCCCTTGCGCTTTTCACGCGAGACGTCGGCCTCCGACAGCACCCGCTGTGCTATCACCGTGGTGTAGCGTTCGTCCCAAGTGGCGAAGCGCCGCCCCGGGTACGCGGTCCGCAGTTCTTCCACAAGCCTCACGATCTTCTCCGCCTCGGGGCCGCAGGTACCGTCCGTCCTGCGCGGCAGCCCAACCAGCACCAGTTCAGGGTCGTACTGCGCGAGGCATTCCTCGAACTTCGCCCGCCAGCCGTAAGTCCGCCACACGGCGATCCCCTGAGCGAACACCCCCAGCGGGTCTGTCACCGCCGCGCCAACCCGCGCCTCCCCCATGTCGAGAGCAAGAACACGTCTCATGGCTCCATCAGAGGAGTGGATCCCGCCCAGTCTGGTTCTCCAGCAAGACCTCGATTTTCGCCAAAGCCTCGTCCAGACGTGCGGCGTCTTTCCCGCCTCCCTGAGCCATGCCGGGACGCCCGCCGCCGCGCCCGCCCAGAAGAGTTGCGGCCTCCTTCACCAGCGCCCCCGCGTTGACGCCCTTCGCAACTGCCGCGTCGTCAGCCATGACCGTGAGGCGGCATTCACCCCTCTCCAGGGAGACCATCACCACCACCGTAGGGGAACAGCGTCCCTTCGCCCTGTCACCCACGCCGCGCAGCATCTCCGGCTGGGCCGAATCAAACTTCCCCGTTTGCAAGACGACTCCGCCTACGTCCTTCCGCTCGAAAATCTTCTCGGCGTCCTGGGTCAGTTCTTTGAGACGCACCTCCTGAAGCTGACGCTGAAAGCGGCGGGTCTCCTCCAGAAGCTCCTCCAACTTGGCCGCGAGGTTCGATTCGTCCGCCGAAAGAAGCTCCATCGTCCGGGCCGTCAAGCGCGAGGTGCGCTGGAAGGCCGCCAGCGCGTTCATGCCTGTAACAGCGGTCATGCGCCGCGTGCCCGACCCCACGCTTTCCTCCCGGAGGATTTTAAACAGTCCTACCTCCCCCGTGGCGCGGACGTGGAGGCCGCCGCAGAGTTCCGACGAGAAGCCGGGCACCGTCACGACCCGCACGACCTCTCCGTATTTTTCGTCGAAAAGGGCCTTCGCCCCGAGGCTCCTCGCTTCGTCCAAAGAACACTCTGCCGCGTCCAGCACCGTATCCGCCAAGACTTGGACGTTGACGATTTTTTCGACCTCCTCGATCCGCTCGAGGCTCAGGGCCTCGTGGTGGGTGTAGTCAAAACGCAGCAGCTGATCCGTGATCAAAGAGCCCGCCTGCCGGACATGACCGCCCAAGGTGCGGCTCAGGGCCTCGTGCAGCAGGTGGGTGGCGGTGTGGTTGCGGCGGATGGCCGATCTCCGCCCGTCGTCCACCTGGGCCCGTACCTTTACGCCGGCGGCAATCGCGCCCTCCGTCAGCCTGACCTTGTGGACAATGAGCTTTCCGCGAGGCGTTGTGTCCAGAACCTCCATAAGGGCGCCGTTTTCCGCGTAAATTTTCCCAGTGTCGCCCACCTCACCGCCGCGTTCCGCATAAAACGGCGTGGCGTCCAGCACCACCTCGAATTCAGTCTCAGTCTCTGCTCGTTCTATCCTAGCCCCACCCGCCAAGATCGCCAATATCTTTCCCTCTCCGCCATGCGCGGTGTAGCCGGTAAAGACGGTGGGGGGGAGTTCGTTTTCCAGCTCCGTGTACAGGTCGCCGGCCAGGGCGCTTTTCTTCTGCTTACTCCCGGCGCGGGCCCGTTGGCGCTGGGCCTTCATCGCCTCCTCGAAGCCCTCCTTATCCACGGAAAACCCTTGCTCCCCCGCCATTTCCAGGGTCAGCTCCAGGGGAAAGCCGTAGGTGTCGTACAGGGCGAAGGCCACATCACCCGAAAGAGCCGTCCGCTGTCCGCCCCTCAGACGCGCGGCCTCCGCCTCGAAAAGTTCGGTGCCCTGGGCCAGGGTCTTCTCGAAGCGGCTCTCCTCCACCCCCACGATCTTCTCTATCGTCAGCCGCTGTTCGATCAACTCGCGGTAGGGATCGCCCATGACCTCGATCAGGATCGGCAGGTACTCGTGAAGGAAGCTGCCCTCGAAGCCCAGCAGCCGCCCATAGCGCGCCGCGCGGCGCAGCAGGCGGCGCAGCACATAGCCGGGCCCGTCGTTGGCGGGCAGCACCCCGTCCGCCAGCATGAAGGCCACAGAGCGCGCGTGGTCGGCGATGACCCGCACGGCCATGTCCTGCTTCGCGTACTTTCCATAACGTATCCCCGCTCTGGCGCAGGTGTGGGTGATCAGGGGCATGAAAAGGTCGCTCTCGTAGTCTGTCTCCACGCCCTGCACCAAGGAAGTTAGGCGCTCCAACCCCATACCCGTATCGATGTTGCGGCGAGGCAGGGGGATCAAGGCCCCGTCCTGCTGCCGGTCGTACTGGGTGAAAACCAGGTTCCATATCTCCGTGTACCGGTCGCAGTCGCAGCCCACACCGCAGTTGGGCGAGCCGCAGGCGCACTTCTCCCCCCGGTCGTAGTGGATCTCTGAACAAGGACCGCATGGGCCCCGCTCTCCCATGAACCAGTAGTTTTCGTCCTGCCCAAAGCGAAGAATTCGGCTTTCCGGCAGACCCACGGAGCCGTGCCAGGCGTCGTAGGCTTCCTGGTCGTCTTGGTAGATGGAGGCGTACATTTTGGAGGAATCCAGGCCGATGACCTCCGTCAGGAACTCCCACGCCCAGGTGATGGCCTCCTTCTTAAAATAGCTGCCCCAGGCAAAGTTGCCCAGCATCTCAAAAAACGTGTGGTGGCGCGCGGTGCGCCCCACGTTTTCAATGTCGTTGGTGCGCACGCACTTTTGGCAAGTGACAGCATGGGGGGCTTCCGGCGTTCGTATGCCCAAGTAGTACGCCTTGAAGGGCACCATGCCCGCAATTGTGAAAAGCAAGGACGGATCGTCCGGCATCAGGGAAAAGCTGGGGTAGTGGCGGCTTCCCTTCTCAACCCAGAATTTTATGAAAAGCTCGCGTATTTCCTTGCCGCTGCGGTATTTCATGCTCTTTCCTCGCTACAGGCTCAGAACGTAGTCCAGGCAGGTGCGGACGCCCCAGGCGGAGGCCCCTTGGGTGTAGACGCCTGACTCTTCCTTCATGAAGTCCGCCCCCGCGATGTCGATGTGAGCCCAGGAGACGCCCTTTTCAACGAACTCGTTCAGGAACATAGCCGCGAAGACAGCGCCCCCGTAGCGGCTGGCCCCGTTGACCAGGTCGGCGAACTTAGACTTCAAGGTCTCGCCGATCCTCTCGTCGTCCATAGGCAAGCGCCACAGGCGTTCTCCCCTTCTCCCCGCCGCGTCCAAGAGGGCCTGGCAAAGCCCCTCGTCCTTGGTGAAAAGCCCCGCCGTCCAGTTTCCAAGGGCCACGGCGCAGGCGCCGGTGAGGGTCGACATCTCGATGAGAACATCGGGCTTCATCCCGCTGGCGAGGGAAAGGGCGTCGGCCAAGACCAGGCGGCCCTCGGCGTCGGTGTTGTCGACCTCAATGGTCTTGCCGTTCCGCGCGCGAATGATGTCGTCGGGCCGGAAAGCGCCCCCGTCCGGCATGTTTTCCGCTGCCGGAACGATACCGTGCACCTCCGTCCGCGGTTTCAACGCGGCTACGCCCTTCAACACGCCCAGAACGCCGCAGGCCGCGCTCTTGTCGCCCTTCATGGTTTTCATAAAATCGGGGGTCTTCAGGTCGAGCCCGCCGCTGTCGAAGGTGAGTCCCTTACCTACCAGGACGGCCTTCTTTCTTGGCGCTCCCTTTGGCGCTTCCTCCGGGACGTAGGCCAGGTGAATCAGGCGGGGCGGCGTCCGCGAACCCCGGCCCACGGCCAGAAGAGCCCCCATACGCTCGCGCTCTAATCTCTCCTCGTCCCAAACCTCGCAGGTCAGGCCGGACTCCTTCGCCAGACGGGCCGCGGCGTCCGCCAGGGTTAACGGGTTTATCACGTTGCCCGGCTCGTTGGACAGGTCGCGAGCGAAGCACTGAGCGTCGGCGAAAGCCAGACCCAGAGAGGTTTTTTCCGCGTTGATCCCTTTCGCGAACACCCTCTCTAGCACGAAGCTGTCTTCTTTTTCTTTTTTCTTATACTTGTCGAAGACGTAGCCGCAGAGCCCCACAGCCTCGCCCAAAATCACGTCCGTCTCCGGCCCCGCCGCGCCAATGAGCGCCAGGACCGACCTATTGCGCTCACGCCCGATTTTGCGCAGCGCGGCGGTCAGCGCGTCGCGAAGAGCGGCGGGGGTGCATTCCCCGGCTTTGCCCAGACCTGCGGCGTAAAGGTTCTTCACGCCGCCCTCGAACAAAGGAACCCTTACTAAACTGCCCTTTTTACCCTCAAAGTCCCCGCGCTGCGCGAGGGCGCGGACGTACTCGCCGTAGGGGGACGGCACGTCACATTTTTCGCAGTCCTCCTCCCCCGCCAAAACCAAAAGCGCGTCGCCTTTCCAGTGTTCCACGGAGCCGCTCAAAGCCGCAATGTCTGTCATTTAAAAAGCCTCCACATCTTCAACTCACATAATAAAACCTTTGTAACGGGAACAGTTTATCACAAACCACGCGGAGGTTGGGGCATAAGCGGACACCAGCTATTGACAAGCGGCCCTCTAGGCTTTATTATACCTGACTAAATATATAAGATTTAAAGGTTAATTTTTTACTCTTGTGAACGGGGTGACGGTATGCGGAATTTTTTGCCCAAGATGCTGCTCTCGGAAGTATGTAGCAGGAAGATGTGTAGGGATTATTCGAAAAACACTGACTAATGGGGTTCTTAGGGGCCTAAAACCCCTCGGGGTCCGAGACCCCTAAGCGGGGCGTGGGGTGAAGCCCCAGAAGGGTGTTTAATCAGTGTTTCCTTAACTTCCGTAATTATTTGATGTTTTTTTAATTGACGTGCGCCAGCGTTTCAAAAAAATCACAATATAAAGGGGATAGTTTTTATGCCTATTTATTCGAAAATAACAGATTTAATCGGCAAGACACCTCTGCTTGAGCTTTCGGGCTACGCAGCGAAAAATTCTCTTCCCGCTAAGATTATCGGGAAGCTGGAGTATTTCAATCCAGCGGGCAGCGTTAAGGACCGCATCGCTAAGGCCATGATCGACGACGCGGAGAAAAGGGACTTATTGAAACCTGACTCGGTTATCATCGAACCCACCAGCGGAAACACCGGCATCGGCCTCGCGGCTGTGGCGGCTTCCCGGGGCTATAAACTTGTCCTGACCATGCCGGAAACCATGAGCATAGAACGCCGCAACCTCCTCAAGGCCTACGGCGCGGAACTGGTGCTTACCGACGGCGCCAAGGGCATGAAGGGCGCCATCGAGAAGGCTGCGGAGCTGGCTGACGCCACTGCCAACAGCTTCATCCCCAGCCAGTTCACCAATCCGGCCAACCCCGCCATTCACAAAGCCACCACGGGCCCGGAGATCTGGGAGGATTCGGGCGGAAAGCTGGACGCGTTTATTTCCGGCATCGGCACGGGCGGCACCATTACGGGAGCGGGGGAGTTTCTGAAATCAAAGAACCCAGCCGTCCACGTCGTGGCCGTGGAACCCGCTGGGTCTCCCGTGCTCTCCAAGAGTACGCCGGGGAAGCACAAGATTCAGGGTATCGGAGCGGGCTTCGTTCCTGATGTGCTGAACACTGCCGTCTACAACGAGGTTATCGCGGTGGAGGACGAGGACGCCCTTGCTGCGGGCAGGGAGGTTGCCAGAACCGACGGACTTCTGGTGGGTATCTCCTCAGGAGCGGCGGTGTGGGCCGCGGTTCAGCTCGCCCGGCGGCCTGAGTTTGCGGGTAAAACCATCGTCGCCCTCTTGCCGGACACCGGCGAGCGCTACCTGTCCACGCCCATGTTCGAGTGAGAGGGTAATCTAATGAAAAGATATTTCAAGACTTTCACGGGGGTTCTTTGGATTGGAGCTTTCATTTTGGTTTTCTTGGTTTTCGCGGGCGGGGCGTTCGCGGCGGGCGCGCGCCCGATCGCGGTGGGAGTGGGAAACGCCTTCGAGCCCTACGCTTACATCGACGCGGACAATCAGCCCGCTGGTTACGACGTGGCGGTGCTCAAAGCGGTTGACGAGCGCCTTTCCCAGTATGAGTTTTCCTTCGAATCCATGGAGTTCAAAAATCTCCTGTTGAGCATTGACGCGGGGAAGCTGGACATCGCGACCCAGCAGTTCGAGACCAACCCGGAGAGGGCGGCGAAATACCTCTTCACCACCGAGGGCTTCGCCAACTACGACAAGAGGCTCATCGTGAAGAAGGGCCGCACCGACATCAAAACCATCGGTGACCTTGCCGGTAAAAGGGTTGCCGTCGGAAGCG
The DNA here is from genome assembly GCA_031280275.1 of Synergistaceae bacterium. Lineage (GTDB taxonomy): Bacteria > Synergistota > Synergistia > Synergistales > Aminobacteriaceae > JAITGK01. Next base: position 6,799 of record JAITGX010000083.1, read on the forward strand.
GCACCAACTCCGCGGCGATTCTGGAAAAATACAACGCCGAACACGGCGCAAAAATCGAGATCGTCTATCAGGGCACCACGCAAGTCTATTACGACAACCTGGTCAACGGCAGAATCGACGCCGCCGTCATGACTCGCCGGGTCTTCAACCGGACCAATGAGGCCCTAGGCGGCGGAATGGATATCGTGGAGGACGGGCTGTTCAGCAAGTCCGACGCTTACTTCATCCTTGCCAAAAACGAAACACAGCTTCGGGACGACATCGACGCCGCGCTTCGGGAGATGAAGAAGGACGGCACCCTTACCAAGCTGTCCTTGGAGTACACGGGCAAGGACTACCAAGCGGACTGATCGCAAATTTCGCGTGTTTTACTCATGGGGAAACTTTTCGACGCTGCCTTGGTTTTGGAGTACGCGCCGCCTATTTTTCTGCGCTTTCACGTTACGCTCGCGATCGTGGCCGCGTCGGTGGTTGGCGGGACTTTACTGGGACTTCTGCTGACCGCGGCGCAGCTCCATCGTACGCCGGGGCTGAGTCTGGCAGCGGCGGGATACATTTCTTTCGTCAGGGGAACGCCGGTCATCATTCAGATGTTCATAGTCTACTACGGCCTTCCTCTGGCCCTATACAGGGTCGGAATCAACATCAACCGCTGGAATAAGCTGTACTTCGTGCTGATCGCCTACGCTCTGAACAACGCGGCTTTCATGGCGGAGATCATCCGCTCCGCCGTGCTCAGCGTGCCCAAGGGGCAGTCAGAGGCGGCCTGGTCCGTGGGACTCAGCGGCTTCCAGGCGTTTCGGCGCATCGTCCTGCCTCAGGCCTTTCTCACGGCCCTTCCTGCCCTTGGTACTCGGCTCGTGAACACGTTTCACGATACGTCTCTGGCCTTTACCCTGGGAATCCTGGACATGTTGGGGCAGGCTCAGGCCATAGGCGTCCGTACCTATCACGTCTTGGAGGGCTACGTGTTCGCTGCGCTGGTGTTCGTGGCGGTGAGCCTGCTTCTGGAAAAAGGCTTCACCCGTGCGGAAGCCGCTTTTGGACGTGGGGTGAAGAAATGACCTTTGACAGCGTGTACGTCTGGGTTTCTCTGAAGGCAGCGCTGCGCTGTCTGCACGTTACCTTGCTTTTATCCATAGTGTCCCTGGTTTTGGGGATGGTTTTAGGCACGCCGCTGGCCCTGTGCCGGAAGTTCCGCGTGCGTTTCGCCGCTCAGGCAGCTGACGTCCTGATCCCGGTTCTGAAGGGCATTCCTTTGGTGCTTTACGTCCTGATCTTGAACTTCGCGATTCTGAAGCCCCTGGACGCGTTGGCGGAGAGCTGCGCCTGGGCGGACAAGCTGCGGCTCATGGACAAAATCTACATCGGACTAGCCGCCCTGTCCGCCTATTCGGCTGTGATCGTTTCCGAGACGATGCGCAGCGCGCTGAACTCCGTCCCGGAGGGACAGTACGAGGCCTGCTTTTCCGTGGGGCTGACGCGGGGCCAGGCCCTGCGGAGGGTCATCATGCCGCAGGCTTTGGCCTTTGCTGTTCCCGTGCTCTGCAACAACTTCATAGGCCTGATCAAGGGTTCCTCCATTGTTTACGTCATTGAAATACTGGACGTCCTGGGTGGGGCCATGGCCTCGGCCCAGGTCAGCTACCGCTTTCTCGAAGCCTACATCGCCGCCGCCCTAGTCTACTGGGTCCTCTGTGCTGGCGCCGGACGCGGCTCCAAGATACTGGAAAAACGTTTCGCTGGAAGGTGAAGTCCGTGATTCAAATCAAGGGTGTGCGCAAGTCATTTGGGAAGAACGAGGTGCTGAAGGGAGTGAGCCTCGACGTTAAGACGGGCGAGGTGGTGGTCATTTTGGGACCCAGCGGTTCGGGGAAGACGACGCTCCTGCGGTGCGTGAACTTCCTGGAGAATGCCGACGACGGCGAGCTGACGATTGGGGAACTCTCCGTCCGTTTCCGGTACGCGGGGAAAAAAGATATCCTAACCGTCCGAAGGCGCACCGCTATGGTTTTCCAGAACTACAACCTTTTCAGCAACAAGACCGCAGCGGAGAACGTCATGGAAGGTCTTGTCACGGCCAGGAAGGTCCCCGCCGCCGAGGCGCGGGAAAGGGCGGAGCGGGAACTAGCCAAGGTCGGCCTCGGCGGCAAACGCGACGCTTACCCCTCGCAGCTTTCTGGAGGACAGCAGCAACGTGTGGCCATCGCTCGGGCCGTGGCCTTGAACCCCGAAGTGATCCTCTTCGACGAGCCCACATCTGCCCTGGACCCAGAACTGGTAGGCGAGGTGCTGGCGGTGATGCGCGCCGTGGCCCGCGAGGGGATCACCATGGTGGTGGTCACTCACGAGATGTCCTTTGCCCACGACATAGCCAACCACGTGGTCTTTATGGACGATGGACTCGTGGTGGAGGAGGGTGCGCCGAAAGAGATATTCTTTCACCCAAAAGAGGAAAGAACCAAACAATTTTTGGATCGCATACAATTGAAATACGACTACTCAATTTGAAGTACGACTACTCAATATAACAGGGGGATTTGAAGTGAAAAAAACAGTGAAAACGACGGTTTCGCCTGAGAGGAGCGAGTCCGCTGCAGCTTCGTTAAACTGTTCGCACTGTACCGTTGGTAACTGTGCAAGATTAACAAAGTCTTTTCCCGATTTCTGCCTGACCGTGAACACAAAAGAGGAAATCATCAAAAGCGTCACGAAACGCTACGTCGAAAACCCAGAGGACCGGAAAATCTCCCTTACTTCGGCGGAAATCGAGGCCGACTACTACGGCAGGGCCACGCGGGTGGAGGAAATCCTGCTTTTCATCAAGAAGATGGGCTACAAGAAAGTGGGTGCGGCCACCTGCGCGGGGCTGTTGAACGAGTGCGGCCAGTTTGCCAGGGCGGCTCGGGTCAAGGGTATCGGCGTTTACGGCGTAGCCTGCAAGGTGGGCGCGGTGGACAAGACCACGATCGGTCTGGCGGAGGAGAAAAAGCTCTCACCAGGCGTTCACGAGTCCATGTGCAACCCCATCCTTCAGGCCGAACTCCTGAACCAGCAGGAAACGGACTTCAACGTCATCATCGGCCTGTGCGTGGGGCACGACAGCCTCTTCATCCGGCACTCCAAGGCCCCGGTGAGTTATCTTATCGTGAAAGACAGGGTGCTCTGCCACAACCCCGCCGCAGCCCTTTACGGCGCGGGAAGCTACTACAGGAGGCTTCTGGAGCCCGGCTTCCCCGAACCGCGAAAACAGACGAAAAAACGAAAGGAAGAAAAACATGAGCAAAACGGGCAGCCTTCGCGAACTGACGGACGCGATTTTGGCGAGCTACAGGGAAGAGAAAAACCTCATCAAGATTGACGCGAAAAACCAGATCAGCGACGCCGTCGTGATTGAGTTGATCGAGAACCTGCGTGACCTGATCTTCGCGGGGTTCTTCGCCAAGAAACGCTTGAAAAACGGCTCTGTCGAGTATTACGTGGGAGATTTGCTGGAAACGCTGCTGTATCACCTGAAAAAGCAGATAGCGCGGGCGCTGCGCGGCGTTGATCGGGAAAGGAAAGGCTTGAACGTGGAGGAAGAAGCCGAAAAAACCGCCTACGCTTTTCTGGCTCGGATACCGGAGGCGCGCAGCGTCTTGGCAACGGACGTGGCGGCCTTTTACGAGGGAGATCCGGCCGCGTTCAGCACGGACGAGGTCGTTCTATCCTATCCGGGGCTGTACGCCGTCATGGTGAGCCGCCTGGCCCACGAACTTCACCTGCTGGGGGTGCCGCTGATCCCCAGGATGATGACCGAGCACGCCCACAGCCGCACGGGCATCGACATTCACCCGGGGGCGAGCATTGGGCATCATTTTTTCATCGACCACGGCACGGGCATTGTCATTGGGGAGACGACCGTTATCGGTAATTACGTGAAAATCTATCAAGGCGTGACCCTCGGCGCGCTTTCCCCAAGGGCTGGTCAGACGCTAAGGGGCGTGAAACGCCACCCGACCCTCAGAGATCACGTGACGGTCTACTCCGGCACGTCCATCTTCGGCGGCAGCACGGTGATCGGAGAGGGTGCGGTGATCGGCTCCAACGCCTTCATCACGAAGAGCGTGCCGCCCCACACGCGCGTGAGCATCCCCAGTCCGGAGCTGCGCTTCAAGGGTGAGGAAGATGGCCAGAAGCCCGGCCTAGAGGGTGTGGAGTTTTTGGATTACGTGATCTGATTTATGAGAGAACATTGTCACAGACGAATGGCAGCGCTGAATAAGTATCTTGACATATTGATTCGTATCCTGTATTCTGCATATATGCCGTCTTTGTGGTCGGTAATTTTATTTGTTTTAGGAGGCTTTTCTTGATGGCTCAGGGTACCGTGAAGTGGTTCAACGAAAGTAAGGGGTATGGGTTTATCACTGCTGACGAGGGGAAAGACGTGTTCGTGCACTACAGCGCCATAGTAGGTGATGGATTCAAAACTCTTGCTGAAGGGCAGAAAGTATCGTTCGAAATCGTGAACGGCGAAAAGGGACCACAGGCAGCCAGCGTCTCCAGGCTTTAAGTCCTTTAAGGCACAAACGAGAAGAAGAGGTCTCCTGAGAGGGAGGCCTCGTTAATGCATTCAGGGGCGGCAACCACTCAAGAGGTCAAAAATTCGCGTTCCCAGTCAATTTCTTCCAGCCCTGGTATTTCGTTTCCGGTGGCTTCAACGGGGAACTCGTAAAATGGCACGGGAGGCCGCTCCTTTTGTTGTTGGCTCTCGTCCGCGAGAGTGCCGCGCCTCAGGGCGGAGTCGATTCCAGCGGCGAGCGCACCCCGGACATACCTCCCTAGCACCTGAACGTCGCGTATCGTGAAAACCATGGACTCGTTTCCCGTGAACTCCGCCAGGACCTTTAGGCACTTCGGGTCCTCCGCTCCCTCCGCTAGGGCTATACCGGCCCTTGAGGCGCTGACAAACCAAGGATTGACGTTCAGGGACGCCAGTTCCTCCTTGCAGAGCGCCGGGTCGGAGGGTTTCCCGTCGGTGATCATCATGACGAAGGGGGCGCAGAGCTTGCCCGCTGCGCTCAGAAACCCGCTCCGCGACAGCTTCTCGCCGAGGGCCTTGAAGGCCTTGCTGTAGTTGGTTCCCCCGCCTGTGTCCGTTATGTCCTCATATCGGAAGGATGACGCCGCTTCTGGCGCCAGCGTCCGCCACCGGGCCGAACCGGAGAACTCCATGACGGCAATTCGCATTTCCACAGCGCTCTCTCGCTCCTTTTTGACAGCATAGGGCAGAACTCCCCGGAGGGCGTTGTTGACAGCCTCTATTCTGGGGCCCCTCATGCTTCCAGACACGTCAACGATGAAGACGATAACTATGACGTTCTGGCGCAGGCTGGCCAGTATTGCCTCTATATCTGAAACTCCGCCGAAGTCGGTCATGTTGGTTTCTCCCGTCTTGTGATTTTGAGGTTTTGAGGCAAAAGAATATGAAAAGTGTAAATTTTAAAGATAATATAACACTGGAAGGAAACGGAGTCAATCACAACGCGGCGGCGTGTTTACGGCAGAGGAAACGCTGATTAAGAACCCCCTGACGTTTGCCCTGCACTTGGTTTCAAAAGGCTTGCTTTTTTGACGAAGTCAAGTATAATGACGTAAAATCCCCTGCGGGGTTTTGCTTGGGTAAGCGCAAAAATCCTGCGGAAAAGAGTTAAATATCGTGTGTTTTACGGATGACATTGCTAATTTAATTTGGTATAATATAAACAGGGCCACAGGGCCACAGGGCCACAGGGCCACAGGGCCACAGGGCCACAGGGCCACAGGGCCACAGGGCCCTTTTAGGTTTTTTTTTCGCTTTTTAAAACCCAGCCCAGTTCCGTTTCTGTGTACACCAGAAACTCGCCTGTTCCGGCGGGGCAGCTGTGTTTTGACTTCGCGGCTGCTTTTCGGCGTCTTTTATTCTAAATCGACTTAAGAAACATGGTTTGGAAGGGTGGTTTGTGATGAAAAAGAGATGCTGGCTTTTGTGGGTATTTGTGGCGGCGCTGCCGCTTGTCCTCGCCTTTTTGGCCGAAGCCGAGGCAGTCGAGCTATGGCAGAAATGCCTGGGCGGTTCTCGTGATGACAAGGCCAACTCTATCCAGCAAACAAGCGACGGAGGATATATTGTCGTAGGGTATACCAACTCCACCGACGGCGACGTGATTGGAAATCACGGAGAAAACGACGCCTGGGTTGTCAAACTGGACGCCTCAGGGGATATCATGTGGCAAAAATGCC
>JAITGX010000041.1 GCA_031280275.1 Synergistaceae bacterium
AAATGATTCGTCGCAAGCTATCACCTACTTTTGAGGAGTGATTTCCTTGCTATTATACTATAGAGTGACAAATAGAAATAATTTATGAAATACCTTATGAAAATTACGTAATTTATGCAGCTATACTCTAAAGTCGAGATCTTTCTAATTCCACTGATTTGGCAAGGATATGATCCAGCAGACCTCTTCTGGAATTAAGATATAGCTTAAGGGATAAAGAAGTATCACGGTAACAGCGAGACTCCAAAAAAGAAGTCAAAGAAGCGCCAGTTGTGGAAGGGAGATAAAGCCAACAATCGTCGTATTAGCTCAGAGCGTATAGCTATTGAACATGTGAACGCGAGCCTGAAGCGGTTTCATATTTTTGTTGAGCGTTATCGTAATCGACGCCGTCGATTCGGATTACGTATGTCGCTTATGTGTGGTTTATATAATTTTGAGCTCGCTTGCTAATTTCCGCATAGGTTTAATCAGCCTATTTTTTCTTAGTCTTAATATGTCTTTAGATCTTAAGTTGTTGAAATTGAATTTTTATCTGTATGAGGGACAAGATTTTGTCACCACTGACGAGAGATTTTTTGATTTTGGCTTTTCACTTCGCCTTTGGATGAGAAACCTAAGAAACCTATTCAAACGATAGATATGGCCGCGATAAAAGACGGTGATTTGGTAAAAATCCCCCTGCCACAAAGCGATGCCTGGCGCAACCTCTTGCTCTTGGAGCCTGAGAAGCCTTCACGACCAATAGACTGGATGGAGGGGAAAAACACGCTGATTAAGCCCTTGTAGGGCTCTGCCCTATGCCTTGCTTAGGGACCTGAGGCCCCTAAAAACCCCATTAATCAGTGTTTCCTTAAAACTGACTCGCGAGTCAGCAATTTTTGTCGAGTCTAGAATTCCCTCGCTTTTGCGAGAGAAGTATGTTAAATGAGATATAATCCTTTCGGTAGTAAAATAAGGAGGCGCGGCATGGGGAAAACGTCAAAATCCGTACAGATGGAGGTGGTTCTTTCACACAGCGAGAGCCTGCCGGAAGTGGACGTGTGGTTGATCGTCGACATTTTGCGGGCAACCACCGTCATGGTGAGTTGGTTCGCGGCGGGAGGTGCAAAACTCTATCCAGCTGCCTCCGCGGAGGCCGCGAGGGAGCTGGCGGAATCCCTAAAGCTGGAGGGCGAAAACCCCCTCTTGATGGGTGAGCGGAACGCCGTGGCCCCTGAGGGCTTTGACCTGGGGAACTCTCCCCTGGACATAACCCCGGAGCTGGTAAGGAAGCACTCCTGCGCCGTCATGGCCACTACCAATGGAACCAAAGCCGTCTTGAAGGCCTCCGCCACGGGCGCACCCGTGCTGGCAGCCTGTGCGCGCAACGCCCCCGCTGCCCTCACCGCCGCCCTCACCCGGGGAAGCCGCGTGGGTATCCTCTGTTCAGGACGCTTGGAAAGGCCATCCTGGGATGATACTCTCTGCGCGGGGCTCCTGGTTGCCTGCTTGAAGGAGAATTGCTCCGGTGCTCACCTGGCTGACGGTGCTCGGCTGGCTCACCTGACCTGGCTGGCTTCCAAGGACTTCAGGGCCTCGCTGCGAAGTGCGGACCACGCGTTTTTTTTGGAGAAGAGCGGCTTCGGCGGCGACTTGGACTTCGCGGCGGAGATAGGCGTTACCCGCGTTGTTCCGGAACTTCATGATATGCCCGGCGGCACGCGCGCCATGTTGTGTTGGACGGGGGACGGAAAGAAAACTTTAGCGCCGCCCGGACCGCCCCCTGGGCTTGAAGGAATGTACGGGAACACGATTGGGGATAACAAATGAAAACGCTATATTTGGATTGTTTTGCTGGGATCGCCGGCGATATGCTGGTGGGAGCGCTCTTTGAACTCGTTCCGAACCCGGATCGTCTCAGGGGGGAGCTGGCGAAGGTAACGAAGCTCCCGGCAGCGGACTACGAGATCACGTTGGAAAAGGGGGCGAAAAACGGTATCACCGGCACCCATTTTCGCGTCCGCACCCACGAACACCACCCCCACCGCGGATTGAAGGAGATCGAGGACATCATCGCCTCCAGCTCCCTCTCCCTAAAAATCCAGCGGGAGGCCATGCGCGCCTTCGCCCTTCTGGCCGGGGCGGAGGCCAAGGTGCATGGCACCACGCCGGACAAAATCCACTTTCACGAGGTGGGGGCCGTGGACTCCATCTTGGACATCGTGGGGACGTTCATCCTGCTCGATCAATTGGGGTGGCCCAGAGTGCTCTGTTCCTCCATCAACGTGGGATCGGGAACCGTCACCTGCGCCCACGGAGTGCTGCCCGTTCCGGCTCCAGCGACGGAACTTCTGTTGCACGGACTGCCGGTCTGCTCCAGGGGCGAACCCATGGAACGAACCACCCCCACCGGGGCGCTTCTGGCGCGCTGTCTGGCCGCCGCCTTCTGCCCTTTGCCCGACGGGGCAATTCTGGCTTCCGGCTACGGCCTAGGCACGCGAGACTCGGACCTGCCCAACCTCCTCCGAGTGCTTTTAATGGACTGCGCGAAGGGAGACGTGGCTGAGGTGCTCCATGACCGAGTAACGCTGCTCGAAAGCAACATCGACGATATGAACCCCCAGGACTTCGAATTGGTGATCGAACGTCTCTTTGAGGGGGGCGCGCTGGACGTATGGCTGGAATCCATAGCCATGAAGAAAGGACGGCCTGGGGTGAAGCTCTGCTGCCTGTGCGAGCCAGAAAGGACTGAGGCCTTATCCCTGGCCGTTCTGCAAGGCACCACCACCCAGGGAGTGCGGAGGGGGGCGCTTGACCGCGCAAAATTATGTTATAAGATAGAAGAAATGGCGACCTCGTTGGGAGCCCTTAGGGTCAAGACGGCGTTTGTGGGAGAAACGCCCCTCCGCCGTACGCCGGAGTACGACGACCTGAAACGGCTGGCTGTGAAGCATGGCCTTTCCCTCCCAGAAACAAGGGGCCGCGTCGCCCGCGAAATCGACCTGGCGTGAGCGCCGGGTGGGTACGGTATTTGTTGTATAATACAGGGCCAAGGGCTCTGAAAATCTGCAATACAGAACGGAGGGTTTCCCCGTGAGTGTAATCGTAACGTTGTTGTTGGTTGCCTCCATCGCGGTCAATGTGTGGCTTTTGAAGCGGAAGTCGAACCGTAGGTCTGCTGTGCATTCCACGCTGATGCAGGGCATAAAGAACGTACGAGAGCTGGCGACCATACGCCAGAACTTCCAGTCCGTTGTCATGTTTAATCACACAGGGGTCTTTTTGGGAATTCCCTTGCCAGGGACGGGACGCAAGTTTATCTTGAAGTATTCTGGCACGCTCGCCTGCGGCAATGACCTTTCAAAAATCCAGATCACCGAGCGCTTTGCCGTCAACCGAGTGCGGATAGCCGTTCCAAGCGCAAAACTGCTCGACGTTTACGCGGACATGGACAGCGTGAAAATCTACGACCAGAGGGCGGGGTTTTTTACGTCCCTCAAGCTGGAGGACCAAAACCGGGAGATCGCCGCTAACCTGGAAGAGATGCGGCAGGAGACCTTGCAGGGTGGAATTCTGCACCGTGCGGACGAGAACACCCGTGCCGTCCTCACCTCACTGGCCGCCTCTTTGGGCATGGAGGCAGAGATAGTCTTCGAGGACGCCGCCGTAGCGGAGAAAAAGACCCCTGCCGCGCCGGAGTCCACTTTCGAGTTCGCGGCGGAGATGGCAGAGATGAAGGTAAAAGAGACTTTCAGCCCCGAACCAGAGCCCGTTCTCAACCACGCGGAAGAACTCGAAGAACCCCTCGTCACCGAGCCGCAGAGTGTCCCCTTGTTCTGAAGCCGAGCCAGACTCCCCTCGCTTTAGCAAGGGGAGTCTAATGTAATTCCTCGGTTAGTCGGTACAGGCCAGGGCAAAGGCATCAAACGGCAGCAAGCAGCTGGAGGATATAATCGTCGTTCCAGGAGGCTTTAAGAAGCTTACCTCTAAAGCTTGCCTTTGAAGAGCGTTCTTTTTTTACAAGGTTGACTGCCTATGCCTGAGGATCGCCATATTCTCCGCGCTATGCCGCTTCCTGTTTCCAGCATAATCTTCCCGGAAATTTACATCCAGTACCCAATGCAAGCCGTTCTCAATTCCCCAATGCTCACGGATAGCTTTTCCTATACCCTCTGCATCCGCCTCAAGGCTGCTAAGGCAGTAACGGCATTCTTCCGTCGGAGTACTTCCCATTACTTCGCGTTTCGAAACTGCCATTGTTACGCTCTTCAATCCTGCCCATTCCTTCAATTCCTCTATACCATCCACTATGTTGGCTGAGTATATCGTTCTTGTTTCCAAATCAATGTCAACAACTTAATAGACCCCTTCGGAAATTAGCGAGCTAGCTCAAAATTATATAAACCACACATGAGCGGCATGCGTAATCCGAATCGACGGCGTCGATTACGGTAACGCTCAGCAAAAATATGAAACC
>JAITGX010000093.1 GCA_031280275.1 Synergistaceae bacterium
ATGCCTCAAGGTATTTATTTAGCAGAGAGATATAGGCGTCTTTGGCAAGCGGTTCTGGACGGCGTTCCAGATGTTCCTTATAAACAGGGTTTGGTCGGATTTTTGGAGAAATATTATGAAGGTAACTTGATGAGAGGCAGCTTTGGAAACATCATATTTCCTAAATTTACCGATGATGAAAGAGGAGCGTGGTTGGAAGCATATCTTGACTTATTAGAAAAAAACAATCTCAAAGAACTAGCTGATGATATAAGAAATAACGAAAATAAATTAAGGCAAGGAAATTAGAAAAGCCGAACTTCGAATTTATAAAAAATCTAAAAAAACGCTGATCTTAGGGACCCACCACCCCTAAGCAGAGCTTGGGATGGAGTCCCAGGGGGAGTTAATCAGCGTTTCCTCAAGTAGACCTCTACGGAAATTAGCGAGCGAGTTCAAAATTATATAAACCACACATAAGCGACATGCGTAATCCGATGGCGCTTCTTTGACTTCTTCTTTGGGGTCTCGCTGTTACCGTAATACTTCTTTATGCCTTCATAACCGCTGTCCGCTTGGATTTTTACACGCTTGACAACCTTTACTCCAATAGATCTTTTCCACATATTAAAATCATGACAAAAAAACCCGACCTGGACGCTGTTTTGCGCGAAGCTGTGGAGTAATGAGGTTTTCAGCCCTTGCAACTGTTAGGTTCGGGAATCGTCCGCAGGAACTTTCCCGTTTTCGAGCGCTCCCGCGTTTTCTAATGATATAATTATATCCGGTCAGTAGGTCGAAAGGAGCAGGGAAGACAATAATGAAAACGGAGTTGCTGGGGCAGGAAAAAAACATCGTCAAGGTGAAAGTGGATTTCGACGCGGAGGAGATCGCAGCGAGCCTCAACGAAGCCATTCAGGCGCTGTCTTTGAAGGTTCGTGTTCCAGGATTCCGCAACGGGCGCGTTCCCCGCAAGGTGATAGAGATGCGCTTCGGCAGGGACAACCTTTACAAAGAGGCGCTTTCCCAGATATTGACCAAGGCGGCGACGCAGATAGCTGGTGATTATGACCTGGAGGCGATCGCCCCTCCTTCGTACAACAACGCCAGTCAGATTCGAGAGGGGGAGCCTCTGTCCTGTGAGCTGTTTTTCGAGGTATCACCGGAGGTTTCCCTGCCCGAACTCCAAGACATTGAGGTGGAAAAGCTCCGCGTTAACGTAACGGACGAGATGCTTCACGATACGGTGGAGAAATTCAGAAAGAACCTGCTGGAACTGAACCCCGTGGAGCGCGCGGCGGGTGAGGGTGACGTTGTTTCCATGACCTCTGTCGTCCACATTTTGAACCCCGACGGAAATGTGAAAGAAACGGAGTCTCCGGAAACCTACGCTGTCGACTTGTCTGCTTCCCTAACCCGGGCCGAGGTCAAAGACGCGCTGCTGGGAAAATCCAAAGGGGACGCGGCTTCGGCGGAGTTTGTGGTGGAGCCTGATTTCCAGAACCAAAAACTGGCAGGCAAAAGACTCCGCTATGACATGACCATCAAGGAGGTTCAGGAGAAAGTACTCCCGGAGATGGGGCCGAAGTTCTATAAGCAGATGCTGGACCCCCAAGGCGACGCCGTGTTCGAGACCGAGGACGTGTTCCGGGCCGAGCTGACGCGGCGCATGGCCGCGAATCTGGAGGGCAAGTTCCTGGCGCAGGCCATCGACGAAGCCGTGAGTCGGATCATGGACGCGTCCGGGGTGGAGGTTTCCGGCACCTTGCTGAGGCAGCAGATAGAGTTCGAGTGGAAGCGCGACGATGAGGAACTCAAAAAACGCCTCGGTATGAGTCTGGAGGAATATCTCCACAAAAACTCGATCAGCCCGGGACAGTACATGAAGGACTTGCTTGGGAAGGCGGAGAGCACGGTGAAGCGGGAGCTGGTGCTTGAAGAACTCGCGAAAAAGTTCGAGGTCGAGGTGACAGAAGAAGAAATCAGTGCTGAACTCACCACCATCGCCCAGGTTCTCAACGCGGAACCCATGAAGATAAGGTCGACGTATTACAGGAACGAGGACCTCATGACGCAGCTGGTGAGCGGCTTGCGCCACCGCAAGGCAGCCTGGGCGCTCCGGGAAAAGGTCAGGATCAAGGAAGTGGACGAGCTGTCCCGCCCGGCTCCAACGGAGGCAGAAGGTCAGGCCCAGGTAAAGGAGGAGTAATCATGTCTTATTTCAGCATTCCTTACGTTATCGAGCAAACGGGGCGGGGGGAGCGAGCCTATGACATCTACAGCCGCCTGCTGAAGGACAGAATCGTCTTTTTGGGCACGGAGGTTCACGACGACATCGCCAACGTGATCGTCGCCCAATTTCTCTTTTTGGAGAGCGAGGACCCGGAGAAGGACGTCCACCTGTACATCAACAGCCCCGGAGGAAGCGTCACGGCGGGCCTCGCCATTTACGACACCATGCAGTACATCAAGTGCCCCGTGTCCACCATCTGTGTGGGCATGGCCGCTAGTATGGCCGCGGTGCTTCTGGCGGGGGGAGCCTCCGGCCAGCGCATCGCCCTCCCCAACGCTGAGGTGATGATCCACCAGCCCATGGGCGGCGCGCGGGGTCAGGCCAGCGACATCGAAATCCACGCCCGCAACATCTTGCGCACCCGCGAGCGGCTCAACGGAATCCTGGCGGTTCACACCGGCCAGAATATTGAGAAGATAGCGATTGACACGGACAGAGATAACTTTATGACGGCGGACGAGGCTCTGACTTACGGACTCATCGACAAGGTCATCGAGTCCCGTTGAACTGGAGCCTCCGGCGCGTTCATTTGGAGGAAATCATGAACAAATTGAACAGGAGCGACAACGGACACCATGGGGTGCGCTGCTCGTTCTGCGGCAAGGGGCAGGACGAGATTTACCGCCTGATCTCCGGACCAGGGGTTTATATCTGCGACGAATGCGTGAACCTCTGCAACATCATTCTGGCGGACGAAAAATCCGCTGGGGAGGCCAAAAACCGAAAAACCGTCAAGTCCGAAATGGGACGGGAGCTGGAGATATCCACGCCCAAAGAACTCAGATCCTTTCTCGACCAGTACGTAATCGGGCAAGAGCGGGCCAAACGGGTGGTGTCCGTGGCGGTCTACAATCACTACCAGCGAGTGCGGAACAACATCGACGTCCGTGACCCGGATGTGGAACTTCAAAAAAGCAACGTGCTCTTTTTGGGTCCCACGGGATCGGGGAAAACTCTCATGGCCCAGACCTTGGCTCGCAAGCTCAACGTGCCCTTCGCCATCGCCGACGCCACAACTCTGACCGAGGCGGGCTACGTGGGGGAAGACGTGGAAAACATTCTCGTGCGCCTTTTGCAGGCGGCCGATTACGACCTGCCCTCCGCCGAGCGCGGTATCATCTACATCGACGAAATCGACAAGATATCGCGCAAGTCCGAGTCCACCTCCATTACCCGCGACGTGTCCGGCGAGGGCGTGCAGCAGGCCCTCTTGAAGATTTTGGAGGGTACCTTGGCCAACATTCCTCCTAAGGGCGGGCGCAAGCACCCGCACCAGGAGTTCATCCAAATGAACACCACCAACATCCTTTTCATCTGCGGCGGGGCCTTCGAGGGAATTGAAGAAATTGTGGCGCGGCGCGAGAGCAAGCGCACCATCGGCTTCGGCAGGGAACTGACGGGCAGAAATTCCGCGAAGCGCTACGAGTTCGTCAGCAAAGTTCAGCCGGAGGACTTGATGTCCTTTGGGTTTATCCCGGAACTCATTGGGCGCATTCCCGTCCTGGTGGCTCTGGAGGACCTGGACCAGGAGGCCTTTGTGCGTATTTTGCAGGAGCCGCGGAACTCCTTGGTCAAGCAGTACAAGAGAATCCTTGCCATGGAAAACGTCCGGCTGGACTTCACCCCCGACGCCCTTTCTCGCGTGGCCGCCCTGGCCGTCAAGAAAAAAACAGGCGCGCGGGGCCTGCGCGCCATCATGGAAAACCTGATGCTCGACATCATGTACGAACTCCCCTCGTCTCCGAAGAAGGTCGACTTCATTGAGATAACGGCGGAGTTCGTGGATAACAAAATCCCCCTCTTCGAGCTTCTAGGCACGGAGAGGGAGGTAGCCTAACGTGATTCCTCCGGAAAAAAACCGGGAGGCGCAAGGTGTTGAGGCGGTGATCGTCATGGACGAGGGCGGTATTTACCCCGTGCTGCCCATTCGGGACGTGGTGCTGTTCCCCGGTGTCATCATCCCGCTTTTCGTGGGGCGCCCCCGTTCTTTGAAGGCCATCGAGACCGCGCTTTTGCACGGTAAAAAGGTGTTCGTCGCGGCGCAGAAAAAAATGGACACGGACGACCCCGGCCTGGAGGACCTTCATTCCACGGGAACCTTATGTAACATTTTGCAGATGGTGCGCCTCCCCGACGGCACCACCAAGGTGCTGGTGGAGGGACTCGTCCGCATGAGGGTGGAGGACACGGCCAAGGAAGGGGACGTGCTGGAGGCGCGGCTTTCCCCCATGCCTTGGGGCAGTCCGGAATCCCCAAGGGTGGAAGCCCTGAAACGCCGGGTGCTGGACGGCTTCGAGCGCTACAACATCCTTCAGCCCCGCATCCCCGGCGAGGTCATGTCCTCTATACTGGGAATTGAGGACGTGGGGCAGCTTGTGAACTTGGTGGCCTCCCACATCTCGGTGAAGCCGGAGTCCAAACAGCACCTTTTGGAGACGTCGGACCTAGAAGCGGCCCTAGGCGTGCTGCTGAAAATGCTGACCGATGAGATCAACATCCTCGAACTGGAGCACTCCATACAAGACCGGGTTCGCTCTGTGGTGGACAAACAGCAGAAAGAATACTACCTCCGCGAACAGCTCCGCGTCATTCAGGACGAGCTGGGGCAGGGCAGGGGCGACGACGGTGGGGAGTGCGCCCAGTACGAGAAAAAAATCTCGGACTCAGCCATGAGCGAGGAGGCCCGCTCCAAAGCTATGCGAGAGCTGGACCGCCTCGCCAAGATGCCCTCCATGTCACCGGAGGCCGCCGTTGTTCGCGGTTATCTGGATTGGCTGCTCGACCTGCCCTGGGAGACGCGCACCGAGGACAACCTGGACATCGCCCATGCGGCCAAACTTCTGGAAGAAGATCATTACGGGCTGGAAAAGGTTAAGGACCGTATTTTGGAGTTTCTCGCGGTGCGGCGGCAGGCGGGCGACGAGATGAAGGCTCAGATCATCTGCTTTGTGGGGCCTCCCGGCGTGGGTAAAACGTCCCTGGGCCGTTCTATCGCCCGGGCGCTGGGGCGGAACTTCGTCAACGTGTCGCTGGGCGGCGTTCGAGACGAGGCCGAGATCCGCGGGCACCGCAGAACCTATATCGGCTCCTTGCCGGGGCGCATTATCCAGAAGCTGGCTCGGGCCGGGAGTCGCAACCCCGTTATCCTTCTGGACGAGATCGACAAGCTGGGGCACGATTTCCGCGGAGATCCGGCCTCGGCCTTGCTGGAGGTTCTGGATCCTCGTCAGAACTGCAGCTTCGCCGACCACTACCTAGAGGTTCCTTTCGACCTCAGCGAGGTGCTGTTCATCACCACGGCCAACGTGACTCATACAATACCCAAGCCGCTTCTGGACCGCATGGAGGTCATTCCCCTTTCGGGCTACACGAATCAGGAAAAGACCTGTATCGCCCTCCGGCACCTGCTGCCACGGGTTTTGAAGGAACATGGCCTGAAGAGCGCGCAGATGAAGATAACGGCCGCCACGGTGTCAAGGGTTATCTCCACCTACACTCGGGAAGCCGGTGTGCGCGGACTGGAGCGTTCTTTGTCCACCATCGCCCGCAAGATCACGCGGAAAATGGTGGAGGCCGCGGACAAGGGAGAGAAATTCAAACTGCCGGTGAAGGTGGGGGCTTTGGACTTAAAGGAGTACCTGGGACCACCAAAGCTCTTTGACGCGAAGCTGCCGAAAACTCCTCAGAAGGGTAACGTGGTGGGACTTGCCTGGACGGAAGCGGGCGGCGATGTTCTCGTGGTGGAGGCCGTTACGATGAAGGGCAAAGGAGATTTGTCCCTGACGGGCAGCCTGGGCGACGTGATGCGGGAGTCCGCGCTGGCGGCCGTGGGCTTTCTCCGGGCTGAGAGCCAGGCGTTGGGAATCGGGAGCTTTAATTGGAAGGCCGTGGATATTCACGTCCACGTCCCCGAAGGCGCGGTGCCAAAAGACGGTCCCTCCGCCGGGGTAACGATGGCCACGGCTATCCTGTCCGCGATCAGCGGGCGCAAGGTAAGCCCCTACATCGCCATGACAGGCGAGATATCCCTGCGGGGCCACGTGCTTCCTGTGGGGGGTATACGAGAGAAGCTGCTAGCCGCCAGGCGCTACGGAGTTCGCCGCGTGATTCTGCCTGAGGCAAACCGGGTGGACGTGGAGGAGATACCGGAGGAGATTTTGAGCGGAATGGAGTTCGACTACGCTTCCGAGGTCGGGACGGTCTTCAAAAAGGCCCTGGCCGCCTGATGTCGTGGAAGGTCAGGCTTGAAGCGGCCTGTTTCAGCACCCAGCAGTTCCCCTCGGAGGGCGGCGTGCCTTTTGTACCGGAGGTGGCCGTGGCTGGACGTTCCAACGTGGGGAAGTCCAGCCTGATCAACGCCGTTTTAGGCGCGAGACTGGCCCACGTTGGGGCCACGCCGGGCAAGACGCGGAGCGTCAACTTCTACTCCGTGGAGGCGGGGGACGGGACGACCTTCCGCCTGGTGGACCTGCCAGGCTACGGCTACGCCGAGCGAAGCAAGGCCGAACGGCGGGACTGGTCGCGGCTCACAACCTCCTACGTTGAGAAAAGAAAATCCCTGGTTCTAGTGTGCCACCTGGTGGACTTTCGCCACGGGCTTTTGGCTAAGGATCAGGTACTGCAGGGCTGGCTCTCCGAGCGGAATCGGCCCGTTTTTGTGGTGTTCACCAAGGCTGATAAGGTCGCGAAAAGCAAAAGACGCGCGGCGCTGCAACAGTACGTCCGCGGCGGTTTTCTTTCTATCGACGTGCCCCTTGTCACCTCCGCCGAAGAACCCTCCAACGTTCT
>JAITGX010000112.1 GCA_031280275.1 Synergistaceae bacterium
TTTAGAAAAGGGAATACAACCCCAAAATACCTGTTGTGTGCATGGATGAAAAGCCTGTGCAATTGTTAGATGAAATTCGTGAGAGAGTCAATGCCAAACCATTACGTACTGACCCTGATACAGGACTCCAGTAGAAAAGATAGATTCTGAGTATGTCCGCTGCGGAAGCGCGAGAATTTTTATGTTTACGGAACCTCTTGGCGGCTGGCGGCATACCGCCATTGTTTCTATCGCGTCCCGAATAGCTTCCAACACATGGTCATACCGTCTCTCAAACGTCTCTGCCGCCTGGCAGCTGTCACAAAACGGCTTTCCCCCGCGCTCATACAGGTGATACTCCAGGGCAAACGCATGAGCCTCACCTTGAATTATTGCAGCAACTGGCTTTGCGTTATTTACCTAGGTATTTTAACCTGGAAAATAAGTTCAGTCATATCAAGATTTTACGTCTTCATGCGTTTGCCCTGTATCCGTCCTCCATTCAGCTTGACAAGTAAGGGGACCTCTAATATATTAACGAAGAAACTAACGTGCCGGATTACGTTCAAAAAACTTGAACTCGATCGGAATTTTATGTCAAAAAAGTTGAAGATTTGTCACGCGAAAATAGACCGCAAGGGGAAGCCGTTATGAAGAAATTTGGCGTACATTACGCATTCTGGGGGAATCAAGACTAGATCGATATGGCCTTTTTACTGGGAATCGACATTGGAACGTCTAGTACTAAAACGGTTCTCATGGACTGGGAGGGAACCCCTCTGTCCCTCTCGCAGGAGGAGTATTCTTTCGACATCCCGCGGGAAGGCTGGGCCGAGCAGGACGCTGAAGTGTGGTGGGGGGCCGTTTGTCACACAACGAAGGATGCCTTGCGCAAAGCAGGTGTACCCGCTTCCCACTTGGATGGAATAGGCTTTTCGGGGCAGATGCACGGCCTGGTACCGTTGGACTCCAGGGGGAAGCCCTTGCGCAAGGCTATAATCTGGTGCGATCAGCGCTCCATCGCGCAGGTGGAAAAAATTCATTCGTTTCTTGGGGCAGAAAAGTTTGGGGCCGTCACCTGCAACCCCATCGCCACCGGTTTTCAACTGGCGTCTTTGCTTTGGATGAAAGAAAACGAACCAGGGCTGTACGCCCGAATAAGACACGTGCTTTTGCCCAAGGACTATGTGCGTTACCGCATGACGGGGCACTTGTCCACCGACATAACGGACGCGTCGGGCACCTTGGCGCTGGACGTGCCTCAAGGGCGCTGGGCGCAAGAAATTCTCCGCGAGCTGGGGCTGAACGCGGAGTTCTATCCTTCCATTTTTGTGCCGGACGAGGAGGCCGGCGTCGTCACGTCCAACGCGGCGCGGGCAGCTGGACTCAAAACCGGTATCTCGGTTTTCCATGGTGGAGCCGACCAGGTGATGCAGGCCATAGGCAACGGTATCATAGCTCCGGGGCAGGTTTCCGTTACGATAGGCACAGGGGCGCAGGTGTTTTCCCCCATAGCGTCGCCGTTTTACGACAAAGCCCTGCGCTCCCATACGTTCAACAACCGGGACGGTTGGTATTTCATGGGGGCGGCTCTGGCGGGAGGGCTCTCTCTCAAGTGGCTGCGCGACAAGATTTTTCCCGCAGGAACATCCTACCAGGACATGATCGGCTTGGCCGAGAAAGTCCCACCTGGAAGCGAGGGACTCGTGTTTTTGCCTTATTTGGCGGGCGAGCGCACCCCCCATATGAACCCTTACGCCAGGGGGATGTTCTTTGGCCTTCAACTCAATCACTCCGCGGGGCACTTGGTTCGGGCGGTAATGGAAGGGGTGGTGTTTTCCCTCAAAGACTGTCTGTCGGTGTTTTATGAGTTGGGGCAGGAGTGCAAGCACGTCGTAGCGTCGGGAGGGGGAGCGCGAAGCGCGTTATGGCTGCAAATTCAAGCGGACATTCTGGGGCGGCCCGTGTACACGTCGCAAATGACGGAACAGGCCAGCGTCGGAGCGGCCATCACAGCTGGGGTGGGTGCCGGAGTATACGCCGATTACCTCCAAGCGTGTTCCACCGTCATCCGATGGAACGACCAGCCGTATCTCCCCATTCGCGAAAACGCCGGCGCTTACGAGGAGTATTACCGGCTTTTCCAAGACTTGTACACTGCCAACAAGGACTCCATGTACCGTTTGAGTTCTGTGAGGAGGTGAAGATGCAGCAGTTTTTCGCGCGCTTTTTGGATTGTTTGGGCAGGTATCGAAGGGAGGAAACACACATGAAAAAGGTCAGAATTTTCTTGGTTTCAATCCTTGTGGTCCTTGTGGCCGTGTTTTGGGCCGCAGCAGGTTCCGCCGCCGACGGAGGCGAATGGCAGCTTCTCATCTCCGTTCACAACCTGGACAGCGAATTTTGGGCCCAGGAGGCAGCGGGGGCTGTCTTGTTCGCGGAGTCGCGGCCGGATGTGGAATACACCATACAGCCCAGCTACGGCGACGACAACACCCTGATACAGGGATTGAAGGACTTTATTGCCCAGCACGGCAAAAAGGTCATTGCCGTGTTCGACCCCTCGTCAGCGGCTAACACGGTGAATATTGTCGACGTGTGCGAGGAAGCTGGGGTATACTACGCCATAGCGTGGCATCTGGCAGAGGGCTTAAGCGTGGAGGACAACAAGCATTTCGTGGGGCATTTCTCGCCGGATGACGAGGTATCCGGCTACAGGACGGCCTCCTTCCTGCTCGAAAAAATCGGCAAGAAAGGCAGCGTAGTTTACCTCCACGGCAAGATCGGCGAGGACTCCGCCGCGTCGCGCTATCAGGGAATGCTGCGGGCACTGAAAGAAACCCCAGACGTTAAGTTGGTCGATTACCAAGTCGCCGACTGGGACCAGGAGAAGGCTATGGCCATCACGGAGACGTGGCTGGCCACCAAGGGTCCTATCGACGGCATTATCGCTGCCAACGACACCATGGCCCTGGGAGCCATTGAGGCCCTGAAAAAAGCCGGACTCAACGGGAAGGTGCCCGTCACCGGCACCGATGGCATTCAAGCGGCTTTCGACGCCATCCAGGCCGGGGATATGCTTTGCACGATAGCCAACGACGGCTACCTCCTGTTCGGCTATATGGCGGCCTACGCCTATGCGGCCGCCACCGGCGCGCCCCGCGACACTGGCAGCTTCCACACGAACACCGTCTTCGTGACGAAAGACAACGCGGCGCAGGTCATAGCTGACTATATCAAGGGAAAACCCAAGTACGATTTTACCGATTTAAAGTTCCCCATCATGTCCAAAAAAGAAAAAGGCAAATAGAGACGGCCCGCGCTGCCAGCTGGCGGCGCGGCCTTTTCTGGGAGCGTTGTTATGGGAGACGACAGGGATTTCGAGACTAGCGGCCAATCTATCGCGGTGCAGTTCAGGGAAAAGGTTGCAAGAGAAGCTCGCCGGGAAAAATTGAGGGTCTACACCCCCATATTGTTGTTGCTCGCTTTGTCCTTTATTTTTTCGGTTTATGACCGGCGCTTTTTCTCTGCGGCGAACGTTAACAACCTTTTGTACCAGATGACGATCCCCTTGATCCTGGCGACGGGCATAACCTTTGTCCTGCTGCTGGGCAGTATTGATCTGTCTCTAGAGGGCATAATGGGTTTGTCCGGCTCATCGATAGCCCTTTTGATCCAAAACACTAAGAACACCAATGACTTTGGCGCTCTGGGCGTGGCAATTCCGATATTTGGGTGCGCCCTTCTTGGCGCCGTCACTGGGTATGTGCACACTAAGATGCGCATCGCGTCTTTTGTCGTGTCCTTCGCTGTGGGCAGCATAGCCACGGGCCTGGCGGTTCTCACCTACAGAGGGGTGCCGGCCGTGCTGAAGGCTCAGTGGGTCGTGGACCTCTCCGTGGGATCTTTTCTGATACCGTACTTGACGTGGATAGCGTTTGGAATTTTCGCGGCCGGATGCGTCCTGCTCCACGGTACGGCCTTCGGCTCCGCAGTGTACGCGATAGGCGACAACGAACCGGCTGCGAGGGCGTCGGGCGGCAAAGTGGATGCGGTCAAAATCTCCGCCTTCGCGATTTGCGGGTGCACAGCTGGCATAGCGGGGTTCGTTTCCTGCGTCCGGCTGAAAATAGGGCAGGTGGCCATCGGCACGGATCAGCTTTTCCCGGCCATTACGGCGCTCGTTCTGGGCGGCGTGGCTCTTACCGGCGGCAAAGGCGGAATGCTTCAGACCTTCGTGGGGGTTCTCATTTACACGGAGCTGCAAAATTTTCTGACTATCGTGGGCGTGGACGCTTATTACAAAAACGCGGTTCAGGGAATCATTATCATCGCGGCCGTGGCCTTGACCGTCTCCCGCTCCAGAAAGACGATCTCCAAATGAGGGGCAGCACGGCGTTGGACGGCAAAGAACTCCTGTTCAGAGGAAGGAATCTTGGAAAGGTTTACGGCGGCAACACCGTCCTGGAGAACATCGACATTGACATCTGCAGAGGCGAGGTGATCGGCCTTGTGGGAGAGAACGGCGCCGGGAAATCCACTTTGCTCAAGATTCTGTCGGGCGTTGAGGCGCCCACCACCGGCACGATGGAAATGAATGGCCGTCCCTATAAATGCTCCTCCATGCTGGATGCCAACAGGCAGGGGGTGGGCATGGTGTTTCAGGAGCAGTCGTTGATAGGCAGCCTCTCGGTGGCGCAAAACATCTACAGAGGGCGGGAAGAGCGCTTCAGCCGGTTCGGTATCGTGAACTGGCGGAAAATGAACGACGCTGCGGCGGAGGTTCTGGCCTCTGTGAACCTATGCGGCGTGCAGCCGGGCGTGAAGGTCTGGAACATTGGCTTCGCCGCGAGGCAGATGGTGGAGACAGCCAAGGTACTGGATATCGTGTCCCGCGCCACTGACAACCGTTCGCTGATCCTGCTGGACGAACCGACCACCGTCCTCTCGTCCGGGGAGATCGAAAACCTGTTCCGTCAGGTGCGCAAAATGTCCGCTCAGGGCAACTCCGTGATCTTCGTTTCGCACCGACTGTCGGAAGTTCTGGAGCTTGCCGACAGGATATACGTATTCAAGGACGGCAGGAAGACGACGGAGCTTAGCGCTTCGGAGGCCGACGAGTCGGTTCTCTACAAAAAAATGGTGGGCCGCGAAACCACCGGCGAGTACTATCTGTCCAACCGTCAGACCGTCCCTTCCGACGAGGTGGTGCTGGAGGCGGAATCTCTTTGCCAGTTCGGCGCGTTTACAGACGTTTCCTTTCGGCTCAGGAGGGGGGAAGTCCTTGGATTCTGCGGCGTGGAGGGTTCCGGTAAGGAGGCCGTCTGTGCCGTTCTCTGCGGAGACGAGGCCGCGACAGGCGGAAAAATTAAGGTTAACGGGAGGGAGCTGACGTTTTCCTCCCCCAGGGCGGCGCGTTTGGCCGGAATCCTATCGGTGCCGCGCGACCGCAGGCTGGATGGTCTTGTGGGGATGCTTTCGATACGGGAGAACATCACCCTTTCCAGCATGAAAAAGCTGGCCCGCTGCGGTGTGGTTTCGCTGCGCAAGCAAAATGAGACTGCCGCGGACTGGGTGAAGAAGCTGAACATAAAGTGCGGCGGCATATTCCAGCGCATATCCAGCCTTTCCGGCGGTAACGCGCAAAAAGCCATATTCGCCCGGGTGCTGGAAAGCGAGTGTCCCGTGCTGATTCTCGACCACCCCACTAGGGGTGTTGACGTGGGCTCCAAGGGGGATATATACGCCCTGATAAGGGATATCACCAGTAAAGGCGTCTCTATCGTGCTTCTCGGCGACACCCTCGACGAGTGTATCGGCCTGACGAGTCGGATCATCGTCATGAAGGACGGATTCATCACCGGCGAGTTTTACTGTTCGGCCGGCGGTAAACCGTCTCAAGTCGAGGTTGTGCGGAAAATGATGTGACTTAGGGAGGTGATAGAAATGAGTTCCGCGTCGATAAAGGACACGTTGTCGCGGCATACTTACGTCATCTGCGCCTTGTTGGTCATAGGAGTGTTCTACCTGATCAATCCCCGCTTCCTGTCGCTTTATTCGGTGCAGAACATGGCGCTTGAGGCGGCGCCTCTCCTGCTCATGGCGACGGGGATTTCTTTCGTGCTTTTCACGGGTTGCATTGACCTCTCCACGGGGGCTGTGGCGTCTTGCGTCTGCGTTCTGACGGGAACCTACGTGGCTGGCGTCGGTAACGGGATCATCCCGCTCATGCTTTTCATAGGGCTCTTCGCCGGGTTCGTGAACGGCATCATCGTGACCAAACTCAAGGTACCGTCCTTCATCGTGACGCTGTGCGCGCAGAGCGTGTGGAAATGCGCCGCGCTCGTTCAGTCTGGCGGCGGCTCCAAGAACATCCCGGCGGCCAGCCGGGGGGTTGTTCTCTGGGCCTCACGCCAATTTCTGAGCCTGCCCGTTCTCTGTTGGGTTTCTTTCGCCGTCATGCTCGTTTTCTTCTTCGTTCAGCAGAAAACTACTGTGGGCAAGTCTATCTTCGCTGCGGGAGCGAACGAAAAAGCCGCGAGAATGGCGGGCGTGGACACGGACGGGGCCAAGATATGGGCATTTGTGTTCTCAGGCCTGGGCAGCGCGCTTTCCGGTGTGCTATACGCCTACAAGCTGAAGAGCAGCGTGCCTAACATCGGCGACCCTTTGAACCTGATGGCGATCTCCGCCGTGGCCTTGGGCGGCACTCTGCTGTCGGGGGGCAAGGGCAGTGTGCTGCGGACGCTCGTGGGCGTCATAACGGTCATCGCCATATCCTCTGGCATGAACATGGCGGGCGTGGATGCTTTTTGGAAAAACATCACCTACGGAGTGGTGTTGATTTTGGCGATCATCGTGAACTCGGAAAAGGGCTTGAGGGACCTCATTGTGAAGTAAACGCGCCCCAACCTGGGGGCGCAAACAGAAATGTGGAGTGTCCTAACTTCAAATTGGCGTGTGCTAAAGGAAGCCTCATGCCCCTCATGTATAGCGTATAATAGAACTTGTGCAAGCCCTAGCACAGCTTGCACAAGCCTTCGTGAACCTCATTCGCGCTATTATACGGTTGATACTGCTCCTCGCTAGGATCTCATCCTGCTAAGGCGTAAGTCCGAGGTAGGGATGAGGCCCCGTTTCGGCAGCCCAGAAACGTCCCGTCTGACCTGTCCCAGACGGGTATTTCCTTTCAGATTATACCATACGGTACTGCACCTCAAAGATACAAAATATAATTTAACTATAACAAAGAAAACCGCATAAAAGGCGTTAGCTCGGCTGAGGTTTTCTACAGCCCCGCCCCGTAGGGGTGAGCAGATACAATCCATGCCAACAACTTAAGGACTAAAGACATATTAAGACTGAGAATAGGCTGATTGAATATGTAAAAATAAGGCAAATATATTATTGAGAAAATCTCACAATGCTGCAATCAAGAGAATACCTTCACAAGGTATATCTTTCAGGATTGGAGTGCTGCAGATGCTTAATCTATATGATATCCTTACAAAAACACGGGACATCACGCTCGAAAACTCAACTCTGGAGGCGGCTCGGTTGAAATCCACTTTCACTCGAAACCGCAAAATGTCTTTCCCGCAAATCCTCCCTTCATCCTCAAGGGCATCAATACAAGCACTCAATCAGCTTT
>JAITGX010000069.1 GCA_031280275.1 Synergistaceae bacterium
TTTTTGCACCCGCTGAGTGCCGGCGGGCCTTACAAGACGTGCTGTCAATTGACATATCTTGCATATCCGCGTCACTGCTCAACGACTTGAACACTTTTTTAAAAACTTCGTCACATGACTATTTGCGATTCCATTGAGCATAACTCTATTTGCTTTTGAGGGCCGGCCTTCTCCTCTATATTTCAGGAGAAAACAAGTCTTTGACGCGTTCCCAGTTTTCGTCACTGATCTCATGGCGATTTGGCATTTTTATCCTCCCATCGCTGCTTTGTTATATTATGCCGCATAGAAGGATTCATGCCCATATTTAGTTTTAAAACACACGCTAGTTCGCAACACTCTCATATACAATTACTCTCTTTGGCTTGATGCGTTTGCCCTGTCTGGTTGACAAAAACACCATGCTTCAATAAAGTAAAATAAAATGTAGTGAAGTTCATTTTTTGTGAGCTTTCGTTTTTTTCATACCGAACAACAGGCCAAAACGTAAAGTGGGGATAGAAATGACCATGCAAGAGCTTCAAGAGTTCATCCGGGAGAGGCTCGACACGTTTCCGGCAAAGGCGCGGAGGGTCACGGAGTACCTGCTGACCAACTCATCCGAGGTCGCCTTTCACTCCATCACCGACGTAGCGGAGCGGCTGGGCGTTTCGAAGGCCCAGCTTGTGCGCGTGGCGCGGATGCTGGGTTTCAAGGGCTACGCGGCTCTCAAAGACCTGCTCAAACAGGTCTTGTTGGAGCAGCTCAGTCCTTCCTTCATCGCGGAGGGCTTCCGGGATATGGATATTCCGGAAAACCTCCGCCGACTGGAACACGCCAACATCGATGAGACGCTGAAGCACCTCACCCCAGATTTCATCGTAAGGTTCTGTGAAGCTGCGAAAAACGCCGCAACGCTCTACTGCATGGGATGGGGCATCTCCGCCATTGTCGCGGAGTGGTTCCACACGCGTTTCGCGGAGCTGGGGATGAAGGTTATCCTCGCGCGGCGGGGGTCGCTGTCGCTGTCGGAGCAGACCCGAGCCCTGGATGACAAGGACATGCTGATCGTCTGTGAACTGCCCAGCTACGTCATCGAGGTGACGGAAGCCGTGGAGAAAATTTACAAAAAAGGCGCGTTCGTCGTCGCCCTGACGGACAGTCCCGCAGCTCCTATATGCCGCCACTCGCACCTGTCCCTTTACGTGGGAGACACCTCCCCTACCTTCGGAAGCAGCCTCCTAGGTCCCATGTTCGCGGTGCACGTTCTGACCTCCGTCCTGGCGTTCAACCTTGGCGAGGAGGGGCGGACCGCCTTGGCCGCCCAGGAGGAGGGCCTTCACGACCAGCGCGTCTACTACCCCGCCTACGGACTGAGGTACTGAAAGGAGGAAAACGATGCTGGAAAGTTTCTGCGCCGTGATGGTCATTTTGGCCTTGGGAGACTTGATCTCCGCCAAAACGAGGGGGGTGCTGCCCTCGATTTTCGTCATATCTGTGCTTTTCCTCGCGGGCTACTGGTCGGGACTTCTCCCTGCAGACGTGGTGAGCCAGGTGGGGTTGGGCGCACCCTTGGCGAACTTCGCCCTGTCCGTGATGGTGGTGCAGATGGGGAGCATGGTTAGCCTAAAGCGCTTAGCGTGGGAGTGGCGCTCGGTGGCTATCGCGGTCACGGGCCTAGCGGGAATGATGGCCTTTTTGCTGATTTTCGGAAAAATGATCATCGACTGGGAGACCGTGGTAGCCGCCACCCCACCCCTGACGGGGGGACTCACCGCCGCCCAGATGATGGCTCAAGCCGCCGCCGAGCGCGGGTTTTCCAGCCTTGCGGTGCTGGCAACCGTTATCTACGTCTTTCAGGGGTTCGTGGGATACCCCCTGGCGGCGTGGTGCCTCCGGATGGAGGATCGCCGCCTTCTAGAGATCCGCCGGGCCGACCCCCTGGCCCTGCCGGACGAAGGAGCCGGAGAGGCGCGTCCCTTTTTTTCAACCTTGCAGCGCACTACGACTTTTACGCGAATTACCCTCATCGCGCTGGTGGCTTTGGCCGCCGAGCTGACCAGCGCCGCCACCCGCGCCCTTCTCACCCGCCTGTCTCCCGCGTTGGCCGTCTACACCCTTCACCCCCTGGTGCTCTGCTTCCTGTTTGGCTGCCTCGCCACGAAGTACCGGATCACGGACCGGCGCCCCCTGGCCCGTACCTCTACCGTGGGGTTTCTCGCCGTCATCGTCACCGCGAGCGCTATGGAGTTTTTGTCGGGAGCGACGCCTGAAATGGTGCAGTCGTCCCTTCCTGCCCTGGTGGTCGCCATCGGGGTCGGGACGGCGGGCCTCGTGTGCTTCTCCGCCGCAGCCAGCCGTTTTTTCGACACCTCCATCCCCCTGGCCGTGGCCCTGTCCCTGACGGCGTTCTTCGGCTTCCCCCCCAGTTTCCTCCTCACCGACGAGGCCGCGCGGCACCTGGCCTCTAACTCCGACGAGTATCACTTCCTGATGCAGAGAACCCTCCCTCAAATGATGGTGGGGGGCTTCGTCACCGTCCTGATCGCCTCGGTGCTCATCGCGGGGCTTTTCGTAAAAATACTGGGGTGAAAGATTTCAAACACGCCCTAAAAGAACAGGCACCTCTCCAGTGTGATTTTACCCACATGATGATCTCAACTGCTAGAGAGAGCTGCGGGGCATGCTTGTATCCTCAATTTTTCCTGAAGAACGCCTCCGCTGCTGGATGCAAAGGTATCGGCAGTCCTTCCGCAGCGAACTCGCGGTTCACCTTCCCGCCGGGGAACACCGCTTCCTCGCTGAAGAGTATTTTGATAATCTCCGCCACGACCTCCTTACTAAGTTTACCGTCCGCTACAAGCACCGCTTTCACGGCTACCGTCTCGGCCTTTTCGTCGATCTTCGGATAAGCGCCCGCCGGGATGGTTTGTTGTGAGTAGTACGGATACTGTGAAATAAGGGAACGCGCGTGGGCGTCGCCAACGCTCAGTATCCGCGCCTCACCGCCCGCCGCCAGTTCCCTTATGGCGGGAGTGGGAACGCCAGCCGTGCAGAAAAACGCGTCGATCCGTCCCTCCCGGAACGCCGCCACCGACGCGGCGAAGCTCAGGTGGTCCACCTCCATGTCCGAGTAAGACATGCCATGAGCCTCCAATATCTGAAGCGCGTTCAGTTCCGTTCCGCTTCCCTCGTCCCCCACCGACACACGCCTGCCTTTAAGACCCGTGACCCCGTTAACGCCGCGCCGGGCGACAATCTGGCAGGTTTCGGGGTAGAGGGCGGCCACCGCGGAAAAGTCTTTGAACGCGCCCTCGGTCGAGAAGAGATTAGTGCCGTTGTAGGCGTAGGTCATGATGTCGTTCTGCACGAAAGCAAGTTCGGCCCTGCCGTTTCGCAGCAGGCGGACGTTATCCACCGAGCCGCCGCTGGGTATCGCCGTAACCGCCGCGTTCATCCGGCGCTCCAGCGCTTCGGCGAGAGCGTCTCCGTAGGCGTGGTAAACTCCCGACTCCCCGCCTGTGGCGATGCGTATCTTCGCTGGGAGACCACTTTGACGTCCAACCGTCTGGTAGGCTGCTAAAAGGACCACCACCGCGACCAGCGCGCAAAATGTCGCCGTGTGTTTTTTCATGGCGTCGGCTCCTTACCTAAAAAAACTACTCATTAAGGCAATGATGGTGGCGTTGGAAATATCCACCAAAAACGCCCCCACAATGGGAACGACGAAGAACGCCTTTTCAGAGGGGCCGTACTTGTTGGTAAGTGCCTGCATACACACCAGCGCGTTGGGTGTCGCGCCCAGGCCGAACCCGATGAGTCCCGCCGCCATGACCGTAGCATCGTAATTTTTTCCAAAGGTCATGAAGACCGCGAAGTACGCCAGCAGGATGATGAGCACGATCTGCGCCGCCATCATGACCATCAGCGGCAGAGCCAAATTGACGAGCTGCCAAAGCTGAAGCGCGTTGATCGCCATGGTGATGTAAAGTCCCAGCGCGATGTCGCCGATCATGCCGATGCACTTTGAGTCGACGGCAAACCACTCCGTCGTGTCGCCCAAGTTGCGAATGACGATGGCGATCATCATCGCTCCCAGGTAGGGCGGCAGGGTTATCCCCGCCTTCTTGAGGTAATAACTGACCGCCGAACCCAAACCCGTCGCCACAAGTATCCACGAGAGGTTTTTCATCAGGTGCGGACCTGACACCTTGTGTTCTTCTTCCTCTTGTTTCTCTTGATTTGCGCCTTCCTGCGCCAGCTCGCCGATTTCCTCGCGCATGGCATCGTCGTTGAGGGGCGTGAAGGGATCTTTTCCAATGCCTTTAGGTGTGGCAAGTTTACGGCTCTTGATGATCCACTCGCCCACAGGACCGCCGCAGACGGAACCGGCCACCATGCCGAAGGTGGCGCAGGCTATCGCCGCGCTGAGAGCGCCGGAAATCGCGTAATCGTCCTCGAAGAGGG
The DNA here is from genome assembly GCA_031280275.1 of Synergistaceae bacterium. Lineage (GTDB taxonomy): Bacteria > Synergistota > Synergistia > Synergistales > Aminobacteriaceae > JAITGK01. Next base: position 4,447 of record JAITGX010000069.1, read on the forward strand.
CCCCGAAGGCGCCCGCCGTGCCGAGTCCCCCAATCATCGGAACGGAGCCGCCTATGATTCCCATGAGCGGATGCAGGCCAAACCCCTGAGCGATGGGAATTCCCACTGCATTTTGCAGCACTGAGACGAGGGTGGACACAACCCAAAATGCGACGACGATGAGCCCGCCCTTGAGCACGAGCTTGTAGCTGGCGTTCATGCCAACCGAGCAAAAGAAGCAGATCATAAAGACGCTTTGCAGCGTGCCGTCGAAAGCGAAGCTAACGATACCGCGCGACTGCAAGACCGCTGCGGTCACGGCGACGACGAGGCCCCCGATGGCGGGCGCGGGTATGGAGTACTTGACCAGCAGCGGAATCTTAGACCTCAGCCACGTCCCGAAGTAGTACATCGCGGCGCCCAACGCCGCAGCCTGCATCATGTCGAACTTGAGCTGCCATACCCCGTTTACGAGCATTCTTTCCATTCGCCAACACCTCACTTACATATTCAAAGCCCAGGGGAAGAACAGCCCCCGGAGCTTAGTGGTTACTTTCGTCCCGAACCCTCTGGATGATGTCAGCGTAGGCGGCGTAGGCTGGCTGTTCGTAAATAGGCCGCACGGCGTCTATGAACTGCTGGTACTGCTCAGGCGTGAGCCGCGTGATGGTGACGCCCTTCTCGATGGCTTTCTTCTCGTAGTCCGTCTCCTGGCGCGCCCATTCCTCGCGCTGGAAAGCCGCGGCTTCAAGCGCGGCCTGCTTGATGATCTCCCGCTCCTCAGGAGTGAACTTGTTCCACGTGTCCACGTTCACCAAGATCATCTCCGGCGAGCGGGTGTGACCGTCCACTGTGAAGAAGGGCGCCACCTCGTTGTGGGACTGGGTCATGTAGCTGGGCCAGTTGTTCTCCGCGCCCTCGATAACGCCGTTTTGAATGCCGGTGTAGATCTCGTTATACGCCATGGGGGTGGGGGACGCGCCAAGGGAGGAGACCAGGTCCATCATCAGGGGGGTCTCCTGGACGCGGATCTTCAAACCCTTCATATCGGCGGGGGTATGAACCTCACGCTTGCTGTTGTAGAAGTTGCGGCTGCCGGAGTCGAACCAACACAGGCCCAGAAGTCCGTCGCCGGTGATTGAGTTGAGGAACTCGTCGCCGATGGTTCCGTCCAGCACCTTGAAGGCATGGCCGCGGTCACGGTAGAGATAGGGCATAGAAAGCGCGTTCATGATGGGGTTGATGGCCGCCAGGGGGTTGGTTCCCACGCGGATGAAGTGAATGTCCCCCATCTGGGTCTGCTCAATAGCGGTTTTCTCGTCGCCCAAAACCGCGTTGTTGTAGACCTCGATCACAATGTCCCCCTTGGTGCGCTCCTTCACCAGTTCGGCGAACTTCAAGTCGCCGAGCACCGTGGGATACCCGTCGGGATGGTTGTCCGCCAGCTTGAAGACGCGGGGAGCCGCCGCGGCCTCGGCGGCGGCGAATACCATCAGAAAAAGAAACAGCGCGTGCAGCAAACGTTTCGTCATAACCATAAAAACACCCTCCTTATTGATTTCCCGCCCAAGACGGGATAAAATTCAGCCCAGTTTTTTTCAATTCCCGAACATCAGGTTCGGCACCGTCATAGAAAGGGCTGGGACAAAGGTGAGCAGCAGAAGCACCGCGACCATGGTCACGTAGAAGGGAAGCATGGATTTCGCGGCCTTCTCGACGGGCAGCCCACCTATGGAAGCCCCGACGAAAAGCACCGTTCCCACCGGCGGCGTGAGCAGTCCGATGGAGAGGTTCAGCATCATCACGATGCCGAACTGAATGGGGTCCATGCCGATGGCCGGGGACGTGACCACCGGCAGCAAAATGGGCGCGGTGATGAGGATCAGGGGGGCCATGTCCATGACGCAGCCCAGCACCAGAAGCGCCGTGTTAATCAAGAGGAGCAGGACCACCTTGTTGCTGGTGAGGGTGAGCAGAAAATTCGAAATCATGGAGGGAATCCTGAGCGTTGTCATCATATAGCCGAAGGCCTGGGAGGCGGCGATGACCGACATGACCATGGCCAGAGTCCGCAGCGTTTTTTTCAAAATAACCCACATTCTGGTAAGGGGAACCTCGCGGTAAATGAAGAAGGTAACAAAAAAGGCCCAGAGACAGGCGGCGGCGGCGGATTCCGTGGCGGTGAAAATCCCCGTGAAGACCCCCAAAATGATGATAACCGCCGTCATAAGCCCGAAGATGCTGTCGAAGGCGATCTTCAGCGCTTCCTGTCGGGAGTACTTCTTCCCTTTGGGATAGTTTCGCTTCACGGCTATAACGTAACTGAGTATCATCAGGGCGATGCCGAGGACTATCCCCGGAACGAGGCCTGCCATGAAAAGTTTGCCGACGGACAGCCCTCCCACGGCCGCCGCGTAGATGATCATGTTGTGACTGGGGGGAATCAGGATGCCCTGACAGGCGCTGGATATCGTCACGTTTACGGAGTAGTCGGCGTCATAGCCTTGCTTGACCATCATGGGGATCACCATGGCCCCAATGGAGGAGGTGTCAGCTATGGCAGAGCCCGATATGCCCCCGAAGAACATGCTGGCCAGGATGTTGACCATGGCCAGCCCTCCGCGCATCTGGCCTATCAGGACGTCCGAGAACTTTATCAGGCGGTCGGAGATACCGCCCTCGCCCATAATCTCGCCCGCCAGGATGAAGAACGGGATAGCGAGCAGGGAAAATGAATTGAGGCCTTTCACGAGCTGCTGGGCGATGGCCCCCAGCGAAATGCCCATGTATGCGGCGGCGGCATAGGCCGAGAGCGCCAAAGAAAAGGCGATGGGTACCCTCAAAACGACCATAAGCGCGAAAAGCCCCAACAACAGTGTGATGGCGGCGGGGTCTGTGCTCATAGATTCACCAGCTCTTTCTTTTCATCCTTTTCATCCATTGAGGCTTCCCCGGTGAGTTGAACGATAACCTGCTCCACGATGATCAGAGCGATGAGAGCGCCTGCGACACAGGGCGCGGCGAACTGCACCCAGACGGGCCAGCCGGTGGCAGGCAGCTTGTTTCGCGAAAGCCGCGTGATGTAGGGAACGATCGACACGCAGGTCAGCACCCCAAACACGCCGACCAGAACCCGATCCAGCAGCGTCACGGCGAAGAAAAGTTTTTTGGGCAGTTTTTTCACAAAAAGCTCAATGGCGATATGGGCCTGCTGTTTGACGCCCAAAAGCGTCGCGATGAAGCAAAACCAGATCATGAGCTGTAAGGACAGCTCCTCGCTCCAGCGGGGCGCCAGGTTGAAGTAATAACGCATGATCACGTGATAGGCGATGATGAACACCATGGCGCACAAAAAAACAGCGGCGATAACTTCGAACAGGAAGCAGACGGCGTCTAGAATTCTTTTGTACGTCTTCACTCCCCTCACCTCAAGTCTTTCATGGCGATGGCGTCCATGTCGGAGTAGGTCTGGTTCTCGCCGCACATTCCCCAGACGAACCGGTAGGCGCGGGTACCGACGCCGCTGTGGATGGACCAGCTTGGAGAGATCACCGCCTGCCCGTCCCGGACGACGATGTGGCGGGTCTCGCCGGGTTCGCCCATCAGGTGGACGACGAAGGCATCTTCCGGCAAGTCCAGGTAGAGGTACACCTCCATGCGGCGGTCGTGGGTGTGGCTGGGCATGGTGTTCCAAACGCAGCCTTCTTCCAGAACGGTCATGCCCATAGCGAGCTGACACGTCTTGACCACGGAGGGGTCGAGGTATTTGTTAATGGTGCGTTCGTTGGAGTCCGCTTTCGAACCCAGATGGTTTTTTACCGCCATGTCCAGCGTCACCAGCGTTGTGGGATGTGCCGCGTGGGCGGGACTGCTGAGGATGTAAAACTTCGCGTCAGCTCCCTTGAACGAGACGTTCCTCGTCCCCATGCCAACGTAGAGGGCGTCGTATCGACCCAGAGCGCGCGTCTCGCCGTCCGTCTCCACCGTCCCCTTCTCCCCCAGGTTCAGGACGGTCATCTCACGGCGTTCCAGAAAATACTCTACTCCCAGCTCCTTACCCGCCTCCAGGGACAGGAGGTGCTCTCCAGGACAGGCGGAGCCGATGAGCATGCGGTCCACGTGAGAATAGATCAGTACAATCTCGTTGGGTTTGAAAAGCGAATTGATAAGAAATTCTTCCCTGAGCTGCAAAGTGTCATAGTGCTTTGCGTCCCTTGCGTTTGCGGCGTAGCGCACGTCCATTATTGCCGTCTCCTTTTTTCCGTGACATAACCACAACTTTCATGCCCAGTGGATTGCAGGCAGTGCTTTAATATGAGGCAAGGTACGGGAACAAAAACAGCGTGACAATACTAAACGTTCAGCATAAAGAAATCCTAGCAAGACTCCCTCTTCCTGTCAATACACTGAGAACGTTAAAAGAAAATAAAGGAAGCGCTGATTAATGGGGTTCTTAGGGGCTATAAAATTATGAATACAAAATTTGACGAGGTTATGAAGAAGATTGAGGATGTCCGCTGGCAATCCGCGTTCGAAATAAGAACTCCGTCGTCACGAGATGAAAATTTTGCATATAATTTCCCCACAATTATTGTGGATAACCTCCAAACTCACCTGCGTCGTTCATCCCGACTTGCTCATTGAGTGCCGAACTTTCTTTCCAAAATATGTCCCATTTATCCCATCCAGCCTGAATCCCGACAGCGTTATCTCCGCACCGGCCGCCAGCGCTGCGTCGCCTGGCACTGTCCTCAAAGCGGTCAAAAAACTTGAGCCGCTAAAGCGGCTATCCCAACAGCTTCCGCTGCTCCATTTTCTGGTCTTCGATTTCTTGGTTCTTGATGTAAGCTTTGATTAATGCCTCATCTTTAC
>JAITGX010000105.1 GCA_031280275.1 Synergistaceae bacterium
TTGGATATTATTGCCGTTGAGATTGAAAAATCCGTGGTGCCCATACGGCCGGGACGTTCAGTGGAAAGACCGCTTACTCCGAGAAAGACTAAGTATCATTACAACAGGAAATCCCACGCATAAAATGCTTAAGTTGTTGACATTGGTAATCAAACTGCTCTTCTGTCATGATTCCCGTCTTCACCAAGGTCTTGCGTACCATGCCAGCGTAAGTTTCCCTTAGTTTTTTCGCGGCTTCCTTGATATGAGGCGGCGCGTTATTGAACGTATCGAGTTCCTGCTCATAAGCCGTGTCAAGCCCGGGGTACATCCCATGTTCTCTGTAGTCCAGCGCCCGGCCCGCCGCGAGGTAACTTGTGAGAAGCGTGTGATCTTCCGGTTTCAGGGCCCGAAGCGTGTCCATAAAAGGCGTCACGTCCTGGCCGGCGCGTCCTTTGTATCCTGGCGCTGTCCGCGCCTTGCCATAAAGGTTGTACTCGTCCTCCAGGTACTCAACTCCCATTTTCTCACGTACCCGTTCCGTGATGGTTCGCAGAGGGTGGAGGTAGTCCACGGCGAGGGTGTAAACGAGGTCTCCAGCCTCCCGCGCCTTTTCGAGCAGCGTCCGTTGTGCGCCGTCCGTTCCGCGCACAACGCTTGAACGCAGCCGCTCCTCCGGGTTGTGGGTGAGGTAGGAGCGCGTCTGCTGCGAGAGCGTATCAACGAAGGCTTTCATTTCGGGGTTTTCACCAAGCGCGGCCGTAAACGCCTTGTAATATTCCGGGAATTTGGTTTGCGCCTGCTTATCGTTCGCCATATAGTGGAGGACAAACTGCGCTGCTCCCTCGGCGCGGATCGTTTCTTCCGCCGCGTTTTCACCTGAGGTGACGCTTCCAGCCTCAAAAAGCTCCTGTTCAATGTCGGGGTTGTCGATTTCCCGCAAGCCGAGCTTTTTGTCGAGGAAGTGTCCTACCTCGTGCAGTTCCGTCATGAGGTCGTTTCGCACCTGCGTGCGCGTGACCTCCGCGCCGCGGTTGAAGAGGCCCAGATTGCCCTTTGTCTGCCCATGCCGCCACGGGACGGCTTTTGTAATGGTCTGCCGGATATCCGCCAGGGTGACGGGGTTTTCGGCTGTGGGTTTCCCCTCTTCCCTGACGGGCGGCTCCGGCTCGAAGGAGCGGCGCGTTTCGGGGCCTTGAGTTTTTTCCCTCCGTTTTTCCTCGTCTTCCTTTAGCGATTCCTGCGCCTTTTCTGCCTGCTTTGCCTCATTCGTCGTCCGGGCCTCTTTCCCCGGCGCGCGTAAAAGCTCCAGCTGAGTACCCGCCTCTGTTCCCGCCTTGAACGGGTCATAAGGCGAGTTGGGCCTCCACATGACGGTCATGCGGTGGAAGCCGTTTTCGTCGGTAAAGGTATTCCGCATGTCCTCTTCCGTGTAGAAAGCCTTGTCGCCCGCCTGTAAGACAAGAGCTTCCTTATCCCTAAGCCTTGTCATTACCGTGTCGAATCTCTCCGTCGTCCACCCTAGTTTCTTCCGCAGCGCGGGGATACTGGCGTAAAAATTCCCGCTGTCCAGCTCGTCATAGGCTCGCTTAAAGGCTTGCTCGTCAGCGATAGTGTTTTCAATAGTGTTTTTAGCGGGTTCAGTTGGTTTGCTGACCTTCGGCTGACTCTCTGGGTCTTGCCGCCCCGCGCTTTCAACAACGGCGTTATACGCGGCGTTTTGCGCGTCTTTTTCCGGCGTGCCAGCGGCTTTGGCTTCGTCTTTGGCTTTGACATACACTTTCCGCGCGGCGCTGCCCCGCTTGCCAGGGGCCTTCAAAGATTTCTCCGCTTCCTTCTTTACTGCGGCGCTGTCCTGCGGCGCCGCGGTCTTTTTTGAGGGGAACAGCGACCCGTAACGCTTAAAATTTTCCTGTGTCCTCAAAAGTGCTTCGAGTCTTGACTGCGTGCGCCGCGCCTGTGTTTCGTACAGCAGTGTCATTTGTTCCCGCTCTTCCGCGTTTAAGAACACGTCGTGCCTTGCTTCAGCGGCTTGAGCTTTCAAATCCTCAAGGTATCTCGTTGACAGGGCTATATCCTCAAGCAGGGATTCAGGGACTTTATGCTCCCGCGCTTCGCTTGTCTCACTGTCCCTGCCAGCGGCTTGAGGCGCTGTGAGCGCTCCGTCTTGCTCCGCCCGTTCGGCGGGCTTCGGAGGCTCAATTACTTCAGGCTGTCTCCCTGTTTCTTCCTCATTTTCAAGGGTTTTTTGCTTCCGCTCCAGCTCACGCGAAGTCATCACGATGTTTTTAAACCCTAGGCTGCTAAAAGACTCACGTGCACCGCTTTCAATATCCGTGAAGGTTTGGTAGTTACGTCCGCGCTCATCCTTATAGGGCCCCTCATATCTGTACACGCGGTACCTCAAAGCGTAGAGTTCACCCTTTACAAGACTTTCGGGACTCTTAATCTCAAACGCGGAATGAACGTTGCTTGGCTTTGAGTCTACGCCTGTGTTTGTACTCGCGTCTGACTTGGCCATGTTCGGCGGTGGAGACCCCGCCGTTTCTTTCTCAATACCCTCAAGCTCTTCCAATGTTGGCTCATCATTTGTTGGCTCATCATTTTCAGGCGCTTCTTGCTTACGCTCAAGCTTACGCGCGCTTACCACGGCTTCTTTCAGCTGCGCATTGCTGAAGGTCTCGCGCGCACCGCTTTCAGTATCCGTGAAAACATAGAAGCTATGTCCGCGCTCATTCTTATAGGCGCGCTCAAATTTGTATACGCCGCGCCCCAAGGCGTAGAGTTCACCCTTTGTAAAGCTGTCGGGATTCTTGACCTCAAACGCGGAATGGACGCCGCTTGGCGCGGTTTGCGGTGCTTGCGCCGTCTTGGCGGGTACAGGCGCTGGCGCTCCCGCCGCAATGGACTCCCCCCGCTGCGGGGCAGGCGCGTCCGTATTTGAGTCCGCGTCTGTATTCGTACTCGCGTCTGACTTGGCCATGTTGTGAGGCGTACTTGTACTCCCATTCAAACTTGAGTCAGTGCCTGTGTTTGCGCTCGCATCTGACTTGGCCATGTTTGGCAAAGGGGAGCTGCCTTCTGGCTCCTGCATACCCTCAAGCTCTTCTAGTTTACGCGCAAGCCCATGCTCGCTCACTATGTAATCGAGGGTCTTGCGCTCACCGCTTTCAGTATCCGTGAAGACATAAAAGCTGTCTCCATGCTCGTCCTTATAGGCACGCTCAAATTTGTACACACCGCGCCCTAAGGGTGACTTTGGCGTTTCGGTGTTTTTCGTTGGGTCTGGTTTACTGTTACTCTCGCCCCATTTCACGACGGCCTCACGGGCAAAGTTTTGTGCGTCCTTCTCAGGCATACCAGCGGCTAGGGCTTCATCTTTGGCCTCGTTATATAATCTCCGCGCGGCCGCGCCCTGCTTGCCGGGGGCTTTCATAAACAGAGCCGCCGCCTCTTTTATGGGGGGATTTCTCTTCTTCTCTAAAGCAAGCTTCTTTTCCTGCTTACGCTGATACGCTGTGAACCCTTTGATTTGCTGGCGGCTGAAGGTTTCAACCACACCGTATTCAGTATTAGTAAAATCGTAGAGGCTGCTCCCATGCTTGTTTTTGTAGGTTCCGTCAAACCTGTAAACGGTATCGTTATTTCCCAAGGAGTACAATGCGCCTTCAACGAGGTCGTCAGGGGAGTTAAGGGCGGAAAAAGAATGCACGGACAGAGGCTCTTCCCGTTGAGCGTCCTCTTGAGCGCCCTCCGGCTGGGCGCCCTCCGGCACGGGTACAGCTTGGGCGTCAGCGGCCTCCCGCAGCGCCTTTAAAAGCTCGCCGCCGCCGCTTGACGGCGCTGAAGGAGCGGCGGTCGTCCCCTCCTCTGCCGCAATAGGCTCTTCCTGCTGAATTTTTCCTGACATGGGTATAGCGCGGCTGCTGACGGCCGCCCGCTGTGTACCAGCCTGGAGCGCCTTCTGAAGCTCACCGCCGCCTGGCAGCGCTTGACCCCCGGGAGCTTGCCCCATGGGAGCTTGCTCTCCAGGAGCTTGCTCCGCTGGAGTTTGGGACATTGGCGGGGGAACCGCGGACTCTGCTGGAGAAGCGTGCGGCGGCGCGCCTAAGCCTCTTTCTCCTCCTGTCCGCGCCGGTGCGGAATCCTTTGCCGCCCCCGGCGTCCATCCCGGCCATCCAGGCATTTCCGACATATACGCTTTGGTCGCTATGTCGTAACCTCCGGCGGTCTCGAACATTTTTTTAACGTCCTCCACCGTCATACGCCCGCTGTAAATTTTATTGGCAATTTCCAACGCCGAGTCTTCCGCGCTCCAGTCTTTACCCAGCGGTGTCAAACCGTACTGTTTTAAAACTTCGTTGTAACGCTTGCCGAAGGTGTATTCTTTCTGGGCTTCAGCCAGCTTCCCCGCGTTCTTTACAGCGCCGATCAGTCCCGTCAGCGCCGTACCCCCAGCGCTTCCGGCCGCCTCCAAGCCGCCCCGCTCCCAATCTACTGGAGTTCCGGCCCGCATGTCGTTCAAGGCACTTGCCGCCAGCGCTCCAGCTCCGCTGGCCGCCGACGCGCCGCCGGTGTTCAGCAGCTTTTGAAGGTACGGAGACGCTCCGCCTATACCTCCTGAGGCGGGAGTTTGAGTGCTGGTCACAAGGTGCGTGTGAATATGATATCGGCGATCAATAATCAGGGTATATGCTATATGAAGAAACGATGACTCAGCAGAGGGTGATAGAATTTATGAAGCGGCTCATAAAATGTAATGATAAGAAAGTCTGCTTAGGGCTTGTTTTAAAACTCATATCAACTATAAATGCATTAAAAAAGCGCCTAAAAACGGCGGTTTTTTGTTGGACTAGTTAGTTTTCAAACACATCCTATCCACGACCCCCTCGGGGTCTCAGACCCCGAGGCGTGGGACGGAGCTTCAATAGAGAGTGAATCCGTGCTTCCTTAAGTGTCCTTTCCTTGCTTCACATCCTGTTTCGGCGGCGGACAGTCCGCGCAGGACGAACAGCCGCAGCCACATTCCGCCCCGCTTTTACGGCCCTTAACGACCTTGAAAAAAGCCGCTGCCAGCACCGCGAAAACTAAAGCTCCGATAATCCAATCCGCCAGCGTCATTTCACACCGCCTCCAATTTAGTTTTTACTGACCTGAAAGCGTCCTTTCGGGGACGGAACAGAAGGAACAAAAACACAACCGTTAGCGCCAGGGTCGCAGCGGTACCTTCGCTGAAGATTCCCGTCGTCAGGAGCATTCCGTACTGGTAAACGCACAGCGCCGCGAAGTAGGCGAAGAATGTCTGATAGCTCACCGCAAACAGCGTCCATTTCCAGTTGTTCATCTCGCGCCGTATCGCCCCAATGGCCGCGAAACAGGGGGCGCAGAGCAGGTTGAAGATCAGGAGGGAGTAAGCGGCGATGGGAGTGAAGCTGGCGGCCAGCGAGCCCCAAATCTCCGCACCGTCCTCCGCTACCTCCGCAAAGCCGTAAAGGATGCCGAAGGTTCCGACGACGTTTTCCTTGGCGACGAGCCCCGTTATCGTGGCCACGGCGGCCTTCCAGTCCTCGAAACCGAGGGGTGCAAAAACCCAGGCCACGCTTCTTCCGACGTGGGCGAGGATTCCGTCTCCGAGGTCCTCCACCTGAACCAGCTTTCCATCCTCGAAGCCGAAGGACGACAGGAACCACACCGCTACCACCGACAGGAGAATTATCGTCCCGGCCTTTTTCACGAAGGCCCAGGAGCGCTGCACGGCGCTGCGCAGCACGCCCGTGGCGGCCGGCAGGTGGTACGCGGGAAGCTCCATGACGAAGGGCGCGGACTCACCGGAGAAAAGCCAGGTTTTTTTCAGCAGTACGCCGGAGGAAATGATGGCGGCGATTCCAGCGAAGTAAGCACTGGGTGCGACCCACCACTCGCCGCCGAAGATGGCTCCAGAGATGAGCGCGATGACGGGGAGTTTCGCCCCGCAGGGGATGAAGGTCGTGGTGATGAGGGTCATCTTTCTGTCCCTGTCGTTCTCGATGGCGCGGGACGCCATAAGGCCCGGCACGCCGCAGCCGGTGCCAATCAGAATGGGTATGAAAGATTTGCCCGATAGGCCAAATTTGCGGAAAATTCTATCCATAATAAAGGCAATGCGGGCCATGTAGCCGCAGTCTTCCAATATCGCCAGGAAGATGAACAGCACGAACATCTGCGGCACGAAACCAAGCACCGCGCCGAGGCCCCCGACAATGCCGTCGACGATGAGACTCCGAAGCCACCCTGACACGCCTGCCCATTGCAGCCCGTTATCGGCCAGCGAGGGAATGCCGGGAATCCAGAGGCCGAAACCTGCTGAGTCCGGCTCTGCCGCGCCGGAGGTGGGATCGAAGGCCTCGACGGCAGCCTCGTAGTCCGCCGTTCCGATGCCAAAAAGCCGCCAGCCGCCACCGAACAGCCCGTCGTTGGCCCAGTCGGTGCTCCACGCTCCCACGGTGGTCACGGAAACGTAGTAGACGAGGAACATCACCAGGGCAAAAAGGGGAAAGGCCAGCCATTTGTTGGTGATGACGCGATCGATTTTATCCGAAGCGCTCACCCTGGACGCGCTCTTTTTGCGGAAGCACTCCTCCACGATCGCGGCGATGCAGGTGTAGCGCTCGTTGGTGATGATACTCTCGGCGTCGTCGTCGAACTCGCGCTCGGCCTTTTCCCTCACGGCTGCCAAGGCTGCGGCGTCGGACACGACCACGCGCTCCACGATTTTTTCGTCTCCCTCGAAAAGTTTGACCGCAAAAAACCGCTTCTGCCCTTTCGGGATTTCTTGTCCCGGCTTGGGCTTCATGAGACCCGCCACGGAGGAAAGCGTCCGCTCCGTCGTGTTGCTGAACGCAAAGGCCGGCGAGGGAGCGGCTGTGCGTCTGGTGGCTTCCAGCGCTTTTTCGGCAGCCTCCCTCACCCCCGTCCCTTTCAGCGCGGAGATGCGCACCACGTCACACCCCAGCCGGCGGGAGAGCTTTTCCACGTCCAGAACGTCCCCCTTCTTGTCAACCAAGTCTATCATGTTGACCGCCACGACGACGGGGATTCCCAGTTCTAAGAGCTGTGTCGTCAGATACAGGTTGCGCTCGATGTTCGTGCCGTCCACGATGTTTAGGATCGCGTCAGGCCGCTCGTCCAGCAGGTAATTTCTCGCCACCACTTCCTCGAGGCTGTAGGGAGAAAGGGAGTATATGCCTGGCAGGTCCATGACGATCACGTCTTTGTTGTCCTTCAGGGCACCTTCTTTTTTCTCCACCGTGACGCCGGGCCAGTTGCCCACGAACTGATTCAGCCCTGTCAGACTGTTGAACAACGTCGTCTTGCCGCTGTTGGGGTTCCCCGCGAGAGCGATAGTTACAGACATAAAAAATTCCTCCTAAAAAATATGCGTCCCCTGGGAAACAAGGGACGCGGGGCAGCACCCGCAGGGCAGCACCCTCAGAGTCTCATTTATCCAGCAATTCAACCAGTACCATGCCGGCGTCCTCTTTGCGCAAGGAGAGTTCGTAGCCCCGGATGTTGAGTTCAAGAGGATCTCCCAGAGGGGCGGACTTCCGCACGTAAACCTCCGTGCCTTTCGTGAGGCCCATGTCCATGATACGGCGTTTCACCGCCCCGTTTCCCTCTAATTTCACGACGCGGGCCGTTTGCTCACATTGCACGTCTTTCAGCGTCAGCATGCTCCTTGCCCTTTCAAACTCTCGCTGCACTCTTGGGTTCGACCATGATCTTATCCGCCATCTCCCGGCTGATGGCCAGCCGCGACTCTCGGACGTTCAGGATAACGCCACCCTCGTTCTTCGAAACCATCATCACCTCGCCACCCGCCACGAGTCCCAGACTTTCAAGGAATTTTCTCGTTTTCTCCCCTCCGCCGATCTTGCAGATAGCGCAAGCTTCTTCCCCGTTCAGGAAGGACAGAGGCATTTGGGGGCTGCCGCCGCACGTCATAGCACTTATCATCGTAAAACCTCCCTTGCACCGTCCGTTGCATCTTGTACACAAAACTGCGCGACACCATAAATCTATAAAAATATTATAGCATAAAAGTTTTTAAAAACAAACATACTTGATTTTACGTAAGGCCAAAAAACGTCTTTTACCTGAGTGATAACCTTTTTCCCTCGACGTGACATTCCTTTTTCTTTGTTTGCCTCGGCAAATAAAACTGAAGGAAGCACTGATTAATGGGGTTCTTAGAGCGTGTTTTAAAAGGTCTCAGGCAGACCGAAGGCGTCTCAACATGAGGTTGATCACAGCCAGCTTGATAACAGTCTCACTATTCCCCGTCAGACGC
>JAITGX010000106.1 GCA_031280275.1 Synergistaceae bacterium
CCGCAGCGTCCAGTTTGGCGTGCCTCCCGCGCCGCTTGTGTTTCGCTGCGTATGCCTTGCGCAAAATACCGGCCGTCACCTTCATCGCCGTCTTCGTGTACCCATACAGATCGGCACATTTAAACATTACTTTAATTCCAGAAGAGGTCTAATATTCGCCTTCCACAATTCGATATTTTTCCTTTTTTAGATACAATGTCAGCAATTTAAGCATTTATGCAAGTAATTCCTGTTGTGATGATACCTCGTCCTTCTCGTATCTTTGCCGGCGCGTTTCTTCCGTATGACCGCGTTGGCTTCGTCTTCAGCGGCCGCTGCCATGCTGGCTGGATGCATGAATGACGCACCATATAAAGGACCACGTGAGCCCCCTGGCATTCTCATCGCTTGAAGCCTATTCCAAGTAGAATTTTTTACTCCTTGCCCATACAATCGGTTTTGTACATCCCTTTTAAAACCGCTATAATTATATTTTCACCTCTTGGATGAAGGTCTTTTATCGTTTATAACGATTTACGGAAACATCAGCTGAAATTGGAGCAAGGGGCATACTCCCCTTTTCTGAATTGGATGTGCGAAGTGTTGTGAAGATCGGAAAAAAAACCTTTGTTATTTTGTTCCTGGCGTTCATGGGTCTTGGCTGGCTGCTGGGGAGCGCCTTCGTGGACTACCATCTGGACGCAGAACTTCTGCGGCTGGCCTTGCAGAATGCCCCGGCTCTCGTCTTAGAAAACGTGGAATTCGAGCGAATTATCTCCGGGGACCTCTGGCGGCTTCGCTCACCTCTGGGTGAACGGCGCGGTGACTTGATAGAGCTGATCCCCGTGTACGTGTGGCGTGAACTGGCCAGCGGCAAGGAGTGGTACTTTCACGGCGAGCGCGGGTTTTACTCGGAGAAAACGATATCAGTGGACGTCGCGGTCCTTACCGGGACTATAGAAACCAGCGAACGTATGCTAAACTTGCAAAGTCCGCGCCTTTCATGGTCGCAGGATGCAGATGAATTCTTGTTTCCAGAGGGCGTGATCCTTTACGACAGCGAGTTCATTTTGGAGGCGGACGTGGCCAGCCTGGACAAGGCCGGGTTTATCCTGCTGGAGAAAGGGGGGGTTATTCGATGGACGAAACCATCGAAACGATAAAGGTTATCCGATTATCCCGTTTCGCGCGCCTGGCACTCACAGCGCTTCTTGCTTTTCTTGTGATCGCCGGCGCGTTTGAAGCCGAAGGCGCGTCCGGGGCCAAAAAGGCCAAAAACGCCCCGAAGGCTGAAAGCGCTCCCAGGCCCCAGTTTGTCACCTTGGACGCGGAGCGCGTCAGCTACGACGACGAGACCGCCAAGGCCCGCGCCGAGGGCAGGGCCGTGATGACCTATGGGAGTACGGTGGTGCGCGCCGACCGCATCGACTACGACGCCGTGACACAGGACGTTGTTGCTTTGCCCCTGCCGGGCGGCGTGGTGGAGATGCAAGCTGAAGGCAGAACCCTGACGAGCGACAGGTTGGAGTACAACCTAGAGACAAGAGAGGCCGTCGCGGGTAATTCAAAAAGCAACTTTCCCACCGGCTTGGGGAGGCTTTACGTGCGGGGGGGAGAGCTTCGAGTCCTGCCCTACGATACCGCACTCTCGCGGGGCCTCATCCGCCCAAGCGCCAAGGCCAAAGCAGGGGAAGATCCGCTGCCTGAGTCCATTGGCATCGTGCGAGACGCCATCGTCACCACTTGTGCCCTGGATCACCCCCATTACCGCCTGGAGGCGAAACGCATGACCATTTACCCAGGCCGCCGGGTGGTTGCGAGAACCCCGAGACTATACTTGGGTGATGCGTACATTTTCACTTACCCCTTGGACTACGTTGTCCTAATCGATCGGGAGGCCTTGCAGCGCCCTATCACTCCCTACATTCAGTACGGTGAAACACGGGGTCTTATCGTGGGCCTCAGCGGGGTCTACGGCTGGGACACGGGGTTCCTCGACCTGGGGGTTGCTTACGTGAGCACGGCGGGCATGGAATGGATGGCCTCGGTTTACCAGAACATCACGAATAACCTAGCCGTGACCGCCGGAGTTGAGTACACCTGGGATGAGGCGTGGGACGAGACGAGATACCGCCCCAGGGTGTCGCTGCTCTATAATTTCTCTGACTGGCAGGCTTCCGTGAATTGGACTTGGGGCGAGTATATCTCGGTGAGACAAGACACGCATCACATCTACAAAGGGCATTTGGAGCGGAAGCCGGAGTTCGTCCTCTTCTCGCCTTGGTTTAAAGATCCGGCCTTTCCGCGCTCCTGGTACCGACTCAGGACGCTTTGGGGCGAGTACCAGGAACAGACCCCCACCTTTTCCAACGACTCCATCTCGCGTTATGGCGCAATCCTCTATCACTACACCGAGGTCCCCGTCACCCAAAGCGCGACGCTCTTTATGAACTCAAGCTACGAGACATGGTTCTACGACCGGGATGGATTTGACCAGCAGCTCGTCAACAGCTTCTTAGGCCTGCGCTGGCGGCTGGGTCCGGTTCAGTTCGGAACGGGCTACGAGCGGCGCTACGCGTGGGGTACGTCTCCCATGCTCTGGGACGCCCTCGCAGACTTGGAAAGATTCCATCAACAGGTGCGGATTCCCCTAGGCAAGGAACTTTTCTTGACGGTCCAGGGAAGCTACGACGTGACCACGGAGCTGCTGTACGAGGTCGATTACACCTTGCAATGGCTTACCGACTGCCTGGGGTGGGAAATTGTGTACCACAACGACCGCACAGAGCTGGAGGAAAACAAAATCGCCCTGCGTATGTCCCTCCGCGCTTTTCCCAGCACGCCCCTAGCCTTTGGCGAGTACCGCTTCGGGGACCCCTTTGCCCGGCCAGGCGTGCCGAAATAAGCGTCATTGTTCAAGAGGGGGGGGGTAATCGAAGACTGCTGATTATCCCCCTCTTTTGCTTTGTCCCCTTGCCGGCAAAGCCGTTAGACTAGCCCCTGTCCTTTGCCTTTTTCGTATGCGGAGAGGTTCATGGGGAGATACTCGGGCTTTTTCTTGCCGAGCTTTTCCTTTAAGGTCTCCACGCAGACGCCGTCTGAGACAATCCCCGAGGCCGCTACAGCGGCCCCCAACATGACGATATTGGCCACTTTCTCGCTGCCCTCCGCCGCCGCTATGGTGTTGGCGGGGACAGCGATCACCCGGATGCCGGAGGCGACTCCCTCGGCCCTGACCAGATCGCTGTTGTAGAGCAGTACCCCTCCTGGCTTCACTTCACCCTTGAACTTCTCGAAGGAGGGCTGGTTCATGACCACCACCACGTCCGCCACAGACACCACGGGAGCGCCGATCTCCTCGCTGGACACGATGACGCAGCAGTTCGCGGTACCCCCCCGCATTTCCGGGCCATAGGAGGGAATCCAGGAAACGTAACGCCCTTCCTCGATGCCCGTGTAAGCGATCAACTGCCCCAGAACCATCAGGCCCTGCCCGCCGAACCCCGCGGCGATCAGGGACATTTCGAACTTTTTGTCCGTCTGAGCCATGCCCGCCGCCTCCTATTCGAAATCCTTATAGACGCCCAAGGGGTAGTAGGGCACCATGTTTTCTTCAAGCCACTTGCAGGCGTCCACAGGCCTCATACCCCAGTTGGTGGGACAGGTGGAGAGAAGCTCCACAAAGGAGAGGCCTTTTCCCTCCGCTTGGTTCTTGAACGCCTTGAGCACGGCCTGCTTGGCCTTCACGATATACTTGGACTGGGTGAGAGCCGCGCGCTCAATGTAAGCGGGGCCCTCCAGCGTCGCCAGGAGTTCGCACATGCGAATGGGGTACCCGCTGACCTTCGCGGAGCGCCCGGCGGGGCTGGTGGTGGACTTCTGCCCCAGGAGCGTCGTGGGGGCCATCTGCCCGCCGGTCATGCCGTAAATGGCGTTGTTGATGAAGATGATGGTCAGGGGCAGGCCGCGATTCATCGTGTGGACGATCTCCCCCATGCCAATGGAAGCTAAATCCCCGTCCCCCTGATAGGTGAAAACGACCTTCTCCGGGCGCACGGCCTTCATTCCGCTGGCCAGAGCCGGAGCGCGGCCGTGGGGAGCCTCGATGAAGTCCAGGTCCATGTACTCGTGCATCAGCACCGCACAGCCCACGGGGGCAATCCCCATGACCCTGTTCTGAATCCCCAGCTCCTCAATAGCCTCGCACACCAAGCGATGGGCCACGCCGTGGGTGCAGCCAGGACAGTAGTGGGTGTGGACGTCCGTCTTCCATATCTTCGGTATTCCGAAAACCTGAGTTTCGCTCATTCAGGGCACCCCCTTATTTTCTAAGCAGTTCTTTGCACTTGTCCTCGATCTGGCGCACGGAGGGGGAGTAACCGCCCCAGCGCCCCTCCGTGGCCACGGGGAGGCCGCACAGCGTCGCCAGGCGCACATCGTCGGCCATTTGGAAGGCCGGGCTCATCTCCACGTCCAAAATGCCCCTCACGCTCTTGGGCAGGCTGGAATAGCCCTTAACCGGGAAGGGCCAGACCGTTATGGGGCGCACCATTCCCACCTTCAGTCCCTCGGCACGGAGGTTGCTGACCGCCGACCGGCAGACGCGGCTCGTCGTTCCGTAAGCGGTGACTGCCAGCTCTGCGCCCTCCACCATGAAATGCTCGAACCTGGCCTCGCTCTCCCGGATTTTTGCGTACTTTTCCTGAAGATGCGCGGAAAACGGCTCCATCTTGTCGGGGTCCAGCAGCATGCTGCGGATCACCACACGTTTGCCGCCCCTCTCATCCCGCCAACCCATAGCCCACTCCGCGTTGGAAGAGGGATTTTCCGTCTCACGCGGCTCAATCTCTACGGCCTCCATCATCTGACCCATGAAGCCGTCGGCCAGGAGCATGACGGGGGTGCGGTACTTCTGAGAGAGGGCGAAGGCGTCCTGGGTCAGCTCCACGGCCTCCTGCAGGTTGCCGGGCGCCAGCACGATAATGCGGTAGTCGCCGTGCCCCCCGCCTCGGGTAGCCTGGTTGTAGTCGCCCTGCGCAGGGAGGATGTTCCCCAGCCCCGGCCCGCTGCGGGAGACGTTGATGACGACGCAGGGAAGTTCCGCCATTGCGATGTAGGAAATACCCTCGGACATCAGGGAGATGCCAGGGCTCGACGAGGTCGTCATGACCCTGTAGCCCGTGGCGGCCCCGCCCATCAGCAGGTTGACGGAGGCCACCTCGCTTTCCGCCTGCAAGTACGTGCCTCCCACCTCCGGCAGGCGGGCCGACATGTACTCTGGGATCTCGTTTTGCGGGGTGATGGGGTAGCCAAAAAAGTACTTACACCCGGCCTGAATCGCCGCTTCCGCTATGGCCTCCGTTCCCTTCATCAGCGCTCTTGCCATGACTTCCGCCTCCTCAGTCGATACGGTACACGGACAACGCTACGTCCGGACAGGCTCTGGCGCACAGGGTGCACCCCGTGCAGCCCTCCTTGAACTGCTCCACCGGCCGGTGCCCCTTGGGGTTGATGCGCTCGGATATCTTGAGCACCTTCGTGGGGCAGGCTGCAATACACAGGCTGCAGCTCTTGCAAAACTCCTCCCTCACCGTCACGCGTCCTTTCGCCATCGCAAACGACTCCTTTCAGATCCGTGTGTTTAGATCCGTGTGTTTATGACCACAATTCTGAACCTTCCCAAGGGCGCTTCATAAAGCGGAGAAGCGGCCACAGGGGGATGCCGCGCCCGCCGGTCAGGACTTTCGCGCCCTCGTAAAGCTCCGGGACGAGCGCGGCGTAAAGCACCGGCAATCCCATGCTTTTCCCCGCTTCCATAACCAAGTCCAGCCCTTGGATCACGTCCTCTACCGTCGTGCTTTCCATAAGGTGCGAATTGCAGACGAGGGCCCCGACCTTTAACCCACCCAAGGTCTCCATGTGGGAGGCCATCCGCGCCACGCCCTGGGGTGTAGAGGTCTTGGGGCGGTAGGCGTTGACCACCAGCAGCAGTATGTAGCCCCTGGACTCAATGTCCAGCTCGAACTGCTTCAGGGCTCGCACGCCGCCAGCGTCGCCGCCCACGTCCAGAATCAGGTGGTCGGAGGGCCCCAGCACAGCGTTGCCTATGTGGTGGTTGATGACGGACATGTCGGACCATTTGGCGGCTTCTGGAGGGGTTAGAATGGAAAAACCCTCTTGTTCAAGGGTTTCGGCGATTTGGCGTATGCAAAAATAGGGATTGATAATATCCGCGTCAGCAATAGTGACGTTTTTTTCGTTTTTTTTCAAACCCCGGGCGAGGTTCAGCACAAATTCAGTTTTGCCGGAGCCCAAGGCTCCTGTCACGGCTATTGTTTTGGGCCATTCGTAACGACACGCCAAATCTCCCAAAATACCATCTTCCACTTAGATCAGCCCCTCTCCCGCCTTGAGTCTATCCCCGCGAGCCCAGTCCGCACCGCTCATTCTCCGCTTGCCCTCTCCCTGGACTTCCACTAACTGCACCGCGCCGCCCGCGCAGGCCACAACCAGGCCCCCCCCAGCGAGGGAGAGAATCTGTCCCGGCTTCCCCTGGGCGTCCACAGGGGCGGTTCGCCACAATTTCAGCCTTTTGCCGCGGGCAGCTACGAAAGCTCCCGTGGAGGAGGCGAACGCTCTGACCCTATTATGAATATGAATGGGATCTTGGCCCCATGACACTTCCGCCTCCGCTTTGTCTAATTTGGCGGCGTATGTAGATAATTCAGAATTCTGAGCTAAAAACTGACAACTACCTTCAATTATGGATTTTACACCTCGAACCGCGATTTGGCTACCCTCCAAAGCGAGAATTTCAAGCAATTCGGTAGAATCCACTAGAGGAGGTATCGATACCTGGGACTGGATCAGGATAGGGCCGGCATCCAGCTCCTCCGTGAGGCGGAAGACCGTGACGCCCGTTGTCAGGTCTCCGTTCAGCAGGGCGCGCTGCACCGGTGCGGCCCCACGCCAGCGGGGGAGCAGGGATGGATGGATGTTGAGGCAGCCGTGAATGGGAGTGCTCAAAAAGGGTTCGCGGATGAGTTGTCCGAAGTCGACGACGAAGATGAGGTCTGGGGGGTCAGAGGTGAGGGTTTTCAGAAGTTTTTCGTTTTGAGACAGGGGTCCTGTACGCTCCAAGGGCAGGCCCAGGGCGGCCCGTTCGACGGCGGAGGCGTGCTCCTGCAGGCCCCTTCCGGCCCTGGTGGGGTGCCCCGTGATGACCCGTTCGAACTGGAGCTGCCCGCTCATGCGCTCCAAGCAGGAAGAAGCGAACTCCCCGCTGCCCATGAACCAAAGCCTCATCTACCTGTCCTCCTCCATCGCGCGTTTGAACATTTTTTTGCGGATCATTCCGCGCTTCAGTGTGGAAAGGTACTCGATGAACAGCTTTCCCTCCAGGTGGTCCATCTCGTGGAGAAAAGCTCGGGCGAGAAAGCCGTCTACATCGTAGAAGCGCTCCGTCCCGTTCACGTCCATAGCGGCGACCCTGATGCGGGCCGGACGCTTCACGGAAGCGTAGATACCCGGAAAACTAAGGCAGCCCTCGTCCCCTTCTTGCGAGCCCTCTTCTTCCAGTATTCTGGGGTTGATCAGGACATAAAAAAAGCCTTCCCACGAAACCAGGGCTATTTTCTCTAAGATCCCCACCTGGGGCGCGGCCAAACCGACCCCCTCGTACATCTCCATTGTCACGCGCATTTTTTCGACGAAGAGGCTGAGTTCCGCGTCGAAGCGCCTCACGTTCTCCGCCGGCATTTTCAAAGCGGGGTCGGGGTAGACTTTCACCTTTAGGCCTTCCCCGATTGCCGCCGCCCTTACTTTTGCCCCTTTTTTCATCACTGTCCGCCTCCCTGAAACCCTCTTTGTGGAGCTGGAGCCCCACGCCTCGCTTAGGGGTCTCGGACCCCGAGGGGTCTCAGACCCCCTGAGAACCCCATTGATCAGTGCTTCCTTGATCAGCGTTTTTGTATTTTATACCAAGTTGCTGTCAGTGAATACCGGGGGGGGGGCACACATCCGTCCACACCTTGTCAAACCTATTCCTTTGAGTTTAAAGTTGAATATTGGGCAAAACAACGGCAGGTGGAAAGCTGCTTGGTGTCCGGTAAAGTGGAGGGAGTTTACACCGTGGGGGGGACTGATCGGCGCCAACAGTGACCCACTGAACAAATGCACGGCAGCCGTCGATGTGGCGGGTGTTGTTTAGACGTGCTCAAAACAAAAAAGCCCGCCGGAGCAGCGGGCCTCTTTGAACCATTTGAACTATGGGTTACGTGTGGACTTATTTAACCATGCCTTTTTCCTTGTAGAACTTCTCCGCCCCAGGGTGCAAGGGTACGGTGAGGCCGCTCAGCGCCGTCTCCAGGTTGATCTCCCTGCCTTTGGCGTGGGAGGCGTGCACGTCGGCGATGTTATCGAACATGGTCTTCACGAACTCGTAGACGACGTCGTCGGCCACTTTGTCATGGGTGATGAGGATAGCCATAACCGCTGGGGTGGTGACGTCCGTGTCGATTCCCTTGTAGGTTCCCGCCGGGATGGTACTTTGAATGAAATAGGGGTGAGCCTCGCCCAGCTTCTTCAGGAATTCGGGGGAAAAGCTCAGGAGGGAAATGTCCTTCGTAGTGGCAAGATCCATGACGGAGGCCGTCGGATACCCGGCGACGACAAAGCCCGCGTCGATCTGGTTATCCTTGAAACGGCTGGTGGTGGCGCCGAAGTCGAGGAACTCGGCCCTCATGTCGTCGGTTTTGAGGCCGGCCACCTGAAAGAGGGCAAGCACGTCGCTCTGCACGCCAGAGCCCGGAGCGCCGATACCGACCCTCTTGCCCTTCAAATCGTCCAGGGTCTTGATGGCGGAGTCCTTCGTGGTGATGAGCTGCACGTGCTCCGGGTAAAGGGACGCCACGGCGCGCAGGTTGGTCAGCGGAGAGGTGAACATCTGCTGGCCCGTGTAGGCCCAGAAAGCCACGTCGTTCTGCACGAACGCGATTTCAATTTCCGTCTTAGCGATGAGGTTGGTGTTGGCGGCGGAAGCGTTGCCTGTCTCGGCCGTGGCCTGGATGGCTGGACTCTTACTGACTGCCTGGGCTATGGCCCCGCCGATGGGGTAATATGTTCCTGAGGTGCCGCCTGTGGCAATCGACAAAAACGTCTCCGCCGCCAGGACGGGGGCCGCCGCCAAAACCGCCGCAGTACACGCCAGAACCGCCGCGAGAACAAACCGTTTACCTTTCATTCCTGATTCCTCCAATCATTTTGCCTTAAAATATCGATCTCAAACCCACTGCCGCCTTCCGATTGCCTAAGGGGACACTCGCCTTTCACCCCCTCCTTTCGCCGTATTCCGCGCCGACGCTTCAAGACGCGGAAGGAGTTCCTTTTTTGGCCTTCGCCGTCTGGAACAGGTGGATGAACACCAACAGGGCGAGGCCCACGGCGTCCGTCAGCGTGCCGGGGTCCAGGAGCGCCAGCGCTCCCAAGAACGCGCCCGCGCGCAGAATCCAGTGAAGAGGCGCTTTGTAGTGGCCGATAGTGCACATCGCCAGCAAAAAGACGCCGATGAGCGCCGTTGCCACGGCCTGAATCATCTGTATGGGCTCCGCGCCGACAAATAAAAGGATGGGGTTGTACACGTAAATGTAGGGTACCAAGAAGCCCGCCAGCGCCAGTTTGAACGCCACCGCGCCCGTTTTCATCGGGTCGTCGCCCGCGATGCCCGCGCCCGCGTAGGCCGCCAGAGCCACGGGCGGCGTCAGGTCCGCCGCGATACCGAAATAGAAGACAAACATATAGGCCGCTATGGCTGGGACGTTCAAGGGTTCTCGCGTGAGGGCGGGAGCGGCCATGGTGCTGGTCACGATGAAGTTGGCCGTGGTCGGCAGGCCGGTGCCCAGAAGGATGCTGGCGCACATCGTAAAGAACAGCGTGAGCAGCAGGTGTCCCCCGGCCAGGTCCACAATCGCCCCTGCCACACGCAGGGCCAGACCCGTGAGAGTTCCCGTCCCCACCACGATGCCCACGCAGGCGCAGGCGCAGGCCACGGAAAGGGCCCCCCGTGCCCCGGCCTCGAAGGCTTCTGCCAGGCGCTTGGGCGTCAGGAGCGTTTCGCGTGCGATGTTGTTCCTGCGAATGAAGAAGTTTATCCACGACAGCGTCACGCTGACGATGATACCCGCGAAAGCCGCCATGAGGGGCGTGAACCCGGCCACTAGCAGGTAGACAATGGCCGCTAGGGGGATCAGGAGAAAACCCTTTTCGCGGAGGAGCACGCCAGCCTTGGGGAGCTGTTCACGGGGCAGGCCCACCAGCGACAGGCGTTTGGCCTCGAAGTGCACCTGCACAATGACGGCGAAGTAGTACAGGAGCGCCGGAACGATGGCGGCCACGGCCACCTCCAGGTACCCAACCCCCAAAAACTGCGCCATGATAAACGCGCCGGCGCCCATGACCGGAGGCATGATCTGCCCGCCTGTGGAGGCCACCGCCTCCACGGCCCCGGCAAAGTAGGGTTTGTAGCCTACACTCTTCATGAGGGGAATTGTGAACATGCCTGTGGTGCAGACGTTGGCCACCGAGGAGCCGGAAATGGTTCCCATCAACCCGCTGGCCACCACTGCCACCTTGGCCGGACCGCCCGTGGACCAGCCCGCCAGAGCCATGGATAGGTCAATGATGAAGCGCCCCATGCCGGTTTTTTCCAGCACGGAGCCGAACAGAATGAACATGAACACGAAGGTAGAGGAGACCTCCAGCGGCACGCCAAAGATGCCTTCTGTGCCCAGGTACATGTGGTTGATGATGCGGGTAATGGTGAAGCCCCTGTGGGAGAGCACGGGCATGGAGCGGCCAAAGTAGCAGTAGAACAGCGCGGCCACCGCCAAACCGGGCAGGACAGGGTTCGAGATGCGGCGCGTGGCCTCCAGCAGGGCAACAACGAGGAGAAATCCCATGATGAGGTCCGTATCCGACGGCAGGCCCGAACGCTCCATGGCGATGGTGTCGAGTTGGTGAACCAGGTAGATCAGGGGCACGGCGGCGAGCACCGCCAAGGCGAAGTCGTAGATTGGAATTTTCACGTTCTTGGGCATGCCCGATTTTATCGGATACAAGAGGAACACGATGACGAGAACCAGACCCAGGTGCACGGCTCCCTGTTTCTGTGAGGGAAGGAGGCCCATCCCCGCCGTGTAGAAGTGAAACGCCGACAACGCCGCGCACAGGAACGCGATTAGGGTCAACTGCCACCCTGGCGGCGTCCGGAAACGCGCCTCAGTGTCGTACTTCCGCATGAGTTCGTCGAAGTCGACCCCCCTGCTTTGCTCGGCGCTTTCCCGCTTCAAATCCCCGTTCTCCAGACCCATGTCCGTTCCCCCCGGTTCATTTATTCAATGTTTTTAAGGAAGCGCTGATTAACCCCTTGTAGGGTTCCACCCCACGCCCCGCTTAGGGGCCTTAGGCCCCTAAGAACCCCATTAATCAGTGCTTTTTGCTATTATACGCTATAGAGTGCGCTTTTCAAGAGTTTCCGAAATTTCAGATTTTGCGTTTCTGGCTTTTTCACAGCGACAAAGATGTCAATATTCGCGTGACGACAAACAGGACACTCGTCAAGGGCGAATAGTTCATTAAGTCATTAAGGCGTTGAAAAAACTGTGCGAGACGGCGGAGTACGTCAACGACGAACAAGCTAGCCTTCTCGTGGGCGTCCTCTTCATCCACCATCAGCACATCAGCACGGCAGCGGCCCGACAGATGGAGTACGTCTGGAACGACAACATGGAGGACGACCCCTTCGCGGTGGAATAAAGGTCAGCGGCTGTTGTAGACGTACCCTCCAGCGGGGTTCTTCTCCACCGTTCCCACGCCGGGGAACGGCAGGTGCGCCCCCGCGATGGGCAGCTTCTCGGCGGCGGCCTTCTCCATGAAACGGGTGCGGGTGACAGCGGACTCCTCCGGGTTCATGTCGTACTGGGAATTGATGTCGGGACGGGCGAACTGGAGCGTTGCTGCGTGAACCAAGTCACCCCAGAAAAGCATTTTCTCCCCATCGGACTCCAACAGGAACGCCGTGTGGCCCGGCGTGTGCCCCCGCGCGTCAAGCGCCTGAATCCCCGACGCCACGATGGCGTCAAACTCGAAGGTTTCCGAGGCGGAGCCGTACAGCCCCAAAACGCTCCGTGCCATCTCGAACCCCGCTTTACGGCTAGGGAAACGCTCCGGCGATTTTTCATCGAGCCAAAAGTCGTGTTCGGTTTTCGCGGACAGCACGCGGGCCGACGGGAACGCCCTTCCGCCGTTTTGGGTCAATCCACCGATGTGGTCGCCGTGCATGTGGGTGACAAGTACCAGAGTCACGTCTTCTGGGGGCGTCTCAGCCTGCCGCAGTCCGGCGGTGAGCTGACTCGCCCGGCTGCCCGACGGCGCACCGAGCCCCGTGTCGATGAGGACCGTTTCATGTCCCACTTTTACCAAGAAAGCCATGACGGCAGTGGGAGATTTGCCCGACGGCATATACTGCGCCAGAACCTCGGGGGCCGCACCGGAAAAAACGCTGGTGTCCCTGTTCCCGGTGGAGTCGGCGATGGCCCAAACAACAGCCTTTCCAACTTGATACTTCGCGGCCTTCACCTCAGCCGCTGTTGCGTGCTGCCCTGAAAGCGCCCACAAAACGGCGGCAAATACCCATAACCACAGATAACGCACCCCGATCACTCCTAATTTTCACAAAATTTGCGGTTCCCGTAGAACGTGCTTTTTCATTATATAGCGGTTTGTGGAATTGTACGCCAGTTTTTCCATAAACGACGGCATTTATCCAACCACCTAAATGTACGCTCAACAATTCAACTTTTCGATATTACCGCAAATTTATGCAATTCAGAACGCTGAGCAATTTATACTTCCGCCCCTGTAAGCGCCTTGATTTGAGCCGCAAAAGCTTCACCGCTATAGCCGCCGTCACACAATACTTTTTTCAATGTCAGCATACTTCCATCTTTTAGAGCGTTTATCGATATTGTCGTTAGCGGAGCAGAGTATTTTTCGCGAGCTCAAAAGGGAGAAGCCGATAGGGACAAAAGAAATGCCATAAGTTATATCCGAATCTTTAATCCTCTTTTTCCTGCTGCAAAAGTTGAGTCGCAATAACTTACGTTCAAAAAAGTCGCTGCGAAGTTGAGTCATTGACGTTAAAAGTATGAAAGAAGGCGTTGATCATCGAAAAGATTTCGTGTCCAAAAAATTTCGCGTATGATATTCTAGGGCGTGTTGACTCTAATTGAGCCAGATCATAACGAAGGCAAACTGAGCGAAGGCAAGGAACATAAAATCCAGTTTGTCATAGCGTGTGCAGACCCTCCTAAATTCCTTGAGCCTCCGAAAACACCGCTCAACCACATTGCGGCGCTTGTATTTTTCCCTGTCGTATTCCCACGGACCCCTGCGGTTTTTCTTAGGCGGCACAATGGGCTCATGCCCATTTGACTCGGCCAGGCCACGGGTTTCGTCCCCCCTCGTAAGCCCTGTCCATCAGTATGGGGACGCCAGGGATTTTTTCACCAACAGCTTCTATTGAGACCCGGCCTTCCGGGCCGTCGTGGCACTCCCCTCCGGAGAGGTGCATTTCAACGATGACCTTATCATCTGCGGAAACCACATGAAACTTGGTGTTCCAGCCTCCCTTTGACTTCCCGATGGACTGCTTCCCTCTTTTTTTAAAGCGCCGTGCGCATCCGGGTGCGCTTTGCATGAAGTGCTGTCCTGCGCAAGGACTTCAACGCGGACAGCAATAATTTCCTCCGCCTGCAGGGCGGCAAAGACCCGTTGCATCACTCCGCTTTCAGCCCACCGCTCGAACCGCCTGTACAGTGAGTTCCAGTTTCCGAATTCGGCGGGCAGGGCCCGCTATTTGCAACCGTTTTCGGCCATATAGAGAATGGCTGAAATGAACGTGAAATTGTCGAGCTTCACGTTCCCTCGCTGACGAGGGAAGTAAGGAGATATGCGCTCAAACTGTGCTTTCATTATATTTATATTAATAGTTTATCATTAAAATTATTTGTGTCAACAGACCCTAGTCATGGCATGGGTCTCCTGTTTACCCTCACCCTAAGCGGGGTGTGGGGCAGAGCCCCGCGAGAGGCAGCACTTCCTCAAAAAATTGTGAAGGGGGAATTTGTCAGATTCCCCCTTCATGGCTTTACGCCTAACGTTCAACAAAAAAACGCCGGTACTGGGTTACTTCCTGACTCTTTTGTAAAGAAGTCCCGCCAAAAGCGCAGCCGTCACAAGCGCATAGATACCAAAGCCCGCGTCGCAGCCGCCGCCGCTGCCGCCCCCACCGGTGTTTTGAGCGTTTATATCCCTCAGGTGCTCGCGCGGATTGCTCTTCTCGAAGCGATAGATGGGGTAGTTGTGGTCGGCGTCGACCCCGTCGCGTTTCACGATTCCAGACTGCACCAGCGTGCCGTTGTATCCGTTGCTGTCATAGACGTCCGGTTCGAAGAGCATGGAGAGCACCGGCCCCGCTACCTGATCCAGCGGGAAGACATAAGCGCCGTTCGCGAACGTGACGGATGTCTCGGCGCGCAAATCGGCGGTGACGCTGTTGCTGCCAGCGTTGCCCGTCCAGTAGTACTGCCTGACGCTGGCGGCCGAACCCTGCGCGATCTCGTAGAACTCCGCACCCTGGGCTTTGACAATGTTGAGAGCAAGCCCCAGATTGAAATTATCGCTGTTTGCATCTTTGGCGACGATGTACGCTGTGGGACGGGTCCTCTCGTCCCCTGGCTGCCGCACCCCGTAGTTCATGGTGTCCTTGACGGGGTCGGGGTTTGTGCGGAGCGTGCCATCCATGTTGTAAGTGGGCCTCTGCAGCGCGTAAGCGGTCTCGCCGCCAGACCTGTGCCGGAGGATGAGCTTGTCTTCCTCGTCGTAGTTCCTGCCTTTGCTGATAATTTCTTTGCGGGCATTGGCCACCATCTCACGGATACGCGAGGCGTTTTGAGCCGTCTGCTCCGCCAGGGATTTCATCGCAGTAACCTGCGCAAACACGCGGCGGGGGAAGTTGTGCTTGCCAGCGCCGATGCCGCGGGTCTCCACCAGGAAGGAGATCGAACCGAAGAGGCCGTAGTAAGCGCGTCCGATGGGATTGTTCACCGTGTAACCATAGTGGTAGCTGCGGAGGCCCGACCCGCCCAAATCCTGATGGAGCTTCACCGCCATCTCGTTCATGGCGAAGTCGTTGACTTCCTTCGGGTTGTTGAGACTGCTGGCCGGGGTGCTCTCGATGTCGTCGGCATTGGTCACGTAACCGTCAGCGTTCGCGTTCCAGAACGTGAACTCGTGTCCGTCCGCGCAGACTTCTGGCATGATAAGGGTGAACGCGCCGTGAAGATATTCGAGTTCCTTGGCTTGCAGTCTCATGTGGTCACGGTTCATATCGAACCCGCCATAGGTCACACGAGTAAAAAGGTAGGAACCATCAGGGTTAATGCGCGGGACACAGACGTAATTGACGTTATCGAGCAGGGGATCACCGTAGCTGCCAACCATCTCCTGAAGCATGGCAAGCGCGCCTTCGCCGGAAGCCGGTTCGTTCGGGTGAATCTGCGCCTGGTGCCAGAAGGTGGGTTTGCCGCTCCCGCGGAGGATCTTCGCGGCGTCTGCCAAGGTGGCGCCTGCGGGGATCGAGGATTTCGTGACAATAACCAGCGGCATCACCATATTGTAGTTCGGAGTCTTGCCGAGTTCGAAAAGATGGGCTTTCTGGCTGGAGTTCACGATGCTTTGCACAAATTCCATCATGTCCTCCTGACTCGTGAACTCATGTCGGGCCTTCTGTTTTGTGAACGTCGGAGTCGTAAAGTCCTTATAGCCCCGGAGGCCGTCCTTGCTGTAAATAGCGTCCATCAGATCATCCGGCCACGCAGCGAGGATTTTGTCGCGGAGGTCGAGGAGCTCCGAGGCGTAGTTGGAAGGAGCGTTGTTCAGGTACGGATTGCCCGGCTCATAGCCGTGAGCGCCTATCGGGCCAGTAGCCGCTGTCAGCTCAATCGTTTCATTTCCGTTGACCTGAGTCTCTGTGATGTTGAAGAGCTTCACCAGGCTGTAGTAGTTCGTTCCCCGCACGTAGTAACAGTACGTCCCTGCCGTGTCAAAGAGCCAGGAGCCGTCGGGTTCTTTCGTGACCGTATTGGCGGTGCTGAACCACGAGCCGCCGGCTCCGATTCCGCTCTCCGTGATGGAACTGCTGGTCGGGAAAGTCTTGTGCACGGAGATGGTGAGTGCGTTTGCCGAGATGTACTCTGGGACTTTGATCTTGACTTTGGCGCTGGCAAACGCGCTGGCGGAAAACACCAGCAAAGAAAGGATTGTCAAAAAAGACACTAATCGTTTGCTGCAGCTTCGCAGATGCTTCGTCATTTTGTCTTCTCCTTAAATCAAAAACGAAAATCCAGAAATTCCATGCATGGACACCCATCAGCCTGTTTATAGATTTGCTTTTTTGTCCTCACCCCTTTTCCTCGCCGTTTTTGTAAGCGAAAAACATTTGCTTCTTTACTTTTTAATTTCTTGACTTCAACAAGTATCATTTAGAAATCATACTATTTATCTCTTGTGCGGTTGTCAAGAGTTATCTAAGAGTGCCGCTGGACAGTAAAAATGTCATCCTCCTCTCTCTTCTATACGTCTATACGGAAGAAAAGCTCTGGGCTCCAGCCCCACAAGTCAAAAAGGAGACAGTTTGCTTTTTTGACGAAAGCAAGTATAATGGCGTAGAAATCTCCCCGCAAGGCATAAAGAAATATCACGGTAACGGCGAGACCCCAAAGTCGGAGCGTATAGTTATTGAACATGTGAACGCTTGGAGCAGGAGCAGCACTACAAAATAATGATGGACGAAGAAGCGGAATGATTGCAATCCGGAAAGGTACTGATATTCATGTCCTCAACACAACAACCCAAGTCGCCTAAAGATTTGTCAGAGGCATTGCTCGAATGCAAGGCCTATGCAAAGCGCGGACATAAACTCGCTGACGATGCCGTATCATTGCTCGGGCGGGTAGTCAATAAAGTGTCCCAAAAATTACAAGGCGAAATAGACAACCTTCAAAAGAGCAATTTCAACGACAACGCAACCTCTAGAAGTTTGGTATCGCAATTATCATCAATCCGTTCTAACTTCGGGATTCTTCCACAAAAGCTTGTTGATGATATAAAGGCATTATCAGAAGCGTCTTTCTCAATAACACTATTTGGGAGAACCATGGCGGGTAAGTCTACATTGATGGAGATTTTAACCCACGGCAAGGGTGAGTCAATCGGGAAGGGCGCTCAGCGAACAACTCGTGATGTTAGAACTTACACATATAAGGACTTAAAGATTACAGATGTTCCGGGGATTGCCGCTTTCGATGGAGAGGATGATGAGAATATCGCCTTTGAGGCCGCCAAGAAGTGCGACCTCATATTGTTCTTGATTACGGATGATGCGCCTCAAGCCTGTGAAGCGGAGTGCCTGAATAGAATCCTTGAACTTGGAAAGCCGGTTATTTGCCTCATTAACATAAAGGCAGATGTCAATTCGGCAGCCAATATAAAAATGTTCAAGCGTGATGTTCAGAAAAAGTTTGACAATACCCGCTTGGAAGCTATCAAGCAACAGTTCTTTGCGTTCGGAAATCAATATGGTCAGGATTGGCATGCCATAAGATTTGCGTATGTCCACTTGAAGTCCGCATTCCTTTCGCAGCAAGCCGAGTCCAAAGAAGATAGTTCTGAATTTTACGGCCTGTCTCGTTTCAGCTATGTCGATAACCTTATCGTGAGTGAGGTCCGAAAAAACTGTATATTTTACAAGATAAAGTCGTTCTTGGATATTGTCATTGTTCCTGTAGTAGATGCCTTGGAGACTCTGTTTAGCCAGAGCGCAAAAAACAGCGAGCAAGGGTCAGTCCTCGTCGGCAAAAAGAGGAAACTGGAAAAATGGACGGATGATTTTGAAACTGACAGCATAAACAGAATCAAAACGTTGCTGACCTCTATTTCCAGCGAGTTGAAACGTGAAATAGCCTCCTTTGCGGAGGTCAACTATGACAATTCGAGCGCAAGTTCCAAATGGGGCGAGATTTTAAAGAAGCATAGGGTCGAAGAGCGCGCTTCTAACTTATTAAAACAACTCGGCGAAGAGTGCGAGGCAGAACTGCGGGAAATCAGCCGCGAGATTAACGCTGAGATAAAGTTCTCTCACACTGTGTTTTCCGACGATTTAATCAATATGCAGATACTTGTTAATAGTAAGCGTATATGGAACTGGACTACCACGCTGCTTAGCAGTGGGCTTATGATAGCGAGCCTGCTTAATGTTTGGAATCCCATCGGCTGGATTGGCTTGGGAATTGGCTTAGGAGTCAGCTTACTTGGGTGGTTAGGGTCGTTCCTGTTCAGCGACCGCGAAAAGAAAATCCGTGACGCTCGGCGGGAATTAGAAAAGAAACTATCAGACCACATTGATAAAATGGTGACTGAACTTCGAAAGAAGTTGCTTGATGTCTTGTCCTACGAATTGCTAAGAAAACAATTATACCCTATGAGCCGTACTATAGACGGGGTTATCCATTCGGTCTTTACACTGTCACAAACGCAGCACGAGTTTGCCATTTCGCTTAACAATAAGCTGCGGGAGATGAATGGAGCCGTTATTAAGGAGGCGCTGGCATACTTGGGCTACGAGGGACTAGAGTGGCATATTTCAAGCGTTGCCAGAATACCGGGATATGCGGTTATGCTGGTGTTTGAATACGGGAAAGTATTCCCGAACGATGCCGCCAAAGCGTTATCTAACCTTCTGAAAGAAAAAGTGTGGTACATTATAAAGAACGATAACATAAAATCAATGTTGCTGCAGGCATTATGGCGCAAGGCTGACAGGGGGTCGGTTGATGTCCAAAGTATCACCATCCAGGATATCGACGGCGCTCCTCGAATAGCTCACATTCCTTTCCTCGATGCCGTTGACGCCAATACAAAGAACCGAATTCGGATGGCGCAGCAAATCACGGAACTTCTGATTATGAAGTAATGGAGGCAACCACCATGAAAAAGCATGACTCAGTATCCATAGCAGGATGGACGGCAAAAAGCAAAAAATTACTTGAAAACGTCCGAGATTTGCTCGGCAAAATCGGATTCGACGAGAGCGGGCTGCCGCAAGAGGTGTTTGAAGGCAATAAGCCTGTGAGCCTTGTCTTTGCAGGGCAGTACAGTGCCGGTAAATCAACTATCCTTAAAGCCTTAACTGGCATAGCAGACATAGCCATAGGCGCGGGTATTACGACACAGGAAGCCCACTTTTATGACTGGAATGGCATTAAGGTCATTGACACCCCGGGCATTCACACGACGCTCCGCCCAGACCACGATGAAATTTCCTATCAGGCAATAGCAGACGCCGATATGCTTGTCTACGTGGTCACTCAGGAGTTGTTTAATGATTACATCGGGCAGAATTTTCGTAAGCTGTTACTTGAAAAGGACAAAGCAGGCGAAATGATTCTGATTGTAAACAAGATGGCGGACATCGGCAACACACCGGAGAATCAGGAAACAAAGCTGAGTGATTTGGAGAAAGTGACCACCCCATACACGCCGGCGCAGCTGCGGACGGTCTTTGTAGATGCTGAATCTTATTTGGACAGCCTTTGTGAGACAGATATTGAAACTGCGGGCGAATTGCGAGAACGCAGTAACTATGACACTCTTGTTACGACGCTAAACGTTTTTGTCCTTGACAAGGGCATTTCCTCGCAGATGACCACAGTTCTGTATAGGCTGTTTGAGTTCCTCCAGAAAGCCCTTAATGAGTATCAACCCTCAACTGGGGATAGCGACATTGATGCGCTTGAAGAGCATTTGCTTCAAGAACGCTACATAATATCGCACACTCAATGGAGGATTGAATCAGCGGTTAAGTCCATCTTTGAAGAATCCGCTTCTCAAATTCGAGAAAAGGGTCGTGACATTGCGAACTCAATTTACAGCTGCAGCAACGAAGACGACGCCAATAACGCTATTACCGCTGCACGCAGTGAGGTCGATAGCATTATCGCCGCTTGCGTTGAGCGCGTAACCAGCAGAATCGAGGCATTGTCGAAAGATTGCCAGTCACAATTAGACGAATTCTACAAATCGGATTTTTCACAGACGCTGAAATTCCGCTTGCAGAGCAAAAACGAGAAAGGCAACCCGCTTATAGAGAAAATCTATAAGTCGGATGTTTTAGCACAGGGCAGCGGTAAAATTATTGCAAATACCGCTGGAACGAACGCTGCGGCGAACGGACTCAAAGCATTCGCTGGCAGCAATGTCCATCAGATGGTCTTAGATATTGGTCACTTCTTCGGACACAGTTTCAAGCCGTGGGAAGCGCTCAAATGGGTTAAGGGTATCAATGTCGTCGGGAAGACGCTTGGTGTTCTCGGTGTGGTGTTATCCATTGTAATGCAGGCAGAAGAAGAAGTAAAAGCGGATGAGCGTGAGCAAGAAATGAGAAGAGGTCGAGAAGAACTCCGCGCAGGCTTTGATAGTACGGCAAACGAAGTCGTCAAGTATTTCAACAATGCACTGGGCAATTTCTTGTCAAAGAACTACCAAACACGCATCACCGAAATCGACTCACAGATTGACGAAATCAGGAGTATGCGTTCAGGAAAATCCGAAACTTGCAAATTGCTTGAAGACGCACAGAGAGATTGTAAGAAGTTAATTTCGGATATACACCAGAGCTATTCTGGTTAGAAGAGATGAGTGAATGACATAATAGACCTCTTCGGAAATTAGCGAGCGAGCTCAAAATTATATAAACCATACATAAGCGATATGCGTAATCCAAATCGACGGCGTCGATTACGGTAACGCTCAGCAAAGATATGAAACCGCTTCAAACACACGTTCACATGTTCAATCACTGTTACCGTGATATTTCTTTATACCTTGATAACCGCTGTCCGCTTGGATTTTCACACGCTTCACAACCTTTACTTCAATGGATCTTTTCCGCATATTGAAATCATGACAGCTTCCATGGCTTACAAAAACAGCTGTCATCTTACGCGTTTTAGCGTTGATGATTATTTGCGTTTTCAGCGTGTGCCGTTTCTTCTTTCCCGAATAATATTTGCGCTGATTACGTTTAGGCCGCTCTATTGGACTTTCTGTCACATC